>NZ_LR134117.1:4652255-4962405 GCF_900635445.1 Serratia odorifera
AGTGGCGCTGACCTGCGCCGGCGCCGCCAGAGCCGGCAGTTGATAGTAGGTTTTCTGTGGCGTACTGCTACAGGCGCCGAGTAACAGCGCCAGGGCTACGGGAATCCATTTCATCATTTTTTGGCCTTCTTCGGCTGAGGATCGTCGCTCGTCGCGGCTTCAAATACCAACGCATTGCTCTTTTCATTCAAGGTACGCAGCACCGGCTGCAGCTCACGCAATACCTGATCCAGACGTTGCATGTCGCCAACCATCTTATTGTAGGCTGGCGAGCCCGGCTGGAAACCTTTCATGCTGCGATTCAGTTCCTGCAATGTTTTTTGCATATCCTGCGGCAGCTCTTTCATCGCCTTACTGGCAATGATGTCATTGAGCGACTTCATGGTCTGCTGCGTCTCGCGCATGGTGCGTTGACTTTCCGACAGCGTTTTGGTCGCTTCATTAATCATTGGGTTCAGCGGCATCGCATTGATCTTGTCCAGCGTCTGCATCAGTTTTTGCTGTATCTGCGCCAGTCCACCGCTGGTAGTTGGCAGCAGCGGATAACCGAACAGTTCACGCGGCCCTTTCCAGGCACTTTGCTGTGGATAGAAGTCCAGATCGATATACAGCGAGCCGGTCAGCAGGTTGGCGGATTTCAACGCGGCACGCAAACCACGCGCTTCGGCGTCTTTCAGGTGTTTTTCCATGTCGAAGTTGTTACCGAGCTGCTTCTGGAAGCGATCCGGTTCGATACGGATCAGCACCGGTATGCGGTAATCGCTGTCAAGACGCTGCTCCATCCCCGGTTTATAGAACGGTACCTGCGCCACGGTGCCCAGACGGATGCCGCGGAATTCGACCGGCGCGCCCGGTTGCAGGCCACGAACCGAATCAGAGAAGAACAACAGGTAATCTTTGTGCACGGTGTACAGCGAATCCTGGATGCTGCGCTGGCTGTCGTACAGCTGATATTCCGCCTTTTCCTGTGCCTTGGCGCCACGTTCCCAGCCATCCGGTACGTCAAAGCTGACGCCACCGCTGAACAGCGTCGCCAGCGAGCCCATTTCAACCCGCATGCCCTGCGCCGACATGTCGAACGCCACGCCGCTGTCCTTCCAGAAGCGCACGTTGCTGGTCACCAGCTGATCGTAAGGCGCGGTAATAAACAGCTGATAGCGCATGGCGCGCAGTTTGGGATCGAAATAGCTGGTTTCTACCGAGCCGACGCGATAACCGCGGAACAGTACCGGATCGCCAGCGTTCAACTGACCGGACTTGTCGCTGTCCAGTACGATACGCAGCCCTTTAGCGTCAGGCGACGCCAACGGCGGTGCGTCCAGCAGTTGGTATTCCTCTTTACCTTCTTTGCCTTTGCTACCCGGTTGCAACTCGATATAGGCGCCGGATAACAAAGTGCCAAGGCCGGAAACCCCTTCCCGGCCTATTTGCGGCTTCACCACCCAGAAGGCGGAATCCTGTCGCAACAGTTTTTCCATGCCGGAGTTCAAGCGAGCCTGAATCAGCACCTTGCTCAAATCCTCGCTCAACGTCACGCTTTCTACCGTACCGACGTCGACGCTGCGGCTTTTGATTCGGGTTTTACCGGCTTCCAGCCCCTCTGCGGTAGTGGTGTATAACGTTACCACCGGTCCCTGGTGGCTAAAGTGGTAAAACAGGATCCATGCACCGATCAGCGCCGTGACGATGGGAATAATCCACACCGGCGACCAGCGTTTGATCTTTTCAATATCCGCGACGCTATGATTATTTTCCGTCACCTTGCGGCTCCTTCTTTATTGTTTCATTTACGCGATCCCAGGTCAGACGGGGATCAAACGTCATGGCAGCAAACATAGTGAGGATCACCACCATGGCGAACAGCAGCGCGCCAGTAGCAGGATAAATACTCATCAATTGTCCCATACGTACCAATGCCGACAACACGGCAATGACAAACACGTCGATCATTGACCAGCGGCCAACAAACTCAACCACTTCATAAATCAGATGCATCCGTTCGCTGTCAGCCCGCGGTTTACCCTGGCGATTGGCATCCCAGCACAGCCAGCCGATAGCAACCATTTTCAGCGTCGGTACCATGATACTGGCGATGAAGATCACCATCGCCACCGGGTAGGAACCTTCGCCCCACAGCAGGATCACCCCAGCCATCACCGTCGACGGCATTTTGTTGCCCAGCGCCTCGGTCACCATGATCGGTAACAGCATCGCCGGTACGTAGAGGATAAGCGAGGTAAATAGCAGCGCCAACGTCCATTGCAGACTGTGTTGCCGACGGACGTGACCATGGGTATGGCAACGTGGGCATTGCAGCTGTTCAGCCGGCAAAATCGCGGTGCAGCAGGAACAGGAGCGTAATCCCTGGCCAATGCCTGCCTGACCGACGGTCACCGGTCGCGTTATCTGCGGTGCCGGCTCGATATCCTGCCACAGCCAGCGGCGATCGACGCACTGGAAGGCGCGCACCTGCAACAGACAGAATAGGCAATAAGGCACAAAACTGGTGCCAACGCCGATATCGCCGTACGCCATCAGTTTGACGAAACTCACCAACACGCCGGCGAGGAAAATTTCCACCATGCACCAGGTTTTGAACTGGAATAGCACCTTGGCCATCCAGATTTTGAGGCGCGACGGCATCCGCACTCTGGCGCACAGCAAGATAATCGCCAGCATGCAAAACGCCGGGATCAGTTGGACAAACACCATAAACAGCGTGGCCATGCTGGCGTAATCTTCGGCCACCATCACCTGCGGGATCTGGATCAGTTTGATTTCGTTGCCGATACCGGCAACGCGCATATTCACGAAAGGAAATATATTGGCTAACAGCAGCATAAACAGGGCGCTGAGGGCGTAGCCGATAGGTCGTTTGCGCGGCTCTTCCCAACGGGCACTGAGCGTCGTTTTGCAACGCGGGCACACCGCCTTGCTGCCATAGGTCAACGGCGGCAAGGCCACCAGCATGTCGCACTGCGGGCATAACATCAGACCCTCTTGCGGCGGCTCGCCGTTGCTCGCATGGCTATGCTGCATATGATTCTGCTGGGAACACACCCTATTCCTCCCCCGACCTCAGGCCGATAGCACAAAAATAGCCCGCAGCAGCGTGCGGGCGCATTTATTTGTCAGGCGTTTTTCATCGCTTCCAGCTCTTCCCAGCGCGCGAAGGCCTCTTCCAGGCGCCCTTCCGCCGCCGCCAAATCGGTCAATACCTGCTGCGTCTCGGCGTGTGGTCGCGAGAAAAAGTTCGCATCGCCAACCTGCGCCTGCAATGCTTCAATCTCGGCTTCCAACTGTTCCAGGCGCTGTGGCAATTGTTCCAGCTCACGTAACAGGTTATAGCTCAGTTTGGCAGCCGGCTTCTTCGGTTGCTCGGTTTTTTTCTCTACCGGTTTGTTCTGACTCACCGGGGCGGCCTGACGAATCGGCTTGGCGGTCGCTCGCTGATGATGCGCATCGTAATAACCGCCGACGAAGGTGCTGATCGTGCCGTTACCTTCGAAGATCCAGCACTCGGTAACCGAGTTATCGACGAACTGACGATCGTGGCTGACCAGCAGCACCGTCCCCTGATAGCCGTCAATCAGCTCTTCCAACAGTTCCAGCGTTTCGACGTCCAAATCGTTGGTTGGTTCATCGAGGATCAGCAGATTGCTTGGTTTGAGGAACAGGCGGGCCAGCAGCAGGCGATTGCGCTCGCCGCCGGACAGCGCCTTCACCGGCGTCATTGCGCGTTTCGGGTGGAACAGGAAGTCTTGCAGATAGCCCAGCACGTGACGCGAGCGACCATTGACCATTACCTCCTGCTTGCCTTCGGCCAGGTTGTCCATCACCGTACGCTCCGGATCCAGTTCGGCGCGGTGTTGATCGAAGTAGGCCACTTCCAGTTTGGTGCCGCAGTGCACGCGGCCGCTGTCGGCTTTCAGCTGACCGAGCATCAGTTTCAGCAAGGTAGTTTTACCGCAGCCGTTCGGGCCAACCAGGGCAATTTTGTCGCCGCGCTGCACCTGCGCAGAAAAATTGCGCACCAGCACTTTGCCGCCAACCTGATAATTGACGTCTTCCATTTCAAACACAATCTTGCCGGAACGCACCGCTTCTTCCACCTGCATTTTGGCGGTACCCATCACTTCACGGCGTGCAGAGCGTTCGTTGCGCAGCGCCTTCAGTGCGCGCACGCGCCCTTCGTTGCGGGTACGACGCGCCTTGATCCCCTGACGGATCCACACTTCTTCCTGCGCCAGCTTGCGGTCGAATTCGGCGTTTTGCAGCTCTTCTACCCGCAGCGCTTCTTCTTTACTGGTCAGATAGAGGTCATAGTCGCCCGGCCAGGAAACCAGTTTGCCGCGATCCAGATCGACAATCCGCGTTGCCATGTTGCGAATAAAGGAGCGGTCGTGCGAAATGAACACGATGCTGCCCTGGAATTCCTTCAGGAAGCCTTCCAGCCAGTCGATGGTTTCAATGTCCAGGTGGTTGGTCGGCTCATCCAGCAACAGCACGCGTGGGGAACTCACCAGCGCCCGGCCCAGCGCCGCCTTGCGCAGCCAGCCGCCGGACAGCGAGGAAAGCTGCGCGTCGCCATTCAGGCCCAGTTGGGCCAGCACTTCGCTGATGCGGCTATCGAGCTGCCACAGCCCCTGATGATCGAGAATTTCCATAATCTGCGCCATACGCGTCAGGTTTTTCTCGCTCGGATCGGTTTCCACCAGGTGTGAAATGGCATGATAGGCTTTCAGATGTTCAGCCTGCTCCGCCACCCCTTCGGCGACGAAATCAAACACCGTACCACCAATGTTGCGCGGCGGATCCTGTTGCAGACGCGCCACGATCAGATCCTGCTCGTAAATCACCCGGCCGTCATCCAGCGGGATTTCCTTGCCAAGGATCTTCAGCAAGGTTGATTTGCCGGCGCCGTTGCGCCCGACCAGACAAACGCGTTCGTTGTCTTCAATGTGAATTTCGGTGTTATCCAAAAGCGGCGCATCGCTGAAAGACAGCCAGGCGCCGGACATGCTAATTAACGACATAGTAATTATTTTCCTTCGCCGGCATGGGTTACCAGCCAGCAGTTGTGAATCTGACGGTTGCGGGCAAAGTCCTGCGACAGCGTCTGGGCGGTAATTTCTTTCGCTACCAGTCCCAACGCCTGCAAGCCGGCCTGATCCATCTGGAAACCGCGCTTGTTGTTCGAGAACATGATGGTCCCGTTGCGACGCAGTAACCGTTTCAAATCTTTCATCAGCGCCAGGTGATCGCGCTGAACGTCAAAAGTGTTCTCCATCCGCTTGGAGTTGGAGAACGTCGGCGGATCGATAAAGATCACGTCGAACTGTTCGTCGGCATTATGTAACCAGGACAGGCAATCGGCCTGTATCAAACGGTGCTGTCGCCCGGTCAGACCGTTGGCGCGCAGGTTTTTCTCTGCCCACTCCAGATAGGTGCGCGACATATCCACCGTGGTGGTGCTGCGCGCGCCGCCCAGGCCGGCGTGCACGCTGGCGGTGCCGGTATAGGCGAACAGGTTGAGGAAGTCTTTGCCCTGGCTCATCTCGCCAAGCATGCGGCGGGCAATACGATGATCGAGGAACAGACCGGTATCAAGATAGTCGGTCAGGTTGACCCATAGCTTGGCGTTGTACTCTTCCACCAGCAGGAACTCACCTTTCTGCGCCAGTTTTTCATACTGGCTTTTGCCCTTCTGCCGCTCGCGGGTTTTCAGCACCAGTTGGTTGGACGGCAAATCGAGCACCGCCAGCGTGGCGTTAATCACATCGAACAGACGCTGACGCGCCTTCTGCGCATCGACGGTTTTTGGCGGCGCGTACTCCTGCACCACCACTTTGCTGCCGTAGCGATCTACCGCCACGTTGTATTCCGGCAAATCGGCGTCATACAGGCGATAGCATTCAATGCCCTGCTGTCGCGCCCATTTGTCCAGTTTCTTGAGATTTTTTGCGCAAGCGGTTGGCGAAGTCTTCCGCCACCTGTACTCCGCCGCTGCCCTGCGGATTGGCCGCCAGTTGGTAGTTCTTCTGCACGCAGTCCAACGGGCCGTTTTTGGCCTTGAACTGGCGTTCGGCACGCAATTGCAGGCAGCTCAACAGCTCTGGCGACGCGCTAAACAGCGACAGTTGCCAACCGCCAAAGGCGCTTTTCATAATGCGACCCAGCATGTTGTGCAAGGCAATCAGCGCCGGTTCGCTTTCCAGACGCTCACCGTAAGGCGGGTTGCTGACCACGGTGCCACACGGGCCTTCCGGCAGCGGATTGGTTACTTTGCTGACGTCGTTAACGTTAAAGGCGATCAATTCAGCGACACCGGCGCGTCGGGCGTTGGCGCGCGCCATCTCGATCACCCGGCGGTCAATATCCGAGCCGAAGAAGCGTGAGGTGGTTTCTTGCAGACCACGGCGCGCACGTACCTGGGCTTCGCTTACCGCTTCGCGCCACAGATCCGGGTTGTGGCCATGCCAGGCGCTGAATCCCCAATGTTGGCGGTGCAGACCCGGAGCGCGATCCGCCGCGATCATCGCCGCTTCGATCAGCAAGGTACCGGAGCCACACATCGGATCGAGCATCGGCGTTCCCGGCTGCCAACCGGAGCGCTGCACAATGGCAGCGGCGAGATTTTCCTTCAGCGGCGCCTGACCGGTGAGATCGCGGTAACCACGCTGATGCAGGCCTTCGCCACTCAGATCGAGCGCCACGCTGGCCATATCGCGCTGCAGGAACACGTTAATGCGGATATCCGGCTGTTGTTTCGCCACCGTCGGACGACGATCGATTTTGCGCGTGAAGCTGTCAACAATGGCATCTTTCACTTTTAATGCGCCGTACTGGCTATTGCGGATCTCTTCGTTGACGCCGCTAAAATGCACGGCGAAGGTGCTTTCAACGTCAAAGATTTCCGTCCAGTCGATCGCCTGAACGCCAAGGTAAAGATCCAGATCGCTGTGCACGCGGAATTCATTTAGCGGCAACAGAATGCGCGAAGCCAGGCGGCTCCACAGTAAGCTTTGGTACAGAAGACGATCGTCACCCTGAAAATGTACCCCACCCTGCACCACTTTGCAGCCGTGAGCGCCAAGCCGTTCGAGTTCGCTTTTTAACAGTTCTTCCAGTCCACGCGCCGTGCTGGCAAACAGAGAGTTCATATCGTACTTATCACCAAAAAGAAAATTGTCGCGCATTATACCCTAAATAATCCGCGTTGCATTGAGGCGGCAGGGATGGGGGCGTCTATTACGCCAGCGTTTAGCCGCTCCCAGGGAGGAATGCGCCGGGAGGCGCCGGCGCTTCAGCGCTCGCCAAGGTGCCGCTTGTTGCACAATGGCTATGGCTAAACCCCATCGCTTGTCATAAAGTTGCCTTTTTCCCTAATTAACAATAGGCAGATTAGGATGATCACGCTATCCAGGCTTTATGTACATCCGGTTAAATCCATGCGCGGCTTGCAGCTGTCGCATGCGCAGGTTGCCAGCCATGGCCTGGCGTTTGACCGCAGTTTTATGGTCACCACTCCCGATGGCACCTTTATTACCGCTCGCCAATATCCGCAGATGGTGTTGTTCACGCCGGCCTTGTTAGCCGACGGTCTTTACCTGGCTGCGCCGGACGGCGCAAGCGCCACCGTTCGTTTCAGCGATTTCAGTGACGATGGGCAACCGACCGAAGTCTGGGGCAACCACTTTACCGCGTCCATCGCACCGCCTGCGATCAACCAGTGGCTCAGCGGCTATTTTCAACGCGACGTGCAGCTGCGCTGGCTGGGGCCGCAACTTAGCCGTCGGGTTAAAAAGCACCCGGAAATCCCGCTGTCATTCGCCGACGGCTATCCGTTTCTGCTGGTTAATGAAGCCTCATTCCACGATCTGCAGCAACGCTGCCCCGGCAGCATCAAACTGGAGCAGTTCCGCCCCAACCTGGTGGTCAGCGGCGCCAGCCCGTGGGCCGAAGACGGCTGGCAGGTGATCCGCGTTGGCGAGGTGATGTTTGATCTGGTCAAACCGTGCAGTCGCTGCGTATTGACCACCATCAGCATCGAGCGTGGTCGCAAGCACCCCAGCGGCGAACCCTTGAATACGCTGCAACAATTCCGCACGGCGGATAACGGTGATGTCGATTTCGGTCAAAATATGATTGCGCGCAACAGCGGCGTAATTCGCGTCGGCGATGCGGTAGAGGTGTTATCAAGCAAGCCGCCACGCCCGTATGGCGCAGGCGCCGTTGTCGAAAGCGTGCAGGCGCCGCAGGACAACGCGCAGCAGGTGACCATTGACTACCAGGGCACGGTGTTCACCGGGAATAATCAGCAAATTCTGTTAGAACAGCTGGAACAGCAAGGGTTGCACATACCCTATTCTTGCCGAGCAGGTATCTGCGGCAGCTGCCGGTTGACGCTGATCGGTGGCGAAGTGGCACCGCTGAAGAAAAGCGCGGTGGCGAATAACGGCACCATACTGTCGTGCAGTTGTATTCCTAAAACCGATATCCAGCTGGCGTAATCATACCGCCCGATCGTAGGCCGGCGCCGCTGCATTATCCTGCGAGCAGGGTTTTGAGACGATCGTGCATCACCTTGATGGCATCGCCAAGCACCATGGTGCGGCCGGCCACTGACAGCTGATATTGCGCCAGCAGACACAGGCTGGCGTTGTCACCGGCCTCCACCACCAACAGGCGAGCGTCTTCGCCGCTTTCCATCACCTTGACCGCCGCCAGTTCGCCATTTTTCGGCTGTAACGGGAAATGCTGCTGGGCGAAATGCCAGCTCTTTGGCATCAGGGGTTTTAGAAAACGGTAAGCCACCAACGCATTTAATACCAGTTCAGCCCGTTGCTCATGGCTGAGCTTGATTTGCTTGCACTGTTCTTCATAGGTGAAATAAAGCGCGGCGTCGTCAACGCAAAAAGCGCATTCGGCGAATGCGTCCGGGGTAAGCATTTTGGCCGGGAAACGTGAACGGAAGATCATCCCATTGGCCAAATCGAGCATCAGCCGATCGTGTTCGGCGTCAAAATACCAACGCCAATTATCGTCAGGTTTTATCTTCATTGTTTATCCCTTCTCGCCACAAGCCAACGCCGTATTTACCCCAATAAGGTGATTTTATCACCATAAAAGCCGCTTAAACATCGGATAAATCTGCGAACGATATTTATGCTAACGAACAAAATATAGACGAGCCGGGGGAAGAAATAAACCCCCGGCAACAAATGAAAGGAAAAATATTAGATATGCGTAACGATATCTTTAATCAAACGTGGGCCATGAAAGATAAATCCGGAATAAATTTGCACCAGCGTTGCCCCGGCCGCTATTTTTTCTCGTGCCGCGGTCAGAGAATCAATCCCACCGACGCCGATAATAGGCAGCCTGCCTTGCAACTCTTGTGACAATCGGCGGATCACTTCGGTACTGCGCGACTGTAAAGGACGGCCACTCAAGCCCCCCATTTGCTCACAGTAATTCAAGCCCTGCACCAGTTTGCGATCCAGCGTAGTATTGGTGGCAATAACGCCGTCTATATTATGGCGCAGCAAACTGTCCGCTATTTGGATCAATTCTTCTTCAGAAAGATCCGGCGCGATCTTTACCGCCACCGGCACATATTTGTGATGGCGCGCATGTAATTCTGCCTGTTTATTTTTAACTGCGGCTAAAAGATCGTCCAGCGCTTCACCATACTGCAAGGATCGTAGTCCTGGTGTATTTGGCGAAGAAATGTTGATCGCAATATAACCGGCATACGGATAAACTTTATCCATGCAGATCAGATAATCGTCTTTGCCCTGTTCAACCGGCGTATCTTTATTCTTGCCGATATTAATCCCCAGGATGCCGCCAAAGTGCGAACGTTTGACGTTTTCAACCAGGTTATCCACGCCGCGGTTGTTAAACCCCATGCGGTTGATCAACCCTTCGGCCTCAACGATGCGGAACAGGCGTGGCTTGTCATTGCCTGACTGTGGGCGCGGCGTTACGGTGCCGACTTCGATAAAGCCAAATCCCATCGCGCCCAAGGCGTCTATACATTCGCCGTCTTTATCCAGACCGGCAGCCAAACCTAACGGATTTTTAAACGACAACCCCATACAGCTCACCGGCTTGGTCGGCACCGACTGGCGGACCAGAAACGCCAATGGACTGCCGGTTACACGACGCAGCTGGCGAAAGGTCAATTCATGCGCTCGCTCTGGATCGAGCTGGAACAACGCTTTCCTGATGAGGGGGTAGTACATGTACGCTCCTGATTTCCCGGTGATGACCAGCATGCTTCACGCTGTGTATTTGTTGCTCGCCCACCCTACCCACGTCGCCTGCCTGCGGTTGGGGAACGTTGCAAACCGGGGGCGTATTATCCGGGATCCCCTGGGTAATTGGAATTGATTAAACGCAAAAAAGGTCTTTTTTACGCAACCGTTTTCCTTGCCGCCGTAGGTTGTGCCGTCAATTCACATTTGCGCATAACAAAATCAAAAAATGAGATTTAAACAACGCGCGTCTTTGCTGTTAGTTTTAGAACTCTTACCAAGCATTTATTAATTAAACCTAACTTTTAGTTATAAGGAGTGATCATGCGCGTTATATCACTGGCCGGCAGCCCACGCATTCCATCACGTTCAGCGGCGTTGCTGGCGCTCAGCCAGCATTGGTTACAACAACAGGGCGTGGACGTCGTCGCGTATAACCTGCATGACTTTAACGCCGACGATCTGCTGTACGCCAACTTCGCCAGCCCGGCAGTAAAAGCTTTTGCCGAACAGCTGGCGCAGGCTGACGGCCTGTTGATCGCCACGCCGGTGTACAAAGCCTCATTCTCCGGCGCGTTGAAAACCCTGCTGGATCTGCTGCCTGAACGTGCGCTGGAGCACAAGGTGGTGTTGCCACTGGCTACCGGCGGCTCGGTTGGTCACATGCTGGCGGTGGACTATGCGCTCAAGCCGGTACTGGCGGCGCTGAAAGCACAGGAAGTGCTGCACGGAGTGTTCGCCGATGACAGCCAGATCGCACTGAACGGCAGTGAAGCAACGCTGGCGGAAAGCGTTTCCCTGCGGCTGGAAGAAGCGCTGGAGAGTTTTTATCTGGCGCTAGGCCGCCGCAAGCCGCCAACGGTCAAGGCCAAGTCGACGTTGCTGACCGGGCAAACCGCATAACGCCGATACAATAATCAGGAGTAATAATGAAGCGATTTTCTTCCTTACGCCGCTGGTTTGGCGGCACCCTGGCCGGACTGCTGGCGCTGGCGACAACCGGCGTCGCGGCCGCACCGCATCATGAACCACAGCAGTTGCGTATCGGCTACCAAAAGGGTTCGGTGAGTCTGGTATTGGCCAAGACCCACCGGATGCTTGAGCAGCGTTTCCCCAAGGTCAACATCAGTTGGGTAGAATTCCCCGCTGGCCCACAAATGCTTGAAGCGCTGAACGTCGGCAGCATCGATTTGGGCAGCACCGGCGATATACCGCCGATCTTTGCCCAGGCCGCCGGCGCCGATCTGCTGTACGTCGGCGTCGAGCCGGCAAAACCGAAGGCAGAAGTGATCCTGGTGCCGGAAAACAGTCCAATCAAAGACGTCGCCGAACTGAAGGGTCGCAAGGTTGCCTTTCAAAAAGGCTCCAGCTCGCACAATCTCCTGCTGCGGGCGTTACAGCGCGCCGGCCTGAAGTTCACTGATATTCAGCCGGTGTATCTGACGCCGGCCGATGCCCGCGCAGCCTTCCAGCAAGGCAACGTGGACGCCTGGGCGATTTGGGATCCTTATTATTCTGCCGCGTTGTTGCAAGGCGGCGTGAAGGTACTGACCGACGGCAGTAATCTCAACCAGACCGGTTCGTTCTATCTGGCAGCGCGCCCCTATGCCGAAGCCCATGGCGCCTTCATTCAACAGATATTGAACGTGCTGACGCAGGCCGATGCTCTCACCCGTAGCGATCGGGCGCAAAGCGTCACATTGCTGTCCAAGGCGATGGGACTGCCGGAACCGGTGATCGCCACCTACCTGGATCATCGCCCGCCAACGTCGATCGCCCCGCTCAGCCCGCAAATCATCAAAGCACAACAGCAAACCGCCGATCTGTTCTATGCCAACCATCTGGTTCCGGTCAAGGTCGATATTTCACAACGCGTCTGGCAGCCCAGCGCCCAGTGATACAGGAGAATAAATCATGAGTCTGAATGTTTTCTGGTTCTTGCCCACCCACGGAGACGGCCATTATCTGGGGACGTCCGAAGGTGCCCGCAGCGTCGATTACGGTTACCTGCAGCAGATCGCCCAAGCGGCGGACCGACTGGGCTTTGGCGGGGTGCTGATCCCCACCGGGCGTTCCTGCGAGGATTCGTGGCTGGTGGCCGCTTCGCTGATCCCGGTCACCCAGCGCCTGAAGTTTCTGGTGGCGCTGCGCCCCGGTATTATTTCGCCGACCCTGGCGGCACGGCAGGCCGCCACGCTGGACAGGCTTTCCCATGGTCGCGCGCTGTTCAATCTGGTGACCGGCGGCGATCCCGATGAGCTGGCAGCAGAAGGACTGCACCTCGACCACGAGCAGCGTTACGAAGCCTCGGCGGAATTCACCCATATCTGGCGCAAGGTGCTGGAAGGTGAAACCGTTGATTACCAGGGCAAGCATATTCAGGTCAAAGGCGCCAAACTGCTGTTCCCACCGGTGCAGCAACCGCGACCACCGCTGTATTTCGGCGGATCCTCTGAGGCGGCGCAGGATCTGGCAGCCGATCAGGTCGAACTGTATCTGACCTGGGGCGAACCGCCGGCACAGGTCAGGGAAAAGCTGGAGCAGGTGCGCGCCAAAGCGGCGGCGAAAGGACGCAAGGTGCGTTTCGGCATTCGGCTGCACGTCATCGTGCGTGAAACCACCGATGAGGCCTGGCGCGCTGCCGATCGACTGATCGCCAATTTGGACGATCAGACCATTGCCGATGCGCAACAAGCCTTTGCCCGCTTTGACTCGGTTGGCCAACGCCGCATGGCAGAACTGCACGGCGGCAAAAAAGACAATCTTGAAATCAGCCCCAATCTGTGGGCCGGTGTCGGTCTGGTGCGCGGAGGGGCTGGCACTGCACTGGTTGGCGACGGCCCGACGGTCGCAGCGCGCATACAGGAGTATGCCGATCTGGGTATCGATACTTTTATTCTGTCCGGCTATCCGCACCTGGAAGAGGCCTACCGCGTCGGTGAACTGCTGTTCCCGCATCTGGATTTGGCCAACAACGCAGCCCCAGCGCCATTGCGCGCGGTCAAGGCGCAGGGTGAAGTGGTCGCTAATATTTACGTGCCGCAGAAGGCGGCCCAGAGCTGAGGAGCGTCCCATGGCAAACAACGTACAACGTCTGCTATACCGCCTGGCCCCGTGGGTGCTGCCGGTAGCGTTAGTGGCATTGTGGCAATTTTCGGTCGACGTCGGCTGGCTGTCGAACCGCATTCTGCCGGCGCCCAGCGCCGTGATCGGCGCCTTCTGGTCGCTGACCGAAAGTGGCGAACTGTGGCAACACCTGACCATCAGCAGCTGGCGCGCGTTTATCGGTTTTAGCATCGGTGGCAGTCTCGGTCTGCTGCTGGGCTTTATTACCGGTCTGTCGCGCTGGGGAGAGCGGCTATTGGACAGTTCGGTGCAAATGATCCGTAACGTGCCGCATCTGGCCTTGATCCCGCTGGTGATCCTGTGGTTCGGCATTGACGAGTCCGCCAAGATTTTTCTGGTCGCGTTGGGCACCCTGTTCCCGATCTACCTGAATACCTATCACGGCATTAAAAATATCGATCGCGGCCTGCTGGAAATGGCGCGCAGCTACGGCCTCAGCGGTTTTCGGCTGTTCACCCAGGTGGTACTGCCCGGCGCCTTGCCGTCAATCATGGTTGGCGTGCGTTTTGCGCTCGGCTTTATGTGGTTGACGCTGATCGTCGCCGAAACCATCTCCGCCAATTCAGGTATTGGCTATCTGGCGATGAACGCCCGCGAGTTTCTGCAAACCGACATCGTGGTGGTGGCGATCGTGCTGTACGCCGTGCTCGGCAAACTGGCGGACCTCAGCGCCCAGTTGCTTGAACGCGTCTGGTTGCGCTGGCACCCGGCCTATCAACTGAAACACGGAGAAGCATTATGACGACGACGCCCACCCGCATTCCACAAGGTACGCCGGTCACTCTGCAATCCATCGAGAAGCGTTACGGCAAGCGCACCGTATTGGAAAATGTGCAACTGCGCATCACCGCCGGGCAGTTCGTCGCGGTGGTAGGACGCAGCGGCTGCGGTAAAAGCACGCTGCTACGCTTGCTGGCCGGGCTGGAAAAAGCCAGCAGCGGCGAGCTGCTGACCGGCAACAACGCCCCACTCAGCAGCGCCAAGGATGATACCCGCTTGATGTTCCAGGACGCCCGGCTACTGCCGTGGAAAAAGGTCATCGATAACGTCGGGCTCGGTTTGCACGGTAACTGGCGCGCAGATGCGCAGCAGGCGTTGGCAACGGTAGGCCTGGCCGATCGCGCTCATGAATGGCCGGCCGCGCTGTCCGGCGGACAGAAACAACGCGTCGCGCTGGCACGCGCGCTGATCCACCGCCCGCGTCTGCTGCTGCTGGATGAACCGCTGGGCGCACTTGATGCATTAACGCGTATTGAAATGCAGGGATTGATCGAAAGTCTGTGGCAACAGCATGGCTTTACCGTGCTGCTGGTGACCCACGACGTCAGCGAGGCGATCGCCCTGGCCGACCGGGTACTGTTGATTGAGGAAGGCCGCATTGGGCTGGATCTGACCATCGATCTACCACGTCCACGCCGCAAAGGATCGGCAAAGTTGGCGGAGCTTGAAGCGCAGCTACTGGAGCGGGTACTGTCACCGCCAGCGGCGCAGCAGCTCCCGCGGCACGCAGCGAATTGAAATATTGGCCATAGCCATCAATAAAAAATGCCGTTCAGGGTTAACCGAACGGCATTTTTACGCTCAATCAGGCCGTTTGATGGCGTCGATTAGGCGTCCAGCGCCTTGCTGATCTTCTCAAACAGATCGCCAGACAGATTTGGCAGCGCCTTCAACTGCTCCAACGCCTGGCGCATCAGCGCCTCGCGCCCGGCATCGTAACGCTTGAGACGAATCAGTGGTTCGATCAAACGCGCTGCCACCTGCGGATTGCGGGTGTTCAGATCGCTGAGGATTTCTACCAGGAACTGATAACCGCTACCGTCTGCGGCGTGGAACGCTGATGGATTGGCTGCGGCAAAGGCGCCCACCAGCGAACGGGTACGGTTCGGTTGCTCAGGCTGAATGAACGGTGTTGCAGCAGGCTGCGCACCGTGGCGAGTACGTCGGCGGCCGGGCTGGTAGCCTGCAGCGCAAACCATTTGTCCATCACCAGACCATCCTGATGCCAACGCTGGTCGAACGCGGCCATCAGCGCATCACGACACGGTAACTGCGCCGCCACCGCCGCTGCCAGCGCCGCCAGCGAGTCGGTCATGTTATCGGCATGCTTGAACTGTTCGGCCACCAGACGGTCAGCCTGTTGCTCATCGGCAAAGGCCAGATAGTGCAGACAGGTATTGCGCAACGCGCGTTTGGCAATGTCGCCATGCTCAACGCGATAGCCGTCGGTCTTGTTGTGGTGATAGACCGCTAGCCATTCGTCGGTCATTTCTTGCGCCAGACAACGGGTAATCGCCTCATGCACCGCCGCGATCGCACTCGGATCGATGACCGTAAACAGCTCGGCAATTTCACTTTCTGACGGCAGGGTCAGGATCTGCGCCGCCAGCGCCGGATCCAGTTTTTCATCCAGCAATACCGCGCGGAACGCGTCGGCCACATGCAACGGCAAGGTGAGCGGCTGCTTCTGCTGATATTTGGCGACGTTCAGTTTGATGTAGGTGGCCAGCAGGCTCTGCGCGGCATCCCAACGGGCAAAATCGTTACGCGCATGCTGCATCAGGAAGGTCAGCTGCTTGTCGCTGTAGGTATAATCCAGCTTCACCGGCGCCGAAAACTCACGCAGCAGCGACGGCACTGGCGGATGCTCGACGCCATCAAAGACAAAAGTCTGTTCCGCTTCGGTCACGTTCAACACATTGTTAACCGGCAGGCCATCTTTTTGCAGCGCAATCACCTGCCCTTGGGCGTCATACAGTTCGATGTTCAACGGAATATGCAGCGGCAGCTTCTCAGGTTGATCGGCGGTCGGTGCCGTGTGCTGGCTGACGTGCAAACGATACTGCTGATGCTCGGCGTTATATTCGTCGCGCACCGTCAGCGTTGGCGTGCCTGATTGGCTGTACCAACGACGGAACAGCGACAGATCGACGTTGGAGGCGTCTTCCATCGCCTGCACAAAATCATCGCAGGTGGCCGCGCTGCCATCGTGACGTTCAAAATACAGCTGCATGCCCTTTTGGAAATTCTGCTCCCCCAACAGGGTATGCATCATGCGGATCACTTCCGATCCTTTCTCATACACCGTCAGGGTGTAGAAGTTGTTCATTTCGATCACTTTGTCCGGGCGAATGGCATGTGCCATCGGGCTGGCGTCTTCGGCAAACTGCGCGCCGCGCATCACCCGCACGTTGTCGATACGGTTTACCGCGCGTGACCCCAGATCCGAACTGAACTCCTGATCGCGGAAACACCGTCAGCCCCTCTTTCAGACTGAGCTGGAACCAGTCGCGACAGGTTACCCGGTTGCCGGTCCAGTTATGGAAATACTCGTGGCCAATCACCGCTTCAATGTTCAAATAGTCTTTATCGGTGGCCGTTTCGGCCTTGGCCAGCACATATTTAGAGTTAAAAATATTTAACCCTTTGTTTTCCATCGCACCCATATTAAAGAAATCCACCGCGACGATCATATAGATGTCGAGGTCGTATTCCAGCCCGAAACGGGTTTCGTCCCATTTCATGGCGTTTTTCAGCGAGGTCATCGCCCAGTCGGCGCGATCCAGATTACCGCGATCGACAAACAGTTCCAGCGCCACCTGACGGCCGGAACGGGTAATGAAATTGTCCTGCAGCACGTCGAAATCACCGGCCACCAGCGCAAACAGGTAGCACGGTTTGGGGAACGGATCCTGCCATTTTACCCAGTGGCGGCCGTCAGCCAGTTCGCCCTGATCGATACGGTTGCCGTTGGACAACAGGAAAGGATAACGCTGTTTGTCCGCCACGATACGGGTGGTAAAACGCGCCAACACGTCGGGGCGATCGAGATAATAGGTAATGTGTCGGAAGCCTTCGGCTTCACACTGGGTACACAAGGCCTCACCAGACAGATACAACCCTTCCAGCGCGCTGTTTTTTGCCGGATGAATATCGTTGACGATAGTCATGGTGAATTGCTCTGGAAGCTCGTCAATATGCAGTTGGTTATCCTGAATACGGTAGGCGCTCCACGGCTGCCCATCGATCTGCAGGCTCACCAGCGTCAGATCTTCCCCGTCCAGTACCAGTGACGCACCGGCCGCCCCCTGGCGCTTGAGCTGACTAACGGCGGTCACGCGCGTGGTTTCCGCATGCAGTTCAAAGTCCAGATCAATGTCGGTAATGGTGTAATCCGGCGCGCGATAATCGTGGCGATACTTCGCCTGTGGCTGTTGTGTCATACAAACCCTTTGACGTCTCAGTGAGTTACAGGTGGCGGGCCGACGCCTGGTCGCTCGGCGTGACGGCAGCGACGTACGGGAACCCCGCAGGCCCGATTGTGAATAAACTGTATCACAGCCACAAAAAAAACCCAGAGACGACCCGCGATGGCAAGCAGAAATTAGAAGCGGATCATCATTCATCATCCCCCTGCTAGCGGTGTCATCGGCACTTTGCGCAATATGCAGCATTTAATGTCGCAGCGATGGCACTACCAGAGCCCCCTGCAACAGCATTACAGCGATGTTGCGTCTTGGCACAAAAAATGCCACGCCAGTACGGCGGATAAAATCAGTTGTTTTAAAATAATTAACCTTATAATTTCTATCGCTAATTCGACTAAGTTACTCACTTTATTGGTTTATCTGGCTTTTACTTTTGCTGCCGCGTCGTGGTGCCCGGCAAGCGCACGTTTAATCCTCGACCCTGTGCGGTAATTTATGGTGTGATGGCGCTTCAATAACAGGATAATCCGGGTATACTCCTCGCTCTTTTGTGAGCATACCCCATGGCGTCAAGCAGCATCGCAATAGCGAGCGGGCGGATCCTCAAGGGCACGGCACGGGGCTGTGACCAGGGTAAACGCAACGATCGCCGCTCTCCTCTATATAGAGAGAAAACGCTTGAGACATGATGGGTATATCCAGATTTGGACACGCGCCTGACGAGGATGCTGTAACGCGCTATGACTCAATACGCCTCCCCGATTTTGACATCACTGCTTGATACTGATGCCTACAAGCTTCATATGCAGCAAGCAGTGTTCCATCGCTATCCCGCGATCACCGTCGCGGCCGAGTTCCGCTGCCGCGGAGACGAGCTGCTGGGTGAATATGCCGACGAGATCCGTGCGCAAGTCGCGCTGATGAGTCAGTTGGCGCTAACGGATGCCGAATACCAGTATCTGTCCGGTTTGCCGTTTTTCCGCCAGGATTACCTTAACTGGCTGCGCAACTTCCGCTATGACCCGCAGCAGGTCAGCATTGATGACCACGATGGGCACCTGCAGATCCGCATTGCCGGACCATGGCGTGAAGTGATCATGTGGGAAGTCCCCTTGCTGGCGGTGATCAGCGAAGTGGTGCACCGTCACCGCTCCCCGCAGGTGACGCCGGACGATGCGGTCGCACAATTGCGCGCCAAGTTGATACAGTTCAAGCAGTTGGCAGGCGATCTGGATATTTCCCGCTTCCGACTGATGGACTTTGGTAGCCGCCGGCGCTTCTCGCAAGGGGTACAGCAGGCAATAGTCAGCACGCTAAAACAGGAATTTCCTTATCTCGTCGGCACCAGCAACTACGACTTGGCGCACCGGCTCGGCCTGACGCCGGTCGGTACCCAGGCACACGAATGGTTCCAGGCGCATCAGCAGATCAGTCCGGTGCTGGCCAATAGTCAACGCGCCGCGCTGCAAGCCTGGCTGGATGAATATCCGGATCAGTTGGGCGTTGCGCTCACCGACTGCATCACCATGGATGCCTTCCTGCGCGATTTCGGCCCGCAGTTTGCCGAACGCTATCAGGGGCTGCGTCACGACTCGGGCGATCCGTTCGAATGGGGCGAAAAAGCCATCGCCCATTACCAGAAACTCGGCATCGATCCGATGAGTAAAACGCTGGTGTTTTCCGATAATCTGGATTTGAACAAAGCGCTGGCGTTGTATCGCCACTTTTATCAGCGCATCAATCTGGTGTTCGGCATCGGCACCCGCCTCACCTGCGATATTCCTGACGTCAAACCGCTGAATATCGTTATCAAACTGGTGGAGTGCAAAGGCAAACCGGTCGCCAAGCTGTCCGACAGCCCGGGCAAGACCATTTGCCAAGACCAGGCGTTTGTCAAGGCGCTGCGCAAGGCCTTTGACTTGCCGCTGGTGAAAAAGGCCAGTTGAACTACAGCCGGCAGCCCCTCAGGCCGGCTTTTTCCTGCTTCTTTATTCCCTGCAACGACACCCATGCCGCGATGCAAGAAATGTTGCACCAATCCGGTGATTTCTGCTTGTGCTCTGCACCGCGGCAAGTAACATAGTCTCATCCCCATTTTCTTGGGTGGTAAGCTATTTCTTCATCAAATCAATTAAAGAGAGAAATCTATGAGCGTAGTGCCTGTATGCGACGTGCTGCAAGGGCGTGCTGCGGTTGACAGTGAAGTCACCGTGCGCGGCTGGGTACGTACCCGGAGAGATTCTAAAGCTGGTATCTCCTTCCTCGCCGTTTATGACGGCTCCTGCTTTGATCCGTTACAGGCCGTCGTTAATAATTCTCTGCCGAATTATCAGGATGAAGTGCTGCACCTGACGACAGGCTGTTCGGTTGAAGTGACCGGCAAGGTGGTGGCCTCCCCTGGCGAAGGCCAGAGCTTTGAGCTGCAAGCGACCGCCATCAAGGTGGTTGGTTGGGTGGACGATCCGGATACCTATCCAATGGCTGCCAAACGTCACAGCATTGAGTATCTGCGCGAAGTGGCCCACCTGCGCCCACGCACCAACCTGATCGGCGCAGTCGCACGCGTCCGCCATACGCTGGCACAGGCGATCCATCGTTTCTTACATGAAAACGGCTATTTCTGGGTATCCACGCCGCTGATCACCGCGTCCGATACCGAAGGTGCCGGCGAAATGTTCCGCGTCTCCACGCTGGATCTGGAAAACCTGCCGCGCGACGATAAGGGCGCTGTCGACTTCAGCCAGGACTTCTTCGGTAAAGAGGCCTTCCTGACCGTTTCCGGCCAGTTGAACGGCGAGACCTACGCCTGCGCGTTATCAAAAGTTTACACCTTCGGCCCGACTTTCCGTGCGGAAAATTCCAACACCAGCCGTCACCTGGCCGAGTTCTGGATGGTCGAGCCGGAAGTGGCCTTCGCCTCGCTGGATGACGTTGCCGGCTTGGCGGAAAGCATGCTGAAGTATGTCTTCCAGGCCGTGCTTGATGAACGTGCCGATGACATGCAGTTCTTTGCCGAGCGGGTAGATAAAGACGCGGTTGAACGTCTGAAACGCTTTGTTACCTCTGATTTTGCCCAGGTTGATTACACCGACGCCGTCGAGATCCTGCTGGCGTCCGGTCAAACCTTTGAAAACCCGGTATCCTGGGGCATTGACCTGTCGTCTGAACACGAGCGTTATCTGGCCGAGAAACACTTTAAGGCCCCGGTAGTGGTCAAGAATTATCCGAAGGACATCAAAGCCTTCTATATGCGTATGAACGAAGATGGCAAAACCGTCGCGGCGATGGATGTTCTGGCGCCGGGAATTGGCGAAATCATCGGCGGATCGCAGCGTGAAGAGCGACTTGATGTGCTCGATCAGCGTCTGGAAGAGATGGGTCTGAACAAGGAAGACTACTGGTGGTATCGCGATCTGCGCCGTTACGGCACCGTTCCGCACTCCGGTTTCGGCCTCGGATTTGAACGTTTAATCGCCTATGTGACCGGCGTGCAGAACGTTCGTGATGTGATTCCATTCCCACGCACGCCACGAAACGCCAGCTTCTAATTAACGACGCTAAACAGTTTCGACACCATTTTGTTACAAAACAAAGGCCAGCCTCGCTGGCCTTTCGCATTTTTTATTATTGACCTGCGTCACAAAGTTCCCTTTCATTAATATCTTGTTACACATTGTTTCCTATTGAAACCTGATTGCGATATTAGTAGCATTTTCGCTCTAGATTAACCCGACGGTGAATGGAACACTGCGTGCAGACACAGGACGACACCAATCTATCAACAATAGTTCCAAAAGAATTATTGGCGGCAGTGGCAAGGTGTCCGAATAACACCAATGAGGGTAATAATGATGAAGCGCAACATTCTTGCAGTGGTAATTCCAGCTCTGTTGGCTGCTGGTGCAGCAAACGCAGCTGAGATCTATAACAAAGACGGCAACAAGCTGGATCTGTACGGTAAAGTTGACGGCCTGCACTACTTCTCTGACAGCAAAGGCGACGACGGCGACCAATCTTACGTTCGTTTCGGCTTCAAAGGTGAAACTCAGATTACTGACCAACTGACCGGTTACGGCCAGTGGGAATACAACGTTCAGGCTAACCACGCTGAATCTCAAGGCACCGAAGGCACCAAGACTCGTCTGGGCTTCGCGGGTCTGAAATTTGCTGACTACGGTTCATTCGATTACGGCCGTAACTACGGCGTTCTGTACGACGTGGAAGGCTGGACCGATATGCTGCCAGAGTTCGGCGGCGACACCTACACCATTACCGACAACTACATGACCGGCCGTACCAACGGCGTTGCGACTTATCGTAACAACAACTTCTTCGGTCTGGTTGACGGCTGGAACTTTGCCGTTCAGTACCAGGGCAAAAACGAAAACGACGGTCGCGAGCTGAAAAAACAAAACGGCGACGGTTGGGGCCTGTCTACTACTTATGACATCCTGGATTCCGGCGTGAGCGTGGGTGCGGCATACGCATCTTCCGACCGTACCGATGCCCAGACCCGTGAGTCTACCGCACGTGGTGACAAGGCTGATGCATGGACCGTGGGCGCGAAATACGACGCTAACAACGTGTACCTGGCAGCCATGTACTCAGAAACCCGTAACATGACTCCTTACGGCGAAGCGTACAACACCATCGCTGACAAAACCCAGAACTTCGAAGTCACCGCACAGTACCAGTTCGACTTCGGTCTGCGTCCAGAAGTGTCTTACCTGCAGTCCAAAGGCAAGCAACTGGCTGGCCGTTCTGCTAACAACGCAACCTTCAATGGCGGCGATGCAGATCTGGTTAAATACGTTTCTGTAGGTACCACTTACTACTTCAACAAAAACATGTCTACCTACGTTGATTACAAAATCAACCTGCTGGACGAAAACGAATTCACCAAAGCCAACGCCATCTCTACCGACGACGTTGTTGCTGTTGGTCTGGTTTACCAGTTCTAATTCGTTACTCGCTTAACGGCGGTTCGCTGCCGGACAAGTTAATCAAACAGGGCTTCGGCCCTGTTTTTGTTTGTTGCCACCGTTTAAATTTTTATCCTGCCTGAAGGCCTTTTTCCGTCATTTTTTGTGCTGAATATGCGCCCATCACAAGATCGAGGTGTTTTTCTCGCAAACGGTTGGCAAAGCGCATAACTGGCGCTACCCTGATGCCTCTGACTGCTTAACTCTAAGCCATGGAAGCATCTGACATGTTTGAAAAGATCACCGCTGCACCAGCCGATCCCATTCTGGGTTTGACCGATATTTTCCGCGCGGACGCCCGTCCGAACAAAATCAACCTGGGTATCGGCGTCTATAAAGACGAAACTGGCAAAACGCCAGTGCTGACCAGCGTGAAAAAAGCCGAGCAGTACCTGCTGGAAAACGAAACCACCAAAAATTATCTCGGTATTGAAGGGCATCCCGGCGTTCGCCACCTGCACGCAGGAACTGCTGTTCGGCAAAGACAGCGCCATCATCAGCGACAAGCGTGCCCGCACCGCGCAAACGCCAGGCGGCACCGGTGGTCTGCGCGTTGCCGGTGACTTCATCGCCAACCAGACCAGCGCCAAGCGCGTCTGGATCAGCAACCCCAAGCTGGCCAAACCACAAAAACGTGTTTTAGTGCTGCCGGCCTGGAAGTGCTGGAATATGATTATTATGATGCCGACAACCCATGCGCTGAACTTTGACGGTCTGATTAACAGCCTGAAACAGGCGCAAGCTGGCGACGTAGTGGTATTCCACGGCTGCTGCCACAACCCGACCGGCATCGATCCAACGCCGGAACAATGGAGCCAGTTGGCCGAGCTTTCCGCCCAAAGTGGCTGGTTGCCGCTGTTCGACTTCGCCTATCAGGGCTTTGCCAACGGCTTGGAAGAAGACGCTCAGGGCCTGCGTATTTCGCGGCCAAGCATCAGGAACTGATCGTCGCCCAGCTCGTACTCGAAGAACTTTGGCCTGTATAACGAACGCGTAGGCGCCTGCACCGTCGTCGCTGCGGATGCCGACACCGCCGATCGTGCCTTTAGTCAGGTAAAAGCGGCGATTCGCGCCAACTACTCCAACCCGCCTTCACACGGCGCCGCCGGTGGTAGCGACCATCCTGAGCAATGAGGCATTGCGCGCCATCTGGGAGCAGGAACTGACCGACATGCGTCAACGCATCCATCGCATGCGCCAGCTGTTCGTCAATACCCTGCAGGAAAAGGGAGCGGAGCAGGATTTCAGCTTTATCATCAACCAGAACGGCATGTTCTCGTTCAGCGGCCTGACCAAAGAACAGGTGCTGCGTCTGCGCGATGAGTTTGGCGTGTATGCGGTAAACTCCGGTCGCGTCAACGTGGCAGGCATGACGCCAGACAATATGGCGCCACTGTGTGAAGCCATCGTCGCCGTGCTGTAATCACCGGCCGGTAACGAACGAAAAAGGGGCGCCAATGCGCCCCTTTGGTTTTCTGCCGCTGGCAGATTACCAGACTGCCGGTTCTTCGCGCAGGAACGGGTTATGCAGGCGCTCCTGACCGAAGGTCGACATAGGGCCATGGCCGGGAATAAACGCCATATCGTCGCCCTGCGGCAGTAATTTGCTATGGATAGCGTTGATCAGTGCCTGATGATCGCCGCGAGGGAAGTCCGTGCGCCCCACTCCGCCGTTGAACAGCACATCGCCCACCAGTGCCAGACGAGCTTCATCGTTGATGAAAACGATATGCCCCGGCGTATGCCCCGGGCAATGCAGTACCTTCAGCGTCATGGCACCAACCTGTACCGTATCGCCTTCCGCCAGCCAGCGGGTTGGCGTTAGCGGCGCACACTCTTCCAGCCCAAACATGCGGCTTTGCGCCGGCAAGCCATCGAGCCAGAAGGCGTCTTCCTTGTCAGGGCCGTAGATCGGCACCTGATAGTGTTCAGCCAGCTCCGCCGCAGCGCCGACGTGGTCAAGATGACCATGCGTCAGCAGGATTTGCGTCAGCGTCACGCCGGCCTCCGCCACCGCCGCCTGCAGTTTTTCCGCTTCGCCGCCGGGATCGACCAACGCCGCCTGACGTGTCTCATCACACCAGATCAACGTACAGTTCTGGCTAAACGCGGTAACGGGGAATAATTTTTATAGTT
The DNA here is from genome assembly GCF_900635445.1 of Serratia odorifera. Lineage (NCBI taxonomy): Bacteria > Pseudomonadati > Pseudomonadota > Gammaproteobacteria > Enterobacterales > Yersiniaceae > Serratia > Serratia odorifera. The sequence continues at coordinate 4,676,970 of NZ_LR134117.1, forward strand.
CATAAAGCTCCAACAGCCACGGCGCCGAACCTGCCGGCCGGCGCGTCAATCAGCGTACTGCATGATTACCAGGTCCGAGCCGGGCCGGTATCAATGTGTACAAAGTTGCTACGTGGGTAATATCCTACACCACCCGCACGCATTTTTAACGCGGCCTTGCGGGATATTACTCAGTTGGATACCTTCGATATGGAAATCCATCGCCTGCCCTTTGGTATGGTAGCTGTGCTTGGCCACACCGCGGCTGTGCGATCGCAATTCATTATTGGTCCCCAGAGAACGATAACCAGAGACTAACTGAACCGGTTTGCTGGTTCCGAGCAGGCCCTGCAAACGATATAAATGATCGAACAGACGCGGGTCTATCGATTTCACTTTATTTGCACGGTAATCGCGGAAAAGATGATTTAGACGAGCCAGCTCTTCTTTATTATAACCTTTGCCATCAAAGAATTCGGCTTTAAGCGATTCTCCGGTATGCAGGTTATTTACTACCAGAATACGTGGGCGAGAAGTTGAAAGGCTGGCAAATGCTTGCCCTGGGAGCAGCGCTATACCCATGGCAGCCGTACCTAACGTTAACCACTTACGGCGGTGATGATCTATTTTGTCCATGTTTCTGTCAAACCCGGCAAGAATATCAAAAAAATATGCACAAAAAAGCGCACTGCCCGAACCATAACCGCCTACGCAGGCTGAGTCAACCCGTGATGTCCCGCGGTTTACCGGCCCCCAGAGTCTGGGCGCCGGCCATATGGTCCGATATTCTGACCGTTATTTATTTATAATTACTGCATTTATTGCATTAATTTTTCGGCCTGAGCCAAAATTTGTGCGCCGGATCTCACCGTATTATCGTAATTGTAAATATCTGTACGGAATTGTGGCTTTCCGTCATCAGATACCCAGGCGGTTAAATAATACAATTTAACCGGGATATGCTGACGTACATTGACATAGGTGGTATTTCCCTGTTTCAGGGTTGAAGAAACGCGGCTATTGTTCCAACCGGCATCCTGCAACAGCATATTGGCCAAATCGGACGCCTTATTTACCCGAACGCAACCGGAACTGAGCGCACGGATATCCTTTTGGAACAGATTATGATTCGGCGTATCGTGCAGATAGATGGCATCCGAACTGGGCATATTGAATTTGAAACGACCCAGCGAGTTGGTGGCGCCCGGTGCCTGACGAATGCGATACGGGAAGTTGCGCGCTGATACCATATTCCAGTCAATCATTGACGGATCAATCACTTCGGCATCGTTGCTCCAGCCGGAAAGCACGGTATAGCCGTGTTTACGGAAATAGTTGGCGTCACGCATCGCTTTCGGCACGATGTCTTCACGCACCAGCGTGGTCGGTACGTTCCACGGCGGGTTAACCACCACATTATTCAATGCGCTGCTCATCATCGGCGTCTTGCGGCTGGGGCGACCAACGATCACCCGCGACGACAGCACTTCATTGCCGTTCTGGTAATAGACCAGTGAATAGTTGGGAATATTGACCATGATGCCGTTGCTGACGCGTCCTGGCAGGATACGCAGCCGCTGAATGTTCAATGCCAGCAGCGACGCTCGCATTTGCGGCGACACGTTCAGCCATTCGCGCGTCCGCACGCCGATGATCCCGTCGGTACTCAGCCCCTGCCATTTCTGAAAGCGCTTCACACCCTCGACCAGTTCGCTGGAATACAGATTGTCAGCCATCGATGCCGCTGCTGGCGGCTGCTGCAATAGCGCGCCGTCGGTGGGCGCAGTGATATTATCCACCGGCGCCGCCGACGGGCTGACCACCGTGCCGCGGTTCTCGCGCAGCGCTTCTTCATCAACGGATAAATCGTCATCCGCCACCGGTGCGGCAGCGCGATTAACCACCGTCGGCTGTTGCGCAGGCAGACTGGCGGCGGGAATATCGCTCATCATGCCGGTACGCTGCAGTATCTCACGCAGCGCGGGGATATCGTTGCTGATCTCGCCCGGTCGCAGGCTCGGCCCATTAGCCAGTCGCGGCCAGGGGCGGCTATCGGCCAACATGTCACGCAGCGCTTGATGCATTTTGGCATATTGCGGGTGCTGTGGCGCCAGCGACTCAACGTACGCCTGCGCCTTGCCCTGCCGCACCGCCAACTGCCACTGGTTGATGACGGTACCCGGCGGCGTGGCCAGTTTGTACGGAATATTACTGTATAACCAGTTGTTGCCGTTGGCGCCGATTGACGACACAAACTGCAGATAACCGAGCATGGCGTCGGACAGGACGATATCCCGGCCCATATCGCTGATGGCCGGATCGGTCAGTTGCCTGACCCATTGGGTAAACTGCGGCTGTATGCCAGAAATGGCCAGTTCCGCCAATTGTTGCTGGAACTGCTGCACCGCCTCGCGATCCTGCCACATCGGCTGCATCTGATTGGCCGCATACAACGGTGCCAAGGTTGAAAGGTAGTGCGGTGTCACGCCGCCAGGCAACGCCGCAACCAGTTCGGAACGGCTTTGCGCGACCGACATGCTGGAGGACGCGGCGGGAAACGCCGGCACGGTGGCCCATGCGGGTAACGACGCGGCAAAACTACCTGCAATTGCGCAACTCAGCGCCAGACGTCGTACAGTGCTTCCTTTTATAAGCAACATCCCTTGCCCCCTGTATGCTCACAAAAATACATCAAAGTTTACTGCTTAATCCAAGTATACAAACAGAAAGGCTGCTTTGCTCTCAGACAGCACAGAATTACTGTTTATTTCATTAAGCTAGCCGATGGTTGTCGGCGGCCAAAAACGCACTATCATCCTCGTCCCGAAAAAAAATAGCCACCCCAAGGCGGCTATTTTCAGATTTTTAAGGACGCTTTTGGCTTATGCCTGCGGCGCCTCCGCCGGGTTGGTCCCCACCGCCAGCGGTTCTGCGGCAAAGCCGCGCAGGCCGACCACGTGGACGTGTTCCTGATTCTGGAACACCTTACGCACCAGTTTATAGGTGGTGCCTTTTTCCGGACTGATATTTTCCGGCGCCGCGATGATCAGCTGCATTTCCAGTCGGTCGCACAGTTCGAACAGCGTAGCGATGGATTTGGCATCCAGACGCGCGGCTTCATCCAGGAACAACAGACGGCACGGCGAAATATCCTTGCCGCGCAGGCGGCGCGACTCTTCTTCCCAGCTCTGAACCACCATCACCAGGATCGACATGCCGGTACCGATCGCTTCACCGGTAGACAAGGCGCCGCTTTCGGCCCGCAGCCAACCGTCGGAACCACGGAATACTTCGACTTCCAGTTCCAGATAGTTACGGTAATCCAGCAGCTCTTCGCCGATGGTTTGCGGCGTGCGCTGACCCATATCAATTTGCGGGTTCAGGCGCTGATACAGCTTGGCCAGCGCTTCGGAGAAGGTCAGCCGGTTGCTGTTGAACAGATCCTGGTGCTGTTCCTGCTGCTCTGACAGCACATCCAGCAGCGTGGCGTGGGCTTCGCGCACGTTGACATTCAAACGTACGCTCTTCACCTGACCAAAGGATACTGCCTGCAAGCCCTGGTTGAGCATGCGGATACGGTTCTGTTCGCGCTGAATGGTTTTGCGAATGATGTTCGCCACACTCTTGGAACTGATCGCCAGTTTTTGTTCACGTGCCGTCAGCTCTTCGGTCAATCGGCCCAGTTCGATTTCCATCTGTTCGATGGCCTCGACCGGATCGTCGGTACGAATGATATCCTGACGAATACGCTCACGTAGGTGCTGATACACCGCGATGTAGAACTGGATTTTACGTTCAGGCCGCTTCGGATCTTCCGACAGGCGCAGCACGTCGCGCAGATGCTCGTTGTCCGCAACCGCCAGACGCAATGCACCCAGCGCCTTATCCGACATCGAGCGCAGTTCGTCGCCGTCCATATAAGCCAGTTCACGACGGTGCAGACGGCGTTCGACGCCGTTGTCTTTCACCATGCGCATCACTGCGCACCAGCCGGCCTTGGCGGTCACCACCTGCTCACGCAACTGATGATAATCGCGTTCCAGCTTGCGCAGTTTCTTCTGCAGGCTGTCCATTTCCGCTTCGCAGAAGGTCAGCTGTTTTTCCAGCTGGTTACGACGGGCGCGGTTATTGCTCAGCGCAGCATGCAGTTCGTCACGGCGCTGACGCGCACGCGCTTCGGCGTTGGCATCGGCCTGTACGCCGATGTCGACCAGTTCCTGGCTCAGCTCTTTCAGCATGTCGCGTTTGGCGTCGTAGGAACTTTTCAGCGACGCCAGCACCTGACTGTACTGGGTAAACTGGGTCTGATACTGGCGCAGCCGATCGCGGGCACGGCTGCGCTCAGCTTCTGCCTGCTCCAGCCGCTGACGCAACTTGTCGTTAAGATCGTTGTTGGCATTTTGCATACCGGCGGAATCGGTGTAGCTGAAGTGTGCACGACGCTGCACCACTTCAGTCAGGGAAAACGCCTGTTGCTTGGCCTGACGCTGTACGCTCTGCGCCTGCTGGTAATCCTGCTGCAGCTGCTCGTGCTGTTCGGGATCGCTTTGCAACACCGATACCAGCGGTTCCAGCCTGGTCAGCGATACGCCATGCTGTTGCAGATAACGCGCAGCATCCTGCGCTTCCTCGAGCTCTTCGTGCAGCTCTTCCACCCGATCCTGCAAGGTGTCGTCATTCAGCAAGGAAACCAGCGGCGTCAGACGGTTCAACGCCGAAATGCCTTCTTTTGCCTGCTCGTATTGCTGACGCTGCTGCTGGTTCTGCGCTTCATGATTATTCAGCGCACGTTCGATTTCGTTGCGACGGCCGTTGAGCGTGCGAATTTCCGCTTCCGGATCGGCGTCAAACGCCACCGCCAGGTGTGTGCCGATAAACCGGCTGAATGCCTGGTGAGAGCGCTGGGTTTTCTGCACGTCGAACGACAGGTTGGCATAACGTTCAGCCAACGATTCGCGCTCTGCGTGCAACACTTCCAGACGCTGCTCACGCGCCGCGCGGCCAAACAGTGGCACTTCCGGGAAGCGGGAATAACGCCATTGGCGGTCGGCGATTTTCACCACCACCGCTTTTTCCTGTTCTTCAACGGCAAACACGCTGTCATCGAACGACTGTGGATCCCCTTCGATCAGATAGAGATCTTCCGGGCAATCTTCCAGACCTTCCAGCATCTCGCGAACCAGCGACAGATCCGGTACCACGATCGCATGACGTGACGGGCCGTACAGCGCCGAGAAGTACGGCGCATCGTCGATGGTTACATCGTCATAAATTTCAGACAGCAATACGCCACCGAAGCGTTCAGCCAGGGTCACCAGACGCTGGTCTTCCGCGCCGCTCGGCTGGCTGAGACGTTCGATTTGTGCGTCGATCTCGCGTTTGCGGGCAGCCACTTCATCACGCTCAACCGTGGTTTCACGTTCGCGTTCCAGCAACTGCTGCATGTACTCGGTAACCTGCTGGCTGTTTTCCAGCGGCTCGCCGCTCTGTTCGCTCAACTGGCCCAGTGAATCCTGCGCCGCCAGCCATACCGGCGCGCGCACGGTCAACTCTTTGATACGCTGTTGGATCTGCTCCAGCTCCTGGCGCATTTCCATCCGCCGTTCGCCGGCTTCGCTGACGTTCAGCGACAGCGACTCCAGTCGTTCCTCCAACTCTTGCTGCAAGGCGTCAAGCTCGTCCGGCTGGTAATCTCGCCCCTGGCGTTTGCAGAACTCCTGCAACAAACGCTCGGCGTCCTGCTGCGAACGCAGGCGCTGTTCCAGTTCGCTCAGGCGCAGGCGCAACGGCTGTACGCGTTCCGCCTGATGCTGCTGTGAAGGCCAATCGCGCAACAGCTCGCGCGCGGTTTGCCAGGCTTCGCTGCGGCTGACTTCGCCGGCGATCTTGCACACCAGCTGATAGGCCTGCTCAAACTGGCTGTGAGCGGCATCGGCCACGCTCAGCTTCTGCTCCAGCTTCAGCAAGGCGTCGGTTGCCTCCTGCTCGCGAGCCTGGAAGGTTTCCAGCCACTGCTCGGCGTTTTCGGCGCTCAGCTCCGGCAATTGGCACAGCGCGCGCGCGCGCTCCAACGCCTGTAACGCCTGCTGATACTGGATGGCACGCGTTTGCTGCACGTCCAGTGCCTGCTGGTAATCGGCCAACTGACTTTTCAGCTCGTCCACTTCCAGCTCGGCCGCTTCGGCGCGTGCTTCGTTTTCCGCCTGCTGTTCGCTGGCCTCCGCCACCACTTCGTTCTGTTCTTCCAGCCGGTAGGTCAGCTCTTCCAGGTCGGCTTCGTAACGCGCGATCTTTTCCTGCTGGCGCATTGCGGTCTGCACCAGGTTCAGGTGATCGCTGGCCGCCTGGTAGTCGGTTTCCAAATCCGATTCGGCACCGCTTTGCTCACCCAGCTCACGTGCCATTTCCACGTGGCGATACTGCTCGGCGGCCAGCTGCTTGCGGCTACCGAACAAATCGTTGCGCAGCACCAACGCGCCATCCAGATGGATGCGCCGTTCATTGGCGTGACGCATATAGTCCGCCGCCACGTAGGATGTGGCTTCGGAAATCAGGTGCTTAAACAGGTCACGGTCAGATTGGGTGACGCGAATCGCTTCCAGCGTCATGCGGTTTTCGCGCAATGCGGCTTCCATATCCTGAAACGCCTTGCGCACGCCGCTGTTTTCCGGCAACAGGTAATCACGCAGCGAGCGGGTAATGGCGCTGGAAATCCCGCCGTACAGCGAGGCTTCGATCAGACGATAGAATTTGCTGCGATCCGCCGAGGAACGCAGACGTTTCGGGATCACGCCCAGGTCAAACATCAGCGAGTGATAGTCGGTGATCGAGTTGAACTGTTTGAACTGCACCCCTTCCATCTCTTCGACGCGTTCTTTTAATTCTTGTAGCGACAGTACGCGTGCCTGACGCTCGCCCACCGTCTGGGTCAGAATTTCGGTCGGCTGGACCGACGTCGGCAGCCCCTGGATGGTGAACGGCTTGATGTCGACCTTGCGATCGCGGCCGGCAACCTGTTGCAAACGAACCCCCACCACCACCCGCTGGTGACGCGAGTTAACCACGTCGAGGGTGGAATAACACACCCCGGCACGCAATTTGCCATGCAGGCCTTTGTCGCGCGAACCGCTGGTGGCACCAGCTTCGGTGGTATTGCGAAAGTGCAGCAGCGTCAGGTCCGGGATTAATGCCGTAACAAACGCCGCCATGGTGGTGGATTTACCGGCGCCGTTGCCACCGGAAAGCGTGGTGACCAATTCATCCAGATCAAAAGTGCGGGCGAAGAAACCGTTCCAGTTAATCAGCGTCAGTGAGCGAAATTTACCGCGTTCAATCATTCCTGTTCATCCTCTGCACTGTCCGGGGTGTGGTCCGTCGATGGATCTTCGCTGTCCGACTCGTCATTCAGCAGCAGGCTATTTTCCACCGGCATCGCTTCACCGTCACGGATCATGCGCAACTGCGCCTCACGTGGATCGTCTCCGCTGCGCACGTCCGCGCCAAAGCGGAACACCGCTTCGGTGATACGGAATTTGCTGCTGTCGCCGCCCATGAAATAGACCATGCCCAAACGACGCAGGCGGTTCAGCGAGGTGCGCACTTTTTCGTGCAGTTTCTGGCGATCCAGGTCAGAGCCGGTTGAGCGCTGATTGACGAACTTCAACAGTTTATTTTCATCCGCCAGGCTCAGTAGTTCGTCATACAGTTCCTGGTGGCTGAAGATACCTTCATGCGCCAGGCGCTCCGGGCTCAGGTAGAGATAGCAGAGTATCTTGCCCACCATCATGTCCAGCTCGGACAGTACCGAACGCGGGATCAGCGTGGTGGAGCGCGGTCGCAGATAGAAGAACCCTTCCGGCGCGCGGATCAGCTCCACGCTGTAGCGGCCGTAAAATATTTCCAGCTCGTCCTGGAAATCCATTAAGAAGGCGTGGTTGTCCAGCTCATCGATGCCGATATGACGACCCGCACGCAGTTGGCTGTCAAGCGCCGGGAACAGCGCGTTAGACAATGCCTTGGCCAGTTTCACTGGCATAATGTGTTCAATATTTGTCGATGACATGGGCCTGTACCTTGGCTCCGTAATCATTGATTGCCTGCCATTGCGCCGGCAACCCTGAAAAATCAGCTTCAGCCACACCAAGGCGCACTGCCTGGTCGACCACTAAGCGTGCTACGTCAAAATGACGCGCACGCGGATATTGCGCCAGATAATCGCGCATTACCGCCCCTAAATTGAGCGGCAACTGTTGTTCCTGATAAACCTTCAGCGCCTGTTCGATCATCGCAGCCAGCTGTTCACGGATCTCGCTGAACTCTTCGAACTCCAGATCCGGCGGCAGTTCGCCGGTCACTTCATCGCTGCGCAGTGCCAGCTCTTCATCGCGCATGTCCAGCAGACGGTCGGCATTGGCATGCGTCAGCGTCCACGGATTGTCGAAATAGTTTTGCACCGATTGACGCAGACGCTGGGCGAATACGCGGTTTTTATCCATGTCGATCGCGGTACGGATAAACTTGTGCACATGGCGGTCGTAGCCGATCCACAGATCGATCGCCTGCTGACCCCAACTGATAATACGATCCAGCTTGCTTTGCAGGTCAAACACCAGCTTGTCGACGAAGCCCAGCTCCATCTCCCCCAGCGTGGCATCCTGAATGCGCAACAGATTGGCCTGCAGCTTGTCCCCTGCCGCTTCCAGCGTATCCTGCAGTTCGCGCAGCGTGCCGGAGGTTTCCGACAGCAGCATTTCGCAACTGGAGATCGCGGCGCGCCAATCCTGGTTGAGCAGCGCGGCGATGTCTTCCTTTACCCCCTGCTGCTGTTCATCCATCACTCGCTGGGTCATGTCGATGCTGTCAAAGATTTCAGCCACCGAATATTTCAGCGGTGCAAACACGTTGCGGTGCCAATGGAAATCATCTCCGCCTTCTTCGGCGGCGTCGGCGGCGCGCTTCAGCTCCTGCGCCACGATCGACAGCTGCATCGACAGACGCAGGGTAGAGAACTCGCGTTGACGGATATAGTAATCGGTAATACCGATACCGAGCGGCGTTAGGCGGTAGATGGCGTTGCCGTCCGCCAGTTCGCTGGTAAACCGGTTCAACAGGCGCTGGCGCACCATGTCGTTTATCGCATTGTTGGCGCGGATCGCTACCGTTTCATGCGTCTGTTCAAACCCTTTGCTGACATGGCGAAATGCATCAACCAGCTCACCTTCGCTCATCTCGCCGTCCAGTCGCTCGCCGTTCAAGGTGGCGATGGCGAGCAGAAACGCGAGACGCTCCGTAGGGAGCGAAATAGAGAAATCATTTTTCCGTGCCCAGGCGACCAGTTCGGGTACAGTCTGGGAAAATTCACTCATAGTTCGTCCTTCAGGTTTGGTTTATGCGCCATGACGTGAATATAGCGCCCCAAACTCACATACGGCTCCTGCCGGCAATAGTGTTGTTCAAGCGCCAGTAATTCTTCAAATTTTTGTGTCTGCAATTGCCTGCTCTGCAGATAATCGTGGAACACCCGCACCCCGGTCTTACCGCCGATGCGCATTCCCAGACTCTCCAGCCAGCCGTAAACCTGCGGCGGGCTGTGCGGGTATTGTGGCGACAACGAGCGCTTGCGGCGGCGTCTGACTTCCGGGTTGACCAACTGAAAGTTACCCAATACCACATTGCGCATCAATAGGCCGTTGGCATTGAAAAACATCAGCGACAGCGCGCCGCCGGGCAGCAGGCAGTCGTACAGCGCTTTTAATGCCGCCTGCGGCTCGGCAATCCATTCAAGCACAGCATGGAACAATACCAGATCGACCGGCTGTTCCAAATGTTGGCCGATCTCCTGAGCCGAACTTTGTATGAATTGCATGTTCTGGCTCACACCTTTTTGCTCGGCCAACTGCGCCGCGCGCTGGATCATCTCACCAGAAAGATCGCACAACAACACCTGATGTCCTAATTCTGCCAGTTGGCAGGCCATATGGCCCTCGCCGCCGCCGGCGTCAAGGATGCGCAATGGCCGTGGCGGCAACTGCGCCAGCAACGTGGTCAGATCCTGCCACACCACCGCCTGGCGAATCTTCCCTTTGGTGGTGCCGTAAATGTTACGCGCAAACTTTTCAGCAATATCGTCAAAATTGCGATCGTGCATTGGACAACGGCTCCGCTGATGTTCTTTTGGCGTGGGGCAACGCACCCGCCCATTCAAACCTGCTATTTTGGCACAGACTGGCATAGAATAAATCTTCTTGCGGCCTGATTGCGCCCGGATGTCGTTTTTTCGCCCAAAAGGACCTGATTTCTGATGCTGTTTACCCTGAAAAAGTTTATCGGCGCCATTTTGATGCCGTTGCCCGCGCTCTTGCTGCTGATGGCTCTGGCCTTATTGCTGCTGTGGTTTACCCGTTGGCAAAAAAGCGCCAAAGTGATTCTCAGTCTGAGCTGGCTATTTTTACTGCTTTTCAGTCTGCAACCGGTGGCCGATCGACTGCTGCGACCTATTGAGTCAGAATATGTTACGTATAACGGTAATGACCCGGTGAATTATATCGTGGTTTTGGGGGGGAGGTTATACTTTCAATCCGCAATGGGCGCCGAGCTCCAATCTGATTGGCAACAGTTTACCGCGCGTTACCGAAGGGGTGCGGCTTTACCTGAGCCACCCGGGGGCAAAAATGGTGTTTACCGGCGCGCGCGGCGCCAATACCCTCAGCAATGCGGAAACCGCGGCGCGGGTTGCGGCCAGCCTTGGCGTGCCACGCAGCGATATAGTGGTGCTGGATCGGCCGCTCGACACCGAACAGGAAGCGATGCAGGTGGCGCAATTGGTTGGCAAGCAGCGGTTTATTCTGGTGACTTCGGCCAATCATCTGCCGCGTGCGATGCGTTTCTTTGAAGCACAGGGATTGCAACCGATCCCGGCGCCGGCCAATCAGTTGGCGATCGCCTCACCGCTCAATATCTGGGATCGGGTGATGCCTTCGGCCATGTTCCTCGGACACAGCGAGCGCGCCTGGTATGAAACGCTCGGCAGCCTGTGGCAGCGATTAAAGGGACAGGATGCAGCGCCGGCGGTGGATCAAGGCTCGTCAGCCGGCCAGCCACGGCATTAACTGCTGCGACGCAACGTCAAACTGCGGCCGATCCAGTTTACCGGTGTGAATCATGCGCCCCATCGCTTCCCAGATGACATACAGCCAGCGCCGCGCCAGAAAGGATTCCGCCACCGGCGCTCGCCGTAGGTAATGGAACAGCAGCTGGCTGGGCATCCCCGCCTCGCACAGTCTGAACAGGTCATATTCTCGCGGCGCCCACAGCATCATGCCGGGATTAATCATCGCCAACAGTTGATCGGTTTTGGCATCCTTGAGCATGCTGCGCAGCGACAGATTGCCGTGTACCAGCACGCAAGGGTCGTCAAATCCGACGAAAAAATGGGTCAATGACTCACGCGTGCGGTACAGCAATCGGCGGTCGGCCATGGTAAGCAGGCGAGAATCCTGGTTGTTAAGGGTGGACCACAGCACTTCTATCCGTTGCTGATACCAACAGAACCAATCGTTTTCCTGTGTGCTGTCGACGGTGCCGACGCAGCCGTGGCTGTCGATGCGATGCCAGGCCAGCATGCCGTCGACGATCTGCTCCATCAGCATATGCCAACGATCCGGCGTGCGGCTAGGCGCTTCAACGGCAACGCCGCGCAAGCGCTCAATCAGCAACACCTCAGAGTATGGCGCCTGTTGGGTGTAAATCACGCCGAATACCGCCGGCAGGCGCACGTCACCTTCCCGTGCCAGCATCGACAGCTTGTAGGCCTCCTGCTGGGCAATACCCGCGCAGACAAAGCTCTTCGCCACCAATGGGATGGCATGCCCCTGCCGATCGTACAGCGAATACAGGTGTGCATACGGCTGTTCACTGACACGCTCCAGCCGGCTGACTGGCTCACCCAGTACTCTGCTCAGTTCGGCACGTAACTGTTCCACTTAGGCTAAACCTCACGAAATCGTAGAGAACGCCTTACATCATCGAACGATGAACGGGAAAATTCCTCAACGCAGATCAATAAAACGGGGATAACGCAGGGGGATCTGCCGCCGGCACGGGCGTACCGACGGCGCTGGGCATAGCGACTTAACGCCGTAGGCTGTCGCGCACGCGTTGTAAATCGTCCGGCGTATCGACGCCGACGCTTGGAATGGCCTTGGCCACCGCGACGTGGATCTTTTCGCCGTACCACAGCACTCGCAGCTGCTCCAACAGTTCGATCTGTTCTAACGGGCTCGGCGCCCAACTGACATAACGGCGTACAAACCCGGCGCGGTAGGCATAAATACCAATATGTCGCAGCAGGCTGTCGCCGATCTGTTCCCTGCTCTGGGCAAAACGCTCACGATCCCACGGGATGGTGGCCCGTGAAAAGTACAGCGCGTAGCCTTTCTCGTCCATTACCACCTTGACCGCATTGGGATTAAAGGCCTCTTCCGCCGTTTCGATCGGTACCGCCAGGGTTGCCATGCCGGCGCTGCTGCTGGCCAGGTTTTCGGCCACCTGCCGAACAATCACCGACGGGATCAGCGGCTCGTCACCCTGCACGTTGACGATGATCTGATCGTCGGCAAAACCGTAATGCTCGATCACCTCTGCAAGACGCTCGGTGCCGGAATGGTGATCCGGGCTGGTCATGCAGACTTCACCGCCGGCAGCTTCTACCGCGCGGGCAACGTCGGGATGATCGGTGGCAACAATCACGCGAGCGGCGCCGGACTCGCGCGCGCGCTCCATCACGTGTACCACCATCGGTTTACCGTGGATGTCTGCCAACGGTTTGCCCGGCAAACGGCTGGATGCATAACGAGCAGGAATGATAGCGATAAAACTCATGCGTGTTTCTCGTCCAGTGGCAGCGTACGCGCCTCATTTTCCAGCAGCACCGGGATACCGTCGCGTAACGGATAGGCCAGACCGTCCAGCTTACACACCAGCTCCTGATTTTCTTTATTGAAGTACAACTTTCCGTTGCAGACCGGGCAGGCAACGATTTCGAGTAAACGGTGATCCATGCTTCCTCCATGCGGGGAATGTGACATCAGGAAAGTGCAACAGAATAGCATATCGTCCAGCGGCAGGTTAATCATCGGTGATGCAACTGCTGCTCTTTTCCCCAAGCGGGTTTTACGGTTGTATTACGCACCGCATCGGTGTAAATTATGTGACACGCATCACATAATTAATGTTATACCTGCAAATGATGAAACGTATTCACAAAATCATCGCCCTGTTTGCCAATTTCAGCAACTGAGGCTCAGCTTGTAACGAACGGCGCTGTCACTCGTTTTACCCCCCCCATAACAACGTCGTTCGTTATCCCACGTCCCAACCGCTGCCCCATTCGCTACGGACCGAAGCCGGTATCTCCCCCAGCGTGACCCGCGTGGCGCCATGCCATTTGGCCATTCGCTCGATCGCCTGAAAAACATCCTGACAACGCTGCCGCCCCATACGTACCTGTGGCTCGGTATGAAAACTGATGACTTCAAACTCCGCTTTGCGACGGTGCATTTTTGCATCAATACGCCCAATCAATTCGCCACGCTGCAGCACCGGCAACGTGAAATAGCCATATTGCCGTTTTTCTTTCGGCGTATAGCATTCGAGCCGGTACTCAAAATTGAACAGCTGCTGGGCGCGGCGGCGATCCCACACCACCGGATCGAAGGGCGACAGTAACGTGGTGACGCTAGATTTCAATTTGCCCTGTTGCGCCAGCGCCAATTGCTGCGCCAGCGAATGGTGCACATAGCATGTGCCGTCGAGCCCGCTGACCTGTACCGGCATGATTTCGTCAGCTCGCGTCAGGCGATCCAGTAGTTTTTGCGGCGATACTCGCTTCAGGCGATAGTAATCCGCCAGCCACTCCGGCTTGAAAATGCCCAGATAACGGCAGCTACGAGTCAACATCTCCTCACGTGCCGCCGCCGCGGGCAGTGCCTGGGTAGCATCGTGCCAATCCGGTAACAGACGTTCGGTAAGATCGTAAACGCGGTGGAAATTACGGCGTTCGGCCACCATCAGCCGGCCGGCGGTAAATAAAATCTCCAGATGGCGTTTTTCTGGTTTCCAGTCCCACCAGCCGTTGCTGCCCTTTTTTTCGGCGTTGAAATCGGCTGAACGCACCGGGCCTTGCTCAGCCACGTATGCCAGCAAATCGTCAATCGCGGTCTGATGTTTGTCGACCCAGGCTTGAGAATATTTCCAGCCCATACCCTGCGGATCCAGCATGCGGTGGCGCAATAACGCAAAATCTTCAATCGGCAGGAAACAGGCTTCGTGCGCCCAATATTCAAACAGCTGGCGCCCCGCTAACGCCTGCTCCAGCCACTCGGGAGAATAGGCGCCCAATCGACTGAACAGCACCAGATACGGGCTGCGTGCGACCACGCTGATGGTATCGATCTGCAATAATCCCATGCGCCGAATGGCGGCAATCACATCGTCAGGTCTGGCTTTGCGTTTGCTGGGAACCAGCAGGCCCTGAGCGGCAAGATGCAGCGAGCGGGCAGCGGCGAGCGAAATTTGTGGTATTGGCATGCGGACATCCAGGTGATTTGGCAATCGCCTGATGATAGTGGAATTTGGGGGATTTTTCTTCGCCAGTGCTTGGGGGTGGCGGCACCGGCACTGGCGAGGAAGGAGTGCCTTAGAACGCGATGACGTCTGCGGCGGACAGCCCGTGAGAGCTGCGGTAGATCGAGAACTCGACGTTCTGACCTTCGTTTAACGATTTATTTTTGGTATTGGCGATAGCACGGCGGCTAACATAAATTTCGTCACTACCATCAACCGGAGAAATAACGCCATAGCCTTCGGCTTGGTCATACCATTTCACTCGGCCCATTTTTAACACGGTATTTTTAAACATAGATTCTATCCTTTTACTTGAGCATCCATGACAACGTCATTTTTATTATTGTCGGGACGCTACCAGCCCATCCTAAAGTTTTTCGTAACAAACCTCTCGTGAGCAAAAAATTAAAAAACCCGCACTACGGCGGGCTTGGTGTACTTAATATCTTCCGCAGGGAGTGGCAATAGTGCCCGTGTCCCGGTTGTATTAAGAACGTTTACGCTATTGACTGTGATTACAGAGCAACAACGTTGGCGGCAGCCGGCCCGCGCGGGCTGTCCTGGATGGTATACTCGACACGCTGGCCTTCAGCCAGAGTCTTGAAACCGTCGGTCATGATTGCGGAGAAGTGTACGAATACGTCTTTACCGCCGTCGTGTTGCTCAATGAAACCAAAACCTTTGCTCTCGTTGAACCACTTAACTTGACCAGTCTTCTTAGACATTACTTTTACCTTTAAATATATTTACAAAATCTGCCATAAGGCAATGGTGGCCGTTTTCAGAAACATTACTTATGGGAGATACTTAGAAGGTTCGTCTTTGAAGCGGAATCGAAAGATAACGACTTTGAAGGAACTGCATAACTCAACATCTAAATCTAAACTCGAACATAAATAGGTCTGTATCACAGGCCGACTTGCATTTACTCATAAAACAACGACAAGCACAAGTGGTTTATCAAACCATTTTTAATTTAACCCACAGTTTAATTTTATCACAATGATTACATTGGTTTTATTTTTATAAAAAACTGCCCGTCGGCAAGCCTTCTCCGCTTCCAGATACCCATACGCAGCGCGCAAACGTCAGCAAATGAGAGCTAACGCATAAAAATCTAATATGTTTGAGCCGGTTATAACAAAACCATGGTCAGATAGCTAAACTTGAGTTGAAAACAAGGCAGATGGCCGCCTGGCCAGTACGATCGCCGAAAATAATAATTTCAGATTATGCTGAATTAAGGAGCTATGCGCATGACCGCCCAGCAGTTCATCTCACCGAATGAAATCCGTGCCAAATTCTCGCATGCCATGTCTGATATGTATCAAAAGGAAGTGCCGTTATACGGCGCTCTGCTTGATTTGGTGGCCGAAACCAACCGGGAACTGTTGAGTAATGACGCCGAGTTGGCGCATCAACTGCAAATTACCGGTGAGATTGAGCGGCTGGCAATGGAACGCCATGGCGCCATTCGGGTTGGTACCGCCCACGAATTGGCTACCCTGAGGCGACTGTTTAACGTTATGGGGCATGGCGCCGGTCGGCTATTACGATCTGGCGGTCGCTGGTGTCCCCGTGCATTCCACCGCATTTCGTGCGGTACATGAAAAAGATCTGCAAACCAGTCCGTTTCGCGTATTTACCTCACTGCTGCGTCTGGAATTGATTGAACAGCCCGAACTGCGCGCACTGGCTGAACGACTGCTGGGCCGCCGGCAGATCTTCACCGAGCGAGCGCTGGAGCTCATCACCCTGCACGAGGCGCAAGGCGGTCTCGACCGCACACAGGCAAGCGAGTTTATCGAACAGGCGCTGGAAACCTTTCGTTGGCACTCCCAGGCGACTGTCAGCGCAGCCGAGTATCGGCAACTGCACGACCAACACCGTTTAATCGCCGACGTGGTGGCCTTTAAAGGCCCGCATATCAACCACCTGACGCCGCGTACGCTGGATATCGACCTGGTGCAAGACGGCATGCCGCAGCGTGGCATTACGCCGAAGGCGGTGATTGAAGGCCCGCCTCGCCGTAAATGCCCGATCCTGTTACGGCAAACCAGCTTCAAGGCGCTTGAAGAGCCGGTGGCATTTGTCGAACACAACGGCACTACGGTTGCCGGCCACCACACCGCACGCTTTGGCGAAATTGAACAACGCGGCGTCGCACTGACGCCGAAAGGCCGGGCGCTGTACGACCGTTTGCTGCAAGCCACCAACCATGCCTTGCAGGCGGCGCCGAGCGAAAAAAATGCCGATCGGTATAACCAGTTATTACAGGATAACTTCCAATCTTTTCCCGACGATTATACCACCCTGCGCGAACAGCAGCTGGCATGGTTCCGCTACTTCCCCACCGAGTGCGGGTTGGCGGCCAAAGACAGCCTTGATAAACACAGCTCGCTGGAACAGCTGATCGCGCAAGATTATGTGCGTTTCCAACCGCTGGTATACGAGGATTTTCTGCCGGTCAGCGCGGCGGGCATCTTCCAATCAAATCTGGGAGACAATCAGCACGCACAATATAATGCAGCGTCGAGCCGCTCGGCCTTTGAGATGGCGCTGGGTGCGCAAGTGATCGATGAATTGACGTTATATCAGCAAACGCAGCAGCGTTCTGTACAGGCCTGCGCGCAAGCGTTGGGACTTGACGCGCTGGCGCTGTAAGTTAGTTTTTCAGCAAGGTTTCAATACGCTGCAACAGGGTATTTGCCTGCTCGTTCGGCAACACCGCATCGACGGGCAAGTACCACCAATCCGCTTGCGCAAAACTGCGACATTTAACCGCGTCTTTCTCGGTCATCAACAGGGTTTGCCCCTGAGGAGTCAGCTCGGACAGTTGTGCCAGGTCATATTGCTGATGGTCGGCAAACGACACCTCCCGCTCGACGTTGACCCGCAGGTTTTCAAGCGTGGCAAAGAAGCGCGGTGGATGACCGATGCCGGCCATCGCCACCACCCGTGGTAATTGTTCTGCCGCCAGGCGCTGACCGCTGACCATATTTACCGCTTCACGCGCCTGTAGTCGCATGGCGATTTCACCCGGCTGCGCCACGCCGCCGTTGGCGATACGGGCATCTACCGTGTCCAACCGCCCGGCCCGCTCACGCATTGGCCCAGCCGGCAACCACCAACCGTTGCCAAACCGACGCACACCGTCAATCACCACCAGCTCAAAATCACGCTGCAACGCATAGTGCTGCAAGCCGTCATCGGTGATCACCAGATCGAGATGGTGTCGTTGTAGCAAAGCCTGTACCGCAGCGGCGCGTTTCGGCGCAATCGCCACCGGGGCGCCGGTACGCTGGTAAATCAGCACCGGTTCGTCACCGGCCTGTTGCGTTGTGGTTTGTGCATCCAACAACAGCGGGTAGACCGGTGATTTCCCGCCATAACCCCGAGACACCACCCCTACCCGATAGCCACGCGACTGCAATTGTTCAACCAGCCAGATCACCATCGGCGTCTTGCCATTACCGCCGGCGGTCAGATTACCGACCACCACCACCGGCACTGGCGCACGCCAGCTTTTACGCAAACCAACACGATAACTGAGCCGTATCAGCACGCTCACCAGGCCATACAGCCAGGAGAGCGGTAACAGTAAAAGATAGAGCAGCGAACTGCCTGACCAGATGCGATCGATCATTATTCACCAAACTGCATACGATGCAGCTGCGCATAGGCGCCTTGTTTGGCGATCAACTCATGATGTTCGCCACGCTCTACGATACGCCCGTCTTCCACCACCAGAATTTCATCGGCTTTTTCGATGGTAGACAGACGGTGTGCGATCACCAGCGAAGTACGGTCTTTTTGCAACTCGTCCAGCGCAGCCTGGATTGCACGCTCGGATTCGGTGTCCAATGCCGAGGTCGCTTCATCAAGGATCAGGATCGGGCAATCGCGCAGCAGTGCGCGGGCAATGGCAATTCGCTGGCGCTGACCACCGGAGAGCATCACGCCGTTTTCGCCGATCACCGTATCCAGACCATTGTCCATTTTTTCAATGAAATCCATCGCATAGGCCATACGCGCGGCCTTTTCGATTTCTTCACGGCTGTAACGATCTTCGCGCGCATACGCAATATTGTTGGCGATGGTGTCATTGAACAAATGCACATTTTGCGACACCAGGGCCACCTGATCGCGCAGCGAGGCCAGGGTATATTCTCGCAGATCGTGGCCATCCATCAGGATTTCGCCCTGCTGAATATCATAGAAACGCGTCAGGAGATTGGCGATGGTCGATTTGCCCGAACCGGAACGTCCCACCAGCGCCACCGTTTTGCCTTCTGAAATGCTCAGGTTGATATCACGCAGCGCTGGCGTTTCCTTGCCGGGATAGCAGAAGGTTACGTTGCGGAATTCGATATCGCCTTTGGCACGTTGTACTTCGCGCGTGCCGGTATCTTTCTCCTGCTCCATATCCAGAATGGAGAACAGCGTCTGACAGGCAGCCATACCGCGCTGGAACTGCGCGTTGACGTTGGTTAACGATTTCAGCGGACGCATCAGGGCAATCATCGACGAGAACACCACGGTGATGGTACCGGCGGTCAGCGTTTCCATTACGCTTGGGAAACTGGCGGCAAACAGCACAAACGCCAGCGCCAGCGACGCAATCAGCTGAATGATCGGATCGGAAATCGACGAGGCGGAAACCAGTTTCATGCCTGTTGACGCATGCGGTTGCTGACGGAGTTGAAGCGCTCGGTCTCCACCTGCTGGCCACCGAAGATAAGCACTTCTTTGTGCCCTTTCAGCATTTGTTCAGCGCTGGTGGTAACCTGCCCATGGTATTTTGCATATTCTTGCTGATATTGCGAAAACGCTTCGATACCATTCGGATGGCAAACGACACAATCGGCGCCAGGATAATCAGAATTACCGACAGCTGCCAGCTGTAGTAGAACATCATGATGAACAGGCCGATAATCGAGGCCCCTTCACGCACCACGGTCACCAGCGCGCTGGATGATGACGAGGCGACCTGCTCGGAGTCATAGGTAATGCGCGACAACAAGGTACCGGTCGATTGCTGATCGAAAAATGCCACCGGCATGCGCATCATGTGGCCGAACAGACGGCGGCGCATTTGCATCACCACCATGCCGGATACCCAGGAGATACAGTAACTGGAAACGAAGCTGGTTATGCCGCGCATCAGCATCAGGCCAATCACCACCAGCGGCATCCAGAGTAAAACGCTGCTGTCGGTTTTACCAAAACCATCATCCAAAAGAGGTTTAAGCAGGGACAACATCAATGTGTCCCCGGCGGCGTTCAGAATCAACGCGATGGCGGCCACAATCAGCCCTGACTTGAAAGGTGTGATCATCGGCCACAATCGACGGAAGGTCTGCGTGGTCGAGAGATCTTTATCATTCATCATGCAAATACCAGCATTGGAAGAAATAGCGGCCTATTTTACTCATTATCCCTCTCTACGCCAAACCGCTGATGGTACCAACGGGGCATTAATTGCTCTCGAAAGCCATTAATTTGCCAATCATTGTCGAAAAAAAGTACGCTGAGCTGTCCGGCACGCGACGTATCATGCCAACTGATATTATTTTTCCGGTAACGACTGATGATTTTTTCTGCGGGTAAGCGCCAAACATTATAGCGGGAAGCCGAAGCCAACGCCGCTTTCGGTGCCACCGCCCGTAAAAAAGACGGCGTTTGACGACGTTTTGCTGCCGTGATGCGGCACCTGCAGTAAGGTGGCGGGCAAATTGGCCCGCTGACGCAGCAGCGCCGCTTCCCCTTTGGCTTCCAGATCGCCGGTGAGTAAAACGCTGTGTTGGCCCATCATCCAGGCGAATCACGCAGGAGTCATCATTGGTGGCATAATTCACCCGCCGTGGTGGCCACAGCGCCTTAATGCGCAACCCCTGCCAATGCCACTGCTGCCCCTGTATACATGGCAAGTGCCCCGCCTCGCTCAGGGGCGAGTGGACACTGGCCTGCGGGGAACGCCTGCAGCAACTCCGGCAGCCCGCCAATATGATCCAGATGGCTATGGCTGATAAAGATATGTTCCAGTGCAAGCCTCGCCAGCGCAAATACGGCAATATGATGCGCTGCGCCGCGCTGCCGGTATTCCACCGATTGCCGCTATCATACATGATTGCCTTGCCATTGCGCTCGACTACCACCGCCAGAACCATGGCCCACATCCAACATATTCAAGCCGCCAACGGTGTTCCGGTGGACGTTCGCGCCACACCAGGAATATGAGAAATAGTGCAGCGCACCCCGTCGGGTAGCTGCGCCACCAGCCGAAACGCCAGGCCGCCACGCTCAGCCACCCCAGTACGCTGAACTGCATCAGCCCCGAACTGATGCGTACCCACCCCTGCTCCAACCAGGGCAGCGGCCAAAAGCGCCCAAACCAGCCGTTTGATTGGCTGCCAACCATAAATACTCGCCCAGCATCGGCACATTGTTCAACACCACGGCCGGTAAGAATCAGCGGTACCGACAGTAACGAAACGATCGGTACCCGCCCATAGGTTGGCCGGCAACGAGGTCCAGGACACCCCCGTGAAACAGACCAAACTGCATTGGCAGCAATAATAGCGTCATCCCCAGTTGGATGTGCAGCCAGCGTAACGGCGCCCAATACCAGGCTGCGCTAAAACGCCGAGGTAGCGGTGCCCATTCAAACCAGAAAATCAGCGCGGCAACCGCCAGTGCCGATAGCCAAAAACTGTCGGATAGTATCGCCCAGCGGATCGCTCAGCAGTATCAGACAAATGCACCACAGCCACACCTGCCAGGAGGAGCAGCATATGCCGCGCAAGCGTAATATGACCCATAGCGTCAAGGCGATCGCAGCACGCAACGCCGGCGGGTGGCCACCGGCCAGCCAGGCGTATCCCAACGCCACCCCGGTGCCAATCAGCAATGGCAAACGGTAGCCGATCCAGCGCGCGGGCAGTAAAGCCTGCCCTAAACGCGCCCAGCCCCCCAGATCATCATGGCGGCCAGAGAAATATGCAGGCCTGAAATTGCCATCAGGTGGAGCAATGCCGGTTTTTTGCAACCGTTCACGCAGCCGTTGAGCTACCTGCGCCCGTTCGCCAAAGGCCAGTGCCAGCATGGTGCCGCGATGCTCCAGGGCACCGATGCGTCGTTCTACCGCCGTGATGATACGTTGCCGCAAGCCACACTGCGTATCAAGCGGCCTGGCAGCGTGAATGTAACCGGTCAGCGGCTGACGGCGGGCAATGGCCCAACGCTGGCTATCAAATCCCCCCTGATTGAGGTTAGCGTGTACCGGTCTGAAACCAACCCTCCAGCATCCACCGCTGACCGGCGCACCAGTCGGGCGTTTTCAAACCGGGCATTGAATGACAGCGCAGGGAAAAGCCAGCGTCGATTCGTGCTGTTCAATCCTGAACTGAATTTTGGCCGGTTCGCTGCCTGTCAGTCTCACGCTGCTGACGGTAGCGACTACCTCGACGGTTTTTTCGCTGAGGGTGGCGATCTGCTGCATGACGACGTTTGCGCTCAAGCACGCCAATACCAGCCACACAAAGCGCCCACGCCATGGTCTGGCATAACGCGCTACTGGTTTGACGCCACAAGCCAACCATCAGCGTCGCCAACCCCAACAGCATTTGCCAGGTGGGCAATTGCGACATAAACAAGATCGGCAACATACCGACCACTACGGCGGCGGCGGCAATATCCATTGACAGTCTGATAGGTTTCTCCCTGACAAAAGGTCGCTATAACCGGATGTTACGTCGGGACGAGCTGATGTGCAGGGGGATAAAAACCAATCACGGAATGCGCTGCGCAAACCGTTAGCTGCTAGCGTGGCTTGCAGCAGGGAAATGCTTGCCGTGTCGCATAAACAACGGTGCGTGCGCGATTGGCGACCAATAAGGCAGGGATAAATTTCAGCGAAAAAAAACGGCGCCCAAGGGCACCGTTTTATATTTTTTACAAGCAACAACTCTATGGTCAATCAGACATTAGCCATAGATATTGGCGCGGTCACGTAACTCTTTACCTGGTTTAAAGTGCGGGACGTACTTGCCATCCAGATCAACCTTATCACCGGTTTTTGGGTTACGACCTACGCGCGGAGCACGGTAGTGAAGAGAAAAACTGCCGAATCCGCGGATCTCGATGCGCTCGCCATCGGCCAATGTCGCAGCCATATGCTCAAGCATCTCTTTCACTGCATCCTCAACGGCTTTCGCCGGGATATGAGATTGCTGGCCAGCAAGTCTTTCAATAAGTTCAGACTTGGTCATTGTTCCTCCAAGCTTTGCAGCTAAACTACCGTATCAGGGCGGTCAGAGACCGCCCCACCGTCATTACTCGCCTTTAGCCGCTTTGAAGGCTTCAGCCATAGCGTTGGAGAAGTTGCTTTCTTCCTGCTTGTTGTTAACAGTAGCGATAGCATCTTTCTCGTCAGCTTCGTCCTTAGCACGTACGGACAGGCTTACAACGCGGTTCTTACGGTCAACACCGGTGAATTTGGCTTCAACGTCGTCGCCTACGTTCAGAACCAGAGTTGCATCTTCAACACGGTCGCGAGAGGCTTCAGATGCACGCAGGTAACCTTCTACGCCGCCTGCTAATTCAACTGTAGCACCTTTAGCATCAACTGCTGTGACTTTACCAGTAACAATAGTACCTTTCTTGTTCATAGACAGGTAGTTATTGAACGGATCTTCAGCCAGTTGCTTCACGCCCAGGGAGATACGCTCGCGCTCTGCGTCAACTTGCAGAACCACAGCTGCGATTTCGTCGCCTTTCTTGTATTCACGAACTGCTTCTTCGCCTGCAACGTTCCAGGAGATGTCAGACAGGTGAACCAGGCCGTCGATGCCGCCGTCCAGGCCGATGAAGATACCGAAGTCAGTGATAGACTTGATTTTACCTTCAACGCGGTCGCCCTTGTTGTGGGTTTCTGCGAACTGCTGCCATGGGTTGGATTTGCACTGCTTCAGGCCCAGGGAGATACGACGACGTTCTTCATCGATGTCCAGAACCATAACTTCCACTACGTCGCCCACGTTAACAACTTTGGACCGGATGGATGTTTTTGTTGGTCCAATCCATTTCAGAAACGTGTACCAGACCTTCAACGCCTTCTTCGATTTCTACGAAGCAGCCGTAATCAGTCAGGTTGGTAACACGACCAGTCAGCTTGGTGCCTTCTGGGTAACGTTTCGCGATAGCAACCCATGGATCTTCGCCCAGCTGTTTCAGGCCCAGGGAAACACGAGTACGCTCGCGGTCGAACTTCAGCACTTTAACAGTGATTTCATCGCCCACATTGACGATTTCGCTTGGGTGCTTAACACGTTTCCAAGCCATGTCGGTGATGTGCAGCAGGCCGTCAACGCCGCCCAGATCAACGAATGCACCGTAGTCAGTGAGGTTCTTGACGATACCTTTGACTTCCATGCCTTCCTGCAGGTTTTCCAGCAGTTGATCGCGCTCTGCGCTGTTCTCGGATTCGATGACTGCACGACGAGAAACAACAACGTTGTTGCGTTTCTGGTCCAGCTTGATGACTTTGAACTCAAGCTCTTTGCCTTCAAGGTGCAGCGTGTCGCGTACCGGACGCACATCTACCAGAGAACCTGGCAGGAACGCGCGGATGCCGTTCAGCTCAACAGTGAAGCCACCTTTGACTTTGCCGTTGATAACACCGGTAACAGTTTCAGCGTCTTCGTAAGCTTTTTCCAGCGTGATCCAAGCTTCGTGACGTTTAGCTTTCTCACGGGACAGCAGGGTTTCACCGAAGCCGTCTTCTACTGCATCCAGAGCAACGTCAACTTCGTCGCCAACCTGGATTTCCAGTTCGCCCTGGGCGTTTTTGAATTGCTCAGCCGGGATGGCAGACTCAGACTTCAGACCGGCGTCAACCAGTACGATGTCTTTGTCGATAGCAACTACAACGCCACGAACGATGGAACCCGGGCGGGTTTCGATTGTTTTCAGGGATTCTTCAAAGAGTTGAGCGAAAGATTCAGTCATGTTGTTAATCTTCAGGGTTCTTTAGTTTAACGTCCATTTAGCGTCCCGCCGAATGGGGTTGTTTAACATACCCGGCCATTGGCTCCATGCCGACTGGGTTTAGGTTACAGGGGTAAAATTTTACCCGATATATCATGATACTGCTATGTCAATTCGATGACAAATTTGACAAAAAGCCAAAAACGCCGCCGCGCTTATTGCTGCGGCAACGCCAGAACTTTATGCGCATATGCCAGCGCACGCTGGGATGACTTCGTCCAATCGACATGCTGGTCGAATCCAGCACAAGGGCATCGGAAGCCGGCACCAGAGGCGCAATCGGCCGATTACGTCACGGTCATCCCGTTCCTTTATCTCGGCTAAAAGACGTTCAAAGTTAACATTAAAGCCCTTTTCCTGCAACTGAAGCATGCGGCGGTGTGCGCGTTCTTCCGAACTGGCGTCAAGGAAAATCTTGACCGGCGCGTCGGGAAACACCACCGTGCCCATATCGCGGCCGTCGGCAATCAGGCCAGGCGCCTCGCGGAATGCCCTCTGGCGACGCAGCAGCGCCTCGCGCACCCGCGGAAAAGCGGCGGCCTGAGACGCGGTATTGCCTACGGTTTCGGTGCGGATTTCATTGCTGACATCCTCACCTTCCAAAATCACTTGCAGCTTGCCGTTTTCAGCAACAAAACGGACGTCGAGATGGGCGGCCAGCGGGACCAGCGCTTCCTCTGACGTGATATCAACCTGATGATGCAGCGCAGCCAGGGCCAGCACGCGATAGATTGCGCCGGAATCCAGCAAACGCCAGCCAAGGGATTCGGCCAATGCCTGGCACAAGGTGCCTTTGCCTGCGCCACTTGGTCCATCAACGGTTATCACCGGGGCTGTAGCCGTCATTTCTCTCTCCTTCGGGTAAAAAACCTCACAGGGACTCAACTGCCGCCAACATCGCGGCGACAGCAAAATATACGCGTCCCTGCCGTCCAGCCCAGTCGGGGCGGATTCGGTGGCGTATTATACGCGGGTACCGGGTCAACTGTTACCCTGCATCTCTCCGGTTGGCGAAAATAAGGCCACTGATGGGAAAAAAGTATAGAAGAAACAGGGAACTTGACGGATAAAAATAATAAAGGCCCGTTCAAGAGCCTATATCAACAAGGGATCCGTTACGCCAACTGGCTGATACGCGCCAACTGGTCGAAATAGTCCGGGAAGGTCTTGGCCGTGCATTTAGGATCAAGAATGGTCACCGGCGTGTCGGACAACGCCACCAGCGAGAAGCACATCGCCATGCGGTGATCGTTGTAGGTGCCGATTTCCGCAAACTGCAATTTGGCCGGCGGCACTACGTGGATGTAGTCTTCGCCTTCGTCGACCGTCGCGCCAACCTTGCGCAACTCGGTGGCCATCGCCGCCAGACGGTCGGTTTCCTTCACCCGCCAGTTGTAAATATTGCGCAGCGTGGTTGGGCCGTTGGCAAACAACGCGGCGGTGGCGATGGTCATCGCGGCATCCGGGATATGGTTCATGTCCATATCGATACCATTCAGTTCACCGCGGTGACATTCGATGAAATCATCACCCCAGGTAATATGCGCGCCCATCTTCGCCAGCACATCGGCAAATTTGGTGTCGCCCTGCACGCTGTGGGTACCGATACCGGTTACGCGCACCGTTCCGCCCTTGATCGCCGCCGCTGCCAGAAAATACGAGGCCGAAGACGCATCGCCTTCCACCAGGTAATCACCTGGCGACACATAGGTTTGCTGCCCGCGAATGTGGAACACGCGGTAATCCTCGTGGCTGACTTCAACCCCGAAGGTACGCATCAGGTGCAGCGTGATGTCGATGTACGGTTTGGATACCAGCTCGCCCTTGATATGGATATGCGTATCCTGCTCAGCCAGCGGTGCAGTCATCAGCAGCGCGGTGAGGAACTGACTGGAAACGCTGCCGTCGACGCTAACGTTGCCGCCGCTAAACCCGCCACGCAGTCGCACCGGCGGATAGTCACTCTGCTCCAGATAGTCGATTTGCGCGCCGCCCTGACGCAAGGCGTCGACCAGGTGACCGATAGGCCGCTCTTTCATGCGCGGTTCACCGGTCAGCACCACCTCGCCGTTACCCAGGCACAATGCCGCAGCCAACGGACGCATGGCGGTACCCGCATTGCCAAGGAACAGCTCCAGCGGCTGTTTGGCCACCAGCGGCCCGGCGACGCCGTCAACCGTACAAACGGTGCGATCGGCAGACAGTTGATAACTTACCCCCAACGCCTGTAACGCGTTCAGCATGTGCCGCACGTCATCGCTGTCCAGCAGGTTGGTCAGCCGGGTGGTGCCCGCCGCCAGCGCCGCCAGCAGCAGAGCCCGGTTGGAAACGCTCTTGGAGCCGGGTAAGTTGACGGTGCCATTGACCAAAGCAACCGGTTGTAACGTCAGGGAATCCACCATGTGAACAAAACTCTCCAAATCTGATAAACGAAACGGCCCCGGGAATCATGCCGGAGCCGCTTTATTGCAACAACAGCCAACCTCGCCCACTATCGGGGGCGACGGCACTCAACCATGGCGACGTTCAAAGTCCACCATAAAATCAGTCAATGTTTGCACGCCAGCCAGTGGCATCGCATTGTAAATAGAGGCGCGCATGCCGCCGACCACGCGGTGGCCTTTCAGCGCCTGCAGGCCAATGGCTTCGGCTTCGCTGAGGAACAGCGAATCCAACGCCGCATCGGCCAGTTGGAACGGTACGTTCATCCACGAGCGGTTGGTGCTCGCCACCTGGCTGAGATAAAAGTCGGAACTGTCAATGGTGGTGTACAGCAGATCGGCTTTGGCCCGATTGCGTTTTTCCATCTCGACCAGCCCACCCTGTTCCTTCAACCACTTGAACACCAGACCGGAAAGATACCAGGCGAACGTCGGCGGCGTATTGAACATCGAGTCGTTTTCGGCCAACACGGTATAATCAAGAATGGACGGGACTTCGCGACGCGCCTTGCCCAGCAGATCGTCACGCACGATCACCAGCGTCAGGCCGGCCGGACCAATGTTCTTCTGCGCGCCGGCATAAATTACCCCGAAGCGGCTAACGTCCAGCGGACGGGAAAGAATGGTCGAAGAGTAATCGCCGATCACCACTTTGTCGCCGAAGTCTGGCGTTTCATCGATGGCAACGCCGTCGATGGTTTCATTCGGGCAATAGTGAACGTAAGCCGCGTCATCGCTGAGCTGCCACTGGCTCATCGGCACAATGGCACGCAAACCGTCAACGGTGGTTTTAACGTCAATCACGTTTGGCGAACAGTACTTTTTTGCTTCGTTGATCGCGCTGTGCGCCCAATAACCGCCGTCAATGTAATCGGCGGTTGTCTGCTCACCGAGCAGGTTCAACGGCAGCGCGGCAAATTGCGCACGCGCGCCGCCGTGGCAAAACAGGACTTTATAGTTGGAGGGGACTTTCAACAGGTCGCGCAGATCCTGTTCGGATTGCTCGGCCACCGCGATGAACTCTTTACTGCGGTGACTGATTTCCATCACCGATGTACCGAGGCCGTGCCAGTTGCACAGTTCCTGTTCCGCGCGACGCAAAACTTCTACCGGCAGCATAGCCGGGCCAGAACTAAAATTATAAACCTGAGTCATTTCCCCTCACCACATTCACTATTTCGCCAATCAGCTTGGCTAACCGAAATACGCCCCTGGCCGGATAATGTGATATCCAGCACATCGGTTTTATCACTCGCGCCCCCCCGCTGCAACGCTTATTCGCCCGACGGCGGGAAACAGCCTACAACGGCGGTAACAGCCTCTGCCATACGTTGGCCATTTTTTGCGATAAAACGCTATGACACCGGCCAATTCAGCGGCTTATCACGGTTTTTTATGCTGTATTCAGCCAACTCGTCGATGAGAAAGTGCGGCGATCCAGCGGTCATTCTTGCAGCGTGGACACTGATGCTGCTGCGTACTGAGCAGCGGTGCAATCATGCCACAAATACTACAGGCAAAATCGCCGTCCTGTTCAACCCGATCGACGGCGGTCACGCACTGCGATGGCAACACCGGCAAACCGGGTCGAACCCGATCGGGCGGGTAAAAATAGACCGAAATGCCGCCATTGACTTCCAGAATCGCCAGCCGCACCTGCCCCAGGTGCTCGACGCCGGCCTGCCGCAGCTCCATAAAGAATTCGTCATGGGTAATGTTCTCCTGACGCATGGTATCCCAGGCAAATACCCCGTCGTCGACCAGTACCAACGCCCGTCCCTCCATCCAGTCCTGCACCTTGCGGTGACGGTCCATCAGAAAAGTGGAAACCCGGTACAGCACCATGATACTGACAAATACCGTCAACACCGGCAGCAGCGGTACATCATGATAGAAGGTCACGTCTCCGGCGGCGGAGCCCAACGTCAGGATAATCAGCACTTCAAACAGTGACATCTGCCGGACGCCACGGCGCCCCGACATTTTCAGAAACAGGAACACCAGCAGGAAGGTAAACAGACTTCGCGCTGCCACCTCCGCCAGAAACGCCACGGATGTTTCATCAAACGCCATACGCTTAATATCGAACGCACGCATGCAGACTACTCCTCCAGCAAGAAAGATGCCTTATAGCTTAGCCGTTGCGTTGACATTGGGAGGTGCGCGCCCTGACAGGACGCGCTCCAGTTCTCAATATTGGTTAAACAGTTGCTGTATCTGGCGGGCGTCTTTGGTTTGCGTCAGCGCCAACTGCAGCAATACGCGGGCTTTTTGCGGATTGAGCGCACCGGCGGCAACAAAACCGTATTTTGCATCATCGACTTCTGCATCTTCGGTGGTGGCTCCCCCGGAACCCGAGAGGCACGCACGACCGCCACACCGTGGTGCGCGGCGCTCGCCAGCGTGTCGAAGACGGTTTTATACAGGTTGCCGTTGCCCACGCCGGCACTGATAATCCCCTGGTAACCCTCGGCGATCAACGCCTTGGCCGGAGCATCGGACGCGTTGGCATAGTTGTAGATAATGCCAACCTTCGGCAGGGTATCCAGCTTGCTGACATCAAACGGCGTCGCGGTGGTGTGTTTACGTTGCGGCGTGCGCTGATAATCAATTTTGCCGTTGTGGATGTAACCCAGCGGGCCAAAGTTCGGCGACTGGAAGGCCTGGACCGCAGTGGTGCTGGTTTTGGACGCGTCGCGGGCATCCAGCACCGTTTCGTTCATTGCCACCAGCACTCCCCGGTTGGCAGATTGCGGATCGGCGGCCGTCAGCACCGCGTTATACAGATTGAACGGGCCATCGGCGCTCATCGCCGTTGCCGGGCGCATCGCACCGACCATCACCACCGGTTTGTCGCACTTCACCGTTAAATCGAGAAAATAGGCAGTTTCCTCCAGCGTATCGGTACCATGAGTGATGACAAAGCCATCGGTTTTGGCGCAATCGGCGTTGATTTTCTTTGCCAGCGTTAGCCACACCTGGTCATTCATATCCTGTGAACCGATGCTTACCAGCTGTTCCCCCTGCACATTCGCCAACTGTTTCAACTGCGGTACCGCGCTCAGCAGGGCATCAACACCCAACTTCCCGGCGGTATAACTGGACTGGGTTGCTGATTCGCCACCGCCGGCAATGGTGCCGCCGGTGGCCAGAATGGTGATCGATGGCAATGCCAGCGCCGTCCCGCTAAATCCGGCCAATAACCCCGCCAGTACGCTGATTTTCATTGATTTCATTCGCTTTCTCCATGATGAATAATGCGCTGGATTATCCCCCTTGCCACGATGAAAACTGTGACACCCGCTGCGCTTTAGGAATACATGGAGCTTGCTGGCAAAAACCCGTATCATTGCGCGTTTTTAGTACGCTCAAAAAGTGAAGACAATGACGCAAACAAGATATAAAACACATAACAAATTGATTAACATGTAAAATATAATAAATAAAACCGATGAAATTCAGCTTTCGGCCCCACTACGTACCCCACGGAAAATTATGAACTCCCTACACTTGAATTCTGTAGGTCATCATTCAGCATGCTGGGCTGATTATTTTTCAACCATCAATTTAACACTTGATTATGGATTCATTTCCCCCGAAAAAATTCCCTATATATAACCAGAAGGTGGTGGGTTCGGTAGGTTCAGTCGGTTCACGCAAGTAACTAGTTGACTGGGAAGGAATATATTTATCATTTTGAACCGACCCATGGGTGGGTTCATGAGGCATGAAAGTCGGTTCAGCGGCGTTCTACAGGTAGGCGAACTCAGAACATGACAAATGCAACTCATTGATTATAATGGTCAGCACCGGGTGTTCTGGGTTTTCAAGGAGGGGTAATGCGGATTTTTGTTGAGGTGCGTTTAGACAAGAAAAAACAACTGCCCACTGGCGCAGCCTCTGCTCTGGCCGTTGAGTTGAATAAACGGCTGCAGCGTAAATTTTCAGATATCGAGGCAACCGTTCGCATGGCTGGTATGGACGGGCTTTCAGTGCGCAACGGTACGCCAGCGGACAGAGAGGCGATCGAGGAAGTACTGCAGGAAACGTGGGAAAGTGCGGACGACTGGTTTGAAATATGACTATCAAATATATATTCTAAAATAAACCATACATTATATTTAACATAGATTATACTAATCTAATCCTTCAAACCTTGCATACTTTGTTATAAAAATAAAACTTTTAATATAAATCCATTCTTATTAAATCAAGAGGCATCATAGATACCATGTTCGAATACAGTTCTAAAGCCCCTCACGTTAGAGGCCATAACATAGATAAACCCAAGGAAAGAGAAAGTGACCTTGAGATTGAGAGATGTACAACTGCACCTGTACCAAGCCGATACATCCCCCCTCCGTTAAATCCCTCTCCCTCTCCAATGGCCCTAACACTAGCAAGAGGTTGGTTGTATAAAAGTAGAAAGCAAAGAGCAGATAATAGCCTTCTGAGAATGCAAAAGAAAGGAGCATACTTCCGAGATGGTATATTAGCTGACGCAGCCTCAATGCCTGGGGTTACAGCTGCATTTATGTGCATCATATCTAGCCCATTTTTGCAGCTCACCAGTTTGTTTGGAAGTGAAGTAAATACAAAAAAGCTGGCAGCACAAAACGAAAATAAACTACAAAAAGTAGAGTTCAATGCTCTAGAAGAAAATTTCATTAACAACTTCATTCAACAGGAATTTTATCTATGTCACGCAACAAATGCTGACATTGAAAATAAAAGCGGGGATATAAATATTTATTCAAGAAAACTACTTAAAGACAAAAAAATCATTTTCAATGAAGATAACTCAGCCCACCCTGACATTCATGGCTTAGGTAATGATGATTATGCATTTTTCTCCCTAGAAATCGGTCCTACATTGAAAAAACAAACCAGTAGATTTGGTAACACCATTTACAAATCATCTGCATCCAACAGTATTTTCAAACATGCCTCACTTTCTTTAGTTGACCAGTTGGTACTGGACTTCCCAGAACCTAAAATACCAGGCCTATCTGCTTTAGGGAAAAAAGAATTATCTGGCCGCCCAGAATTTAAAAACACAGAGATATTTTTCAACGGAATGAAATCCTCTATTTCATCGTTATCAAGACACATCGCACTTGCAACAAGATATCTTTCGCAGCAGTCAGATATAGATTTAATACTTAACGAGAGAAACCCTGAGAAGCTAGAACGCATAATGAATTACTTATTCAGACCTGAAGTAAGGGTTCCAAAGATGGCGGGAATAAAAAAAGGTGACTATTTTAAATACAAATTTGGCAGTCGATAATAACGCCATTAATGGGTTATGCTTGGGAAAACTATAGAGCATTAAAATAATGTATTTTCACGTACATCCTCTAATCATGCCCATGTTAAAACCACAGCTGGGTAAAATCAGCACCCAGCAGCCGATCCTTCATTAAAGCCTCAACGATCGTTTTCAACGATCAATTATGCACTCATTGATCGACAATACCCATTTGAACAATGTGGCACCAAGCATTTAGATATGGCCAATGTTCAGCAGACTCAAAGTTAGAGGGTGTTATTTCCTCTACCGTTATCTCCTTCCTCTATCAGCCTAGAATTAGAAATAGAATGTCAACCAGACACATCACAATAACAACTCGCCAGTCAATGATAATAGCTTACTATATCGCCAAGTGCTATAATACCCCCCAAAAATAGCTTAAAACACATCAACCGTTAAAAACCAAGGAATAATAAAATCATGTACAAATACATTTCAAAAAACAAACGCAAAGATAAATTTAATGATTCAATGAATGATAATGAAAAACTTCCTAACTTAGGAAGTTTAATAGGACGCGGGTCAACCGCGGATGTTTATGAAGACACAAAGAATCCAAGTTTTTTATACAAAAAGTATGACTTAATAGGCAATGAGCGCAAAGATGTAATTAAAGAAGCTAAGCAGGAGTCAAAACTTTTCAATATTTTCTACGGAGCCGACTCATCCTCCACAATCCAACACGGCAAGGACATTTATCTTCGAATGTTACGTGTTCCTGGCATCCCTCTTAGTGAAATAGACACTGTTGATATACCATCTAACCTAGATGAGCTTTATCTAAAAATGATATGCGATATGAATGAATTAAGAATAATTCACGGTGATTTAAATACGGGAAATATGATATATAACACAGAGTGCAATAAATTATTTCCTATCGACTTCAAGAATGTATACTCAGAATACCACTCAAAAAACAAAAACAACAAAAACAACATCGACAAGCAATTGCAATTGCGCGCGGCAGACTTTTACTCATTATTACATCGCAAGAAAATGCACTCTAATTTATAAGCAAGGATTTCAAACCCAACTTTTAACAATAATGATTTTTGCGTAATACGTTTTACTCGCCTGCCAAAATAAAAACCCTTGTCATATTAGTTACAAAGCAAAAAGATCAAACAATCGTACAAATGGGGCCACTTATTGTGCACGTGGTTTTCTACATTCTAAAAAACGAAAAACAACATATTAAAATCCTTTAACAATATTTTTAAATAACACAAACCCGACGGCCATCAACAACTCAGCTCTCCTTAAAGTATATATTGACACATGAGGCTTTCACAAAATTGTAATTTTTCGATTAGTCACTGTATTGTTTAAGGCTTGTTGACTTCATGTGTTCAATAATCAACCACACCTTTACTTCACAGGCATTAATGTATGGGAAAAGCCATCCTGTCAGGCACCTTGCAACTCGAAATCCTTGACTGTCTGTTTGCAAGTCATCCCATCCCCCTCACCTGGTATGCGTTCGTCGAACTATTTGGCGAACTGGATGACCCGTATATCATCGTCAATATACGACAGCTCATGGCCGACAAACTGGTTACCCCTAAAGCAATCACCCTCAGCGCCGGTCAGGAACGGATTGTCACCTCTAAATTAAAATTGACGACCGAGGGGTATCAATTTATCGCGCATAATCCCCCCAGGCATAAATACTAACGACGCGTCATGACACCGGCTTGTCCGGCCAGGTGATGTTCGGTGTATCCCGCGGACTGACTCGACTCAGCAGCACGCTATAGCGCTCCCAGGCCGCCAGCCTGCCCTTCTCCTTGTCGCTGGCCATCTTAAGGCGAACTGCCCTGGACAGCGGAGCGATTATCGTCTCCGCCACCTCCATCAGCGCCTGCTTTTTCTGCTCCCCCCTCTTTTGCTGCTCGTCTGCCGTGTAGACCCGTGGCACGATGCGCTTACCGTTGTATTGCCAGTCACCCCCCCCCCTCAGCGGCAGGCTGAACCCCTTCGGGATTTGCTCCGTCGGGATTTCAGCCACAGAGGCGCCAACGGGCCACAGCGTACTGGCATCATCGCTGGCCTGAACAACGACCCCGCTCCCGCCATACACCACTTTCAGCATGTTACGCCCAAAGTTTTTTTGCAACACATACCCGTCCTGCCGACGATCGGCAATATGATGTAGAACTTTGCCAATCTGCTGGCCTAACCAACGACTCCCGTTTGGGTTCTGGTGGCCGCCTGGCTTAGACGGAACAAACGCTTCTGGGCCAGTTGTGGAGCTTGATGGCGTAAGATGAACTACTGCCGATGATGTCTTGACCGCTGTCAGCATAATGGTTACACCGGAGCGCGGATCGCCATTTGGACCAATCAATTTACCGCTGATTAATACAGCCATATTTTCTCCAGGCATAAAAAAACCCGCTCAAGGGCGGGTCATCTAAATTAATCTTATTTTTTGTCAGGCATTTCTAATCGAAAGTCGATCCACCGTTCGACAGGAATATCCATCGGTGCGCCGGCCACAATCATTGCGCTATCGATATCAAACCGACGCTGGCTCACAGTCACAGTGATTGTGCCGTCTGGTGCCGTGTCCGTGGCCACAAAGCAAAGACGGTTGCCGTTGACATCTTGCGGCACTTCAATAGTCCAGCCCTCGTTAGCCAACCCCAGAGAGCCGGTAATGCGATAAACACCGGTTGAGATACGTTCAGCCTGTACGCCAGTCGCTTCATCATTGACGGCGACGCTGCCGGCCAACGTAAATCCATCGAGATAATCAGCGGACATGTCTGCCGGTGAGCCAGACAACCGGGCGATCGGCGAGGCTTTTTTGATAAACCCGTTTCCGTCCACTGTCGTGTTTCGCGAATTCCAGAGCGTGACTGACTGACGCCAGCCGCCGGTTAAATTCCCCGTCAGAATTTTAATGTTGCCAGAGTCCCAGCCAGCACAGAAAAGCGCAAACGTATCCCCCGTGCGCCAGAACAGTGCTGGCGAGTTATCAGCAATGTCCCAGGGTGCCGGGATGGCCGCGTTATTGCGCATGGCTATCAGCCCTGTCGTAGCACCGATGTTAACCAGCAACGTATCCTGACTGCTTGTTGCGAATGTTTTCGCCCCCGAAGATAACCCCAGGCCATAATCCCCCTGCTTCACCACGCTATCCGCATCGGCTTTTTTATCCACCTCGGCCGACAAATCATCAACGGTCTTCTGTTCAGCTTTGAGATTTAATGCTGTGATGAAACTGTTCCATGTGGGGCCGGTGAACTCACTGCCATCTGGGAGGCGTATTGTCGCCTCACCGGGGGCGCTAAATATCTGCTGCCAGTTCTGTTTATCATAATTCATGCCGCGCAACGCCTTTGCCGTCTCTGCGGCAAGTTGTGCGGTGATTGCATTAAGCGTCTCACGCGGTACGGCGGACCACGCCGCGCCGGCTTGTGTTGGGCCATCGTAGGCTTTAATCAGTGTGGCTTTGGTGGCACTGTCTACAGACTTGACCGGCAGCGTATAAGTGACACCACCGACCACGCTCACAATCATGTCACCGGCTTTCAACTCTTTATCGAATGCCGTGCCAGCGCCTGCGACTACCGCTGAATTATTCGTTAACGTTATCGTGCCTACTGGCATCATATGCTCCTGTTTTGGCAATAAAAAACCTCGCAACGGCGAGGTTATAGAGAGGGTGAATAGAGCTGGCGCCTGCAAACTTTGTCGTTTATCAACCGCCGCCAAAATGTTCTGGATACATATCGATATCGATGCAGTTAATAACGGAGCGGCAGCGGTAGTTCCCGTCAGCATAAACAGCATCTTCTCGCCAGTGCTCCGCCTCCCAAATTCCGGACGTCGAATTATCAGCCGTTGACGATATGCCCCACGTTGACTTTCTCCAGCGAGCGCCGGAATACCAACCGGCCGTACCGGTAATGACTGGGGTAAATCCCACTCGATACGGCAGGCTGTGCGTGTAATCCCCGAATGTATCCGTGAGGATCAGCGGCGGTTGCGCATCAGAAATCGATATGCTGCCGGCCGGATTAACAATCCTGATCCCATACCCGCCCACACGCGCCGCACCCACATTACGAAACGCCAATATCCGCACCCCGTTAGTGTCCCCCACAAAGCTCAGCGTGTTCTGATTGTACCGGGACATCCCACGGATACAGCTGAAGGTCTGCCCTGGCACAGTTGCACCAACAAAAATAATGTCGCTGGTCTGGATGCCGGGGATGTCAAAACTACCGATATTCCCGGCAATCACCGTTGCATACGAAAGAACCTGAATGGCACGCGTGGGTATCAGCAAGGGGCTAACCCCGTTCGGGTTAGATATCCTCAAGCCATAGGCATCCCCCGTAGCGGCAGGCAATGCGGTCACTATCACGCTGCACCACGGTAAACCGGTGGGCGTTTCGCTATCAGTTGTGTAGTTGATGGGCTGCTCCAGCCACAAGCCATCGGCTGTAATGCTGACATCCCCTCCCCAGTCGAAGCGATCCGCCCCGGAATGAATGCCTATTTTTGCTGTGTTCGGGTTAAAGCCTGACCAGTCGATAGGGCAAAATAGGCGCGGGTTGAGCGGGTCGGGCCGTTCAGGCCTGCCAAAATATAACGCAGAACCGTAGGTGACCTGCGTTATATCAATCGGCTTCTTTCCTCCTGCGTTTAATCGGAAACCGTATGTCATCCTAAATACCCCAGCGTTATTCTCTCTGTGCCAACGTCATCGAAAATGCGTATCGCCAGATTATCTATTTTCATACGCCCCTGCCCACTGACCGAGCCATTGATCGAAATCCCGCCCGACTTATCAATGCGCCAGCCACGGGCATTATCGGCATAATCATTGGACTGAATATAATTGCCGATTTTTGCGTTATCGATTGTGCCGTCTTTGATAAAAGCACTGTCAATAAATACCTGCCCATCAATAACGGCAAACGGTGAGTATTGGTGATCCCCGCTACCGCTCATTAACACGAACTGATTGGCATTGAATCCTACGCGCGTCACCACCGGCTTTCCGGCCTCGGCAAGCACAGCGATCGACATGCCCGCATTGTAGAACACGCCATTCACCCGCACGCCGGCTTTCAACGTATGAATGGCTGTCGCGCCGTCGGCATCAACTGTTGCCGTCAGTTTGTCTTCCAAAACCGCAACCATATCGCCAATCTGTGCCTGCACCTGCGTAGACATTTCAGCCAGTGCATTATCGACCTGAGCGATTGTGGTTTTCACGACAAGAATATCAGCACGCACCTCACCGTATTGCGCCCACTGATGATCGACGGTTGCATTGTTGGCCAGCGCATTCTGAATAATGGCTTCAATGTTGGTATCGATGTCACCCGTTAGGCGATCACCGTCCTTGTCCGTCAGGAAACCATCGCCTATCCCCTCAAGGTAATCCCCAGCATTCGCATTTGCCTGTCCCTGCACCCACTCAATCCAGTCGCCCTGGTTGCCGGTCTTGTCTTGCAGACGGGCACGGAACCAAAACACTTGTCCTGCTTTTAGCCCCGTCATTATGTAGCTGCGTTGCGGATAAGGGACATCAGCAAGCAATAAAGCATCCTGCCCATCTTGCGATATAGCGTATTGGATTTCGGTTTTCAGCGTGTCTTCTGCGCCGGCCGGGAATCCCCAATCAAGCTGAATGCCCCACAACAACGGCGAGGCAGTAAACCCGACAGGCTTCGGCGGCTTACCCTCCTTCCCTTTCAGTACGGTTTCCGGGGCGTTTGCCCATACGCTGGAAATCTCCGCCGCGTTAATGGCACGTACACGAGCCTGATATCGACCGGCATAAATCCCAGGCACCTCAAAGCCCTGCGTTGACGTTCTGGCCGCCGGTATCCAGTTGCCATTATCACGCCGCCACTCCGCCTCATAGGCAATGGCACTTTCTGCCGGCTCCCAGACAACACGCAGCGTGGTGATGGCGATCCCCTGATCCACCATTGAAAAACTGCTAATCGCAACGTTCTTTGGTGGCGGTTGTACGCCCGGTGGAATTATGGTTATCGGCCGATCTTCGATACGTGCGCCCGTATCGATGCGCTCATATTTATTCGGATCATGTTCTATCGCGGTAATATCAAACGATACGCCATCTTCGTTTTCCGTTACGCTCGTGACGCGGAATAACTGAATGGCCAGGTCAGATGCATCGACTGCCCAGACACTTTCTGCCACCGGCACTTCACTGTATTCCGTGGTTACTGTTACCACGCGGCCACTCACCGCCTGTATGGTACGAGCCTGAGATTTTCCAGATGGAAGGTTGACAATCAGCCGCTCTCCCACCGCTGCAGATGATCCCCTATCGAGCGTTATATTACGGCCTGATACTGAACTGATCCGCCCGCCAAGTGGCCGTCCGGCGAGTGCGTCATCCGCCACGCCGATTATGTAGCCCGGCAGGGGGATGTTGCCGTCCATGCCCACGGTAAAGTTGATCACCCGGTCCTTATCATTCGTCAGCAGCAACCACCGCCCACGGCGGATCGCTTCCGTCTCACGGGTGCAACCAATCGCTGTAATATCGGCCTGCTTGATGTTGTATCGGCGGATCAGCGAATTTTCAAAGACCGGCGCTACGGCATCCTGGTAACCGTTCGCTGGGTCAGCCCAACTGACCATCGCCACGCTGTAGTGCGTTTTTTCGCTGGCGCTTGAATCATTAAATTCGCCGTCTTTAACATTAGCTCGGGTGTAAGTATATTCCATATCCCGTGGCATATCGGCCAGAGCATACATCTGGTTTTTTGCCCAGAATGTCATTCCGCGAAAAATGTTCGCAAAGTCACGTAATACCGTCCACGCTTCCTCTTGCGATTGAATATAGGCATCACACAGAAATCTCGGCTCTTTCCCGTCGCCGCCTCGACCGTCAGGCACAAGTTGATCGCAGTATTGTGCTATGGCGTATAAGTCAAACTTTGTTATCACCAGGTTTTCAGACTTGATACGCTCACCGATACTATAGCGATCGTTGATTAGCAGATCGTAAAACACCCAGGCTGGGTTATTCGTCCACGCCCATTTAAACGAACCATCCCACGTGCCAGAATAGGTTCGGTTGATGGGGTCATAGGTGGTTGGGATGCGCACGATCCCCATTTTTGGCTCACACGAAACAGCAGGGATGTTCTGAAATTGCTTGGCATCAAACTGGACGAATAACAGCGCTGTTTCTGGGTAACGAAGCTTTACGTCAATCAGCTCGGTAATTGACTCAATGACCATCTTATCAGCAACACGGTTACTTGTGCTGTTTGGTGTCAGACGACGGACGCGCACCTGCCAGCCCGTTGTGGCCTGCGGTAAGTCAATGCGGTGGCTGCGTTCATATTTTGTTGTTGTTTTACCGTCAATGGCCGTTGTCAGCATTTGCTGATACGTTCCCCCATCAGTGGAAACATCTACGGCATATTCGATTCGGTAACCGACCACCTCTCCATTATCCAATTGCTGTTGCAACTGCTGCCACGAAAAACGCAGGCGAAACGCAGAGAGCTGTGTATTAGTTAGAGATCGCACCCACGGCTGTTGACTGGTTAACTCGGTACTAATGGAGATTTCATTCTCAACATCGGGCATTCCCTGGATATATTCTTGATCGGGTGTGCCAGGGCGAAATTCCCATTTTACGCCGGGGAAGTTTTCTGAACCGTCTGCTGCAATAATGGGTGTGCCATCGAGGAAAATGTTTGTGCCATCCAGCCCGCCTTCCCATTCCCCCTCACCCAGTGCCAGCAGGATTTTAGCGTAAGATGTGGATTGCAAGGAGTCCGGTGATTCGGTTGGTGTTGTGGTATTACTGCCTCCCCCTTTACTGCCGCTGATAACCGTCATCGTTTTCTCCAGGCATAAAAAAACCCGCTCAAGGCGGGTCAGTTATCCAATATAAAATTACTGCTGATCTTCTGCATAAATGCCGGCGGAGATGATTGCCCCTCCGATGCGGCGCTTCCCGTAACCAATCGGCACCGGGTTGCCCTGGGCTATCGTATTCACCGGGCCGCCAAAGGCGTAACTGGGCTTGTTGTCGGGGTCTTCTCTTCGGGCTAGCCCTCCCTGCATGGGAGACAGCATCTGCACAACGCCGCCGAGCATCATTGCGGCACCTGACATCATCATGCTTGATGCCAGCGGCGACGCCACACCACCTGACATATAAGTCATTACCGCCCCGGCGGCAACGAGCACAGCGCCCAAAATAGTTTGGAACACCCCGGCTTTTTTACTGCCGATAATCATGGGGGCAATTCTAATATCATCACACCCACTGAATTTTATTTCATCAAAGCCGATATTCCGCTTACCTTTGAATACAGCGTAGGTTAACCCTCTTGCCTTCGAAGTTTGCAAAAAGCGCTCGAACCCTGGGATTGTCACAGACAATGCTTTAATGGCTTCTCTCGGTGTATCGATGACAAGGCGATGAACGCGGCCAAATTTCGCCCCCAGCACGCCATAGAGACGCACTGTTCGGTATTGATTATTTAGATTCATAAAATCGCCCTAGTCAGGTTTAACGATATTTATTTCCTATCATTAGATATCAGGAGCTTGCACTCCCTCTTGCTTAATTGGCCTCTAAAACCCGTTTCTAATTCAATCCTACAGTCATTTGCCAATTTCCTTATACTTAAAGCACCATACTTCCCCCCCCACAAATCAAGTAGTACCCTTACTTTATTATCAGAAGAACTTCCATATTTTTGCTGAACCTCCATCAAGGCAATTGACCAAGCCATTTGCTTCACATATGACCCAACAATAGGGTCATTATTTAATGGCTGGTCGTTTCTCAATATATTCATCTAAGCTTTCAGCGTTAGCTATGATAGGTGCAGTAGTTAGAGAAAATAAAAAAACACTCAGGTATTTAACATGTTTTATCTTCATCATTATTCCCTTTTTATTAAGAATTCATGATGATAGCAGATTACCTTTATAGCGTAGAGTCACAATCGTTCGTGCCAGCCAATAACCGCCATACGGCACACGCTGGCTCAGTTGGCCGTACATATGGTGGATCATGATGCCATCCCCCAGATAAACCGCCGCATGGTTTGGTTCGTCGGCGCGTACCTGCATAATGATTACGTCACCGATCTGAAGTTCTCCCGCCGATGTGATAAAACCAGCTTGTGCATAAATGCTTCATGTACAGGTTTTCACCCCGTTCCCACCAGCCATCAGATCGTTCAAAGTTTGGCAGTGTGATACCACGTTCGAGCTGGTACCAATCACGCACAATGGCGTAACAATCCCAAAACCCATGCACAAACGGCCGGCCCACCAACGGTTTGATCCCCTCTGTAGGCATTAGCTCTCTGATATCCCCCTCTGGCCAACTGGCGATAATCCACGGCAACTGTGACAGGTCACACTGTGCGATATCGAGCTGGCTGGGTTGAGTCGTGGCGTCGGGGTGACTGTGAACAATCGCGACAATATCGCCGATATCCTCTGCATCAGCGTAATCCTCCGGCGACAAACTGAATTGTTCCGTTGGCTCCGGTGACAGATTGCGGCACGGTACATAGCGCTGCCGGCGGCCATTCTGCACCACCAGCCCACAACACTCTCGCGGATACTCAGCCTGAGCATGCGCCAGAACGGCTCTGATTATCTGTTTACGCATCATCACCTCTTCAGCAATGCGGAGCCAGGGAAACCGCCGAACGGCAACGGATTACCCTTGCCCCATCGCGGCTCACACCCAGTGGACAACAGGCCGGAACATTCATCCTTCGATGGATCATCTGTCGGGTTACCGTCCGCATCAAAATACGCGGTACCGGTATAACCACACGATGCACCGCGATATTGCCCGCGCATACACCAAGTGCAAAGGCTGTGAATTTGCCGAGTCGGGATCATAAGTCCGTCAAGATCGGCCGGCGATGACAGCGCGAACTCAATAACTTTGTTATTCCCGTTCAGCTTGCGGTCAATATACCAAACGTCGATATCTTCCTGAGACGGATCAGCCTCCGGGTTGCCTTCAGGAAAATTACGGGCATCCAGGTAATGCGATAGGGTGTCGCGGATAGTAACCTTGGCCTTCGCCATGTTCTGGTAATACAAGCAAAGTGACGCGATCTTACCGTCGATGTTACCGACTGACAGCGTAGGGCTTGGCGCGGAACCATCACTGTTGACTTCAAGACCTTCGATTTTAACCGGCCACGGCTTGTACTCCTGGCCTTGCCACCAGATCGATTTCGCCAGAAGTTTTCCAGGGTCATCCCCTGCAGCTTCGATTTCATCTTCAGTATGGGGAATGGTGTGACTATGAAAATAAAGCTCAGGTCCATTAAAACCAGAACCATCGACAACATACAGGCGCACTTTGCTCCCAGGCTCTAATTTCTGGTAATCGGCATGTAATGACATAAAATTTCCTACGGGTGGTAAGCGCGGGTGAATGTTACCGAAAGAGAGAAGTACGCCCCGCTGGCGGTGATGGTGAGTTTGCCAGCCTGATAGAGGCCAAGCTCAAAAATCGGGTTTCTCCATTTGAATGACCGATAGCCCTTGTGCGAACGAAGAAACGCAATGATCGGTTGTATTTCCTCCCACGGCCCCACAAACGACAGCGGCCAGCTCTCTTTTTCACTGTTAATACCATCACCGGTACTCTGCACGTATCCATCCCCGAACGGGGTTGACCTGACCTGCGGCTCAATATCTCCCGCCGTTCCAACCCGTGCGGGGAAATCAAACGTTTCTAATTTCATCGTCTCCCCTTGATTTCTCGGTTAAGTCTGCCCCCTTGCCCCAGGCTTTTGTTCAGTAGCACGTTGAAGCGCTTATCGACATAGCTGGCAATGTCATTACCGGCTGACTCAAATCCGCTCGTCGCTTGCACCTGGCTAGAGCCATCTGGGTTAATTGTGATATCGACGTTAATCAACGTTTGGTTGCCCGTGGCACCATTCGCCTGCACACCCAGTGAACCATCCGCCCCGCGCTTAAGCGGCATGATTGCTTCCGGTCCAGCCTCACCCATCAGGCCTGCCCCCTTGGCAAACGCAAACGTTGTGGGCTGGCTGACAACCTGGCCGCTATAAGCGCTCAGTGATGGGGACGAATAAACGCCGCCTTTGGCATTCGCGAACATGGGAACCGTGCCAGGGTAATTTCCGCCACCGCCAAAACTCATGAAGGAAGATAAAATTGTTTTTGTCAGCAGGGCCTGCACAGCCATATCCATCAGGTTTTGCACGATGGACTGTGTGAGCGACGAGAACAAACCAACCATAGTGTCCTTGAATGACTGCGTGCCGGTCAGGAGGCCGGTGAGCGCATTGGTCGTGCGTTCTTTTATCGTGTCTACCAGGGCGATCTGCATTTTGCTGACGTGGCTTTGCCCGGCATAAAGACTCAACGCCTGCTGATATTGAGCATCGGTAGACTCCTGTGAGGCTGCCTGCATCAACTGTTCGTAACGTTGCTTGTCAAGGTAGCCCTGTTGGTAATAAGCCTGGTATTGCGCCTGCTGCTGTGACAGTTGGTTGCTCAATTGCACTGGAGGGATCTACATCACCGGCAATATTCTGCCGGGGTGCAGCAATAGCATCGGCCTCCGCTTTCAACCGCAGGCGTGCCATTTCTTGCTGAAGGGTAAGACGCGCAACAAGATAATCACGTTCAGTCAGTAACCGGGCATCGTACAGTGCTTTAATTTCCTTACTGGTTTCCTGCTCCTTGCGTATTGCCGCTTGCCCCGGCGCGTACTGTTCCGCCAGTTCTACCCTCTGTTTTTGGTAGTTCGCAGCGTTCAGCATCATCATGCGCTGTACCTCAGCCTGGCTAGCCCCGGCGGCTTTGGCTGTTGCAATCAACTTGGCTTGAGCGTTTCGCTCTTCAAGATCGATTTTTGCCAGACTGGTTGCGTGTTCCACTTCGATTTCACGCCGCAACTGCTGATACTGCTTCAGTGACTGCTGCCCTTTTTTATCGGCTTTTGCAGGGTCCTCACCTGACCACGGGCTTTCAACATTACCGGCATTCTGACCAAGTTTTTCAATGGCATTTTTCATGGCGTTAGCATCTGCAATACCACTAAGCAGCATTGCACTTGAGCCATTTTTAACGGCCTCCTGGGCAGATATGACACGAGCTCGGGCC
Organism: Serratia odorifera; assembly: GCF_900635445.1. NCBI lineage: Bacteria > Pseudomonadati > Pseudomonadota > Gammaproteobacteria > Enterobacterales > Yersiniaceae > Serratia > Serratia odorifera. The sequence goes on from NZ_LR134117.1 coordinate 4,721,517, forward strand.
TCATTCAGTCCTACCAACCCCGCTTGAGCCGTTTCCAAATCTGCTGCGGCACGCTTACGATCAGCCTCAACGCCTTTCGCCTGTCCGAATGGGTCAAAACCATTCAGGCTGCTGAGCCTGCTATCTGCGTCAATGATTTCCTTTTTCAGTTGGTTAATCTGAGTGATCTGGTTCTGATATTTATCATTAAGATCCAGCGCCTTTACATCTAGCTGGACAGATGACATGGCCAATAGAGCCTGGGTCGTTTCCTGGACTGCATCTTTCAAACCCAATGCAGACTGACGGGCCTGAACAGCTTGATTATGAAAATATAAAATTGCAGCACCCGCCGCCATCGCTACACCAAAAGGACCACCAAGGGCAGACAGCGCCCCCTTTGCCAAGCTCACACCTGCGGCCGCCAACCTTGAAGATACAGACAACCGTTTCTTTGCTGCATCCAGTTGAGCCGTAGCAACGGTAGCTGCGCGTGTTGCTTCGGTTTCTTCCCGAATCAAACGACGATAATCAGCGGCATAACTGACGTTAAGGCCGTACTGTTTCGCTGTTTTCTCCATCGCCATTACACGGCCAAACTCGGCATTGTTTTGGATTTTGGTCGCATTAGCGGCATCAAGCGTCTTCTGCGCAATACTGACCTGCGCAAGAGCAGCAGATTTAACGGCTGCCTGCTGATCTCGCCAGGCCCCGATGCTTTCACGGATACCGGCGGTCAGCTTGGTAGACATCACTGGGATCAGCGTATACAGCGCCACACTGGCCACCATATTGAAGTTGTCAGCAAGACCGTTAATCGCTTCAGTCACGCTCTGTACGCCAGTGCGTAAAGGGCCGCCGCTGGCCTGCCCTACTTTGATGATCAATCCCTCAAAGGCGCTGGTTAGCCCCATCAGATCGCCATTCAGGTTGTTAACACGAGTGGCAGCCTGTTCGTGTGCAGTCTGTGTGCCGGTCAGTGAGCGCGTTAGATCATCAAGTTTTGAGCGGTTGCTGACAAGAATAGAGGCCGCGTTGATGTTCTCCAGCCCGAACAACTTGACCGCCTGCGCCGTGGAAAGGTTCTTCTTCGACAGGTTATCCAGCGCGGTACTCAGCCCCACAACGGAAGGCTTTAACGTTTTATTCGTCCCTCTTTCCAGATTGAGGATGACGTTTCGTAACCCCGTTCCGGCCTCACTCCCTTTGATTTCCCGTTCTGCCAATACCTGGATAGCCGCATTTAACTGTTCAAAGCCGATACCGGCCTGCGCCGCCGCAACGCCGCCGTTCTTAATTGCCGCCGCCGTGTCTGCAATTTCAGACGAGCCATATTTGGCACCCGCAGCCAAAACGTTAATGTAGCGATCTGCCTGGCTGGCGCTGGCTCCAAACTGGTTAAGCGACAGGGCCAGCGTTTTAGTGGCATCCGGCAATGTAGTACCGGCAGCCTGCGCCAAAATCAGAGCGCTATTTGTTGCCGTAGTCAGCCCGTCCGCCGTTTTCAGCAGTTCCGGCTTGGCGCTGGCCATCAACTTTAGTGCTTCCGCAGCCTGACTGGCGCTGTACTCGGTTGTGCGGCCCATCTGCTGAGCCGCCTCATCAAGTTGTTTCAGTTGTGCACCGGTGGCACCGGTAATGGCGGAAAGATCAGACAACGCCTGGCCATACTGGCGGGACGTAGTGAGCACGCTCCCCAGCGACAAGCCCAACCCGGCGACGCCAGCCAACCCTGCCAGCGTCCCCTTTAGGTTGCTGACAGTCTGGCCAACATGCTGATAAGCGTCATCGGTTTTTTTCGCATCCTGTTGCGCTTGCTTATTAAACCGACCAGATTGATCGCCGGCCGTCCGATACGCGGCCACCAGCTTGTTTCGAAAATTGGCGTCATTCAGGTACAACCCGACCGCCAACGATGCTACATCAGCCATTTCCCAGCACTCGCATAACGTCAGCACACTGCGCATCAATACTTTTTTGCGACGGCTGATCTGGTTGAGGAATAGCGGCGTCCTCCACGGCATCAGCAGTAATGCCCTGCAGTTTGAAGTATGCCCGCCAGTGATTCAGGATTTGCGCCGGCAATGCGGCTATTTTGCGAGGATCAGACTCACCCCAGCGATCTGCCAATTGGAAGACCAGCATTAGCCAGGGCGAGTCTGTTAGTTTTTTTCCGCGTCTTCCAGCGTTCCAACGGCGTGACGTTTGACGGTGCTGATCGCCTCAACCAGCGTTGGGTTATCATGCGCCGCTAACAATTCATCAACGGTAGGAAGAGACGCGGCCGGAATGCGATTGCCATCTGGCGTCGTAAAGCAGGACAGCAGCAGCTCAACATTTAGGCGGGCGGCTTCATTCATGTCACCGGACTCGATAGCGCCTTTCATGCCGTCTTCATTAGCCTGTAGCTCAGCCGCCTTCAAGCGACGGATAAACGTTTTAGTGCCAAACATCGGCACTTCAATGACATGCTCGTCAGATTTCAACAACGCGGCCTTTAGCGCCTTCAAGTTATATTTCTCTGTCATGTGGATCCCTTAGTTAACGGTAACCGTCGCCGTGTTGCTGTTTACTGCCTCAGCGCCATCAGCATTCATCACAGCCCGATACGTACCGGCATCAGTGGCTGCAACAGCGTTTTTGGTATAGGTGGCAGCAGTAGCCCCGGCGATGTTGACGCCGTTTTTCTGCCATTGGTATTTTACGGGATTGCCGTTACTGGATGTAGCCGCAACAGTCAGGGACAAATTGCCCCCAACTGCCAAATCAGCGTTGCTCGGCTGGGTGGTCACGCTGATCACGCCTTTGGGGCAACAGCTCCCCAGGTGTTGTTGTTCTGCTTACCCTGCACGGTGATCTGAATAACCTCGCTTGCCGGCGCGGTGATCTCGTTCATCTTCCAGCCCGACAGGGACAGAATGGAGGTAGACGTGCGGCCGTTCGGCAGCTCTACATAGAACTGCACCGTTTCGCGATTATCTGCGGCAGTGAGGAACGCTGCAAAATCGGTGTTGGCGGGATCATCGATAAACCCGATCGACTTCTCAGCACCTTCAGGCAGGTCTGAAATGAATTGCTTGGTGGTGTCGATCAGCGTGGTGCAGTCCACAAAACTGCCGGTTTGTCCCATCTCGCCAACTGCTTTGCAGTTGATAAGCGGTTTCATCGTTGCAGCGTCCGCCCCAACCGCGCCCCACTTAACAACAGTCCCTGCGGGCAGCATGGCGTACTCTGGCGAAGTTTTATCAGCCATAATTTTCTCTCTTAATGATTGTGGCAGCGGTCGCTACCGGTTTTCGATGCCGTAGCGGATTTCTGCCGCCAGGATGCGTAACACTTGAGTTTTGTTGTAATCCAACGCAGGCCGGATGTACGGATCAGCCACTTGCTTGACTGTGCCAAACTCCTGCGCCAGCGCCTTCATCTGGTGCGCTTTGCTGGGTCCGACACGCAGCGTTACCTGCGCAGCACCACGCGTTGTTGAACGAATGGAAATACTATCGCGCATATGCGGGCCGTTGGATGTTTCGTCATAACCGGCATGTTGCTGCATGTCTTCCAGCACTGGGGCCAAAGCGGCACGCCCCGCATCGCGTAATATTTTGGTGGAAACATCCCTCCCCAGCGCCTCAAGTTGACGCGCCAATTCATCCATGCCCGTAACGTTAATGCCGATCATGCGGCGTCCTCCGGGTAACAAATAATGTAATCACGCACCAGGCGGTACTGAATGCTGTTATTGGTCAACGTGGTAGCGCCTTGCAACATCGTGCCGCGTGTCACCGCTTGAACCGGCCAGCGGCCAATATGCCCATGCTGAATACTTTCCCAGGTTGCACAGATGGATTTATCCAACTCAATCACGCGGGCATAGTCATTAATGACATATAACGAAATCTGAAAGCGACCCTGCACCAACACGGTGCTGGCCAACCCGGTATCAAATTTCGGGTCAGTGATTTTCTGATACGTCACGCCCTCCTGTTCTGGATCGGGCAACAATAGCGGGTATACGGGCAGGCTGGTTAACACCTCCAGCGCCGCTTTGATTTCATACTCGATCATGACGAATATCTGCCTCCGCCGTAATTAACAGCCGGTCAGCCTGGGAGCGATCAGGAGCCCGCACGGTAAAGATGCGTTTTTGAAAAACCACCTGCCAATCAACGGTAATTTCCTCACGAGGCCGGAGCGTGAATAGCATGGTTTCCACCACCTGCTCCTGTTCGCCAGTACGAATTTTCCTGTTGGATATTGGCTCCGCATCGGCCCAGACCTCTGACACAAATTCGAAGGAATTCACCGGCGAACCGGTTTTATCATCGCGAAGGGTAACGGGACGGAAAAGCCTGATACGAAAACGAAGCTGCCCAGCACGTAAAGTTTTCATAACCCGTAAATCCTGTAGGGTTGCAATAATGCATCAACAGCCAGCGGCAATTTAGACGCTGATGCCCCCACTACAGCGGCCTCGCGGTTAGCGTACCAATGCCCGATACACAACAGCATGGCAGTGCGAACATCGTCATCAAGCAGCAGGTGATCTTCATCATCCTCATAGCCTGGGTCTGATGCACTGGCGTAGAGAGTACGGCGCGTGTACATCTCAACATGCTTTCTAGCCGCGCCGATGAATACATTGACCAGTTTGTCATCCGCGCTGAAATCAGGCTCCAGCCGGCAATGCTCTTTCACCAATTCCAGCTCTAACATGGCTCACCTTACTTTTTGGTTTTTTTACCCACTTCTGGCTGCTCTGGCTGCTCTGGCTGCTCTGGCTGCTCTGGCTGCTCTGGCTGCTCTGGCTGCTCTGGCTGCTCTGGCTGCTCTGGCTGCTCTGGCTGCTCTGGCTGCTCTGCAGGAGTGTGTTCCTCCACCCGCTCTGCATAGCCTTTTTTGATCAGCTCGCGACCGTGTAGCTCCTGCGTTTCGAATAATTCGCCGTCATTGACCACCCGACTACCGAACAAGATTGGAACAAGGGCTTTAACTTTCATGGGTATCTCCTGAGAAAGCGGCCCGTAGACCGCAATCATTGTTGGAATTAGCCGGCTGGCGGAGTTGGGACGGTAAACGCACCGGTGACAAACGCTTCAGGACGTTTGACGGCCAGCGCCACGCGTTCTTCGCAACGAATCGAAATCATGTTTTTCTCGAAATCGTCGGCGTTCTCGGTACTGATCACCACGTTGGCCTCTTCACGATCGAAGAGTTGCGCACCTGCGCTGAATGCGCCGGTCAGGAATTTACCCAGGAACGCTGCAGCTTCCGTTGCAACAACCGGTAATCCCCAAAGCGTCGGGCCGACAAGCGCTGACGGGTTAGCCAGGATGTAGCGGCCCAGCGTGTCCTTGGTCAACTCAATTTTGGCCCAGTCGGTGAAGTGCAACACATGCCCGGTTGCAGGGAAACGCGCCAGTTGAGCCTGCAACATTGCCAGGCGCAGATCGTCAATGCCGTTTTGCATTGTGACTTCAAACGCCGGTGCATACTTCGATGCTTGCGGCATGATGCCTTCCAGATGTGCGCCAGTGCCGTCACCGAACAGGATTTCCTGCTCTTCGACATACTTCAGGCCAAAGCGCATTTCTGCATCCACCGTTGATTGCAGTTGCGCAAAGTCATCCAGAATCTGCTTGGAGGCTTTGAACATATGCGCCAACGTGCGAACTGGCGTGATTTTTTCCGCAAACTGAATATCGCTGTACGGCTTCGAAGTGTTTTCAGGTACGGCAGCGGCCTTGTTGGTGAAGCCGGTTTGTTGCACCCAATAAATCGTACTGGAACCGGTGGTACCTGGTGCAATCAGATCGCGGATAAACAGGCGTTGCTTTGGCGCGGTATCGATACCCGGCAAGCGCTGCGGAGCCACAATTTGCCCCGGCACATCCGTGGAAATAAGCGCGGCATTCACCGGGATGCTCAGACGCTGATTACCTTGAATACCTGACGCGAAATCTTTCAGGGCAGAGGCGGAGATAACTTGCTGTCCTACTGATTTGATTACTTCAGCTGCGCGGTTTAATGGCATTTGCGCCACATGCTGCTCAAGTTCACCCAATGCCGCCTTCAGCGTTTTTTCTGCCGCCTTCATGGCATTCAGTTCTGTCGCCATTTTATCAACGGCGTCCTTCGTCTCGGCTGACAACTCACCGGACTTTTTCGCCTCCTTGAGCGCATCCTCAGCCTTGGCGTTAAATTTGCCGGTCGCATCTTCGATAGACGCGGTAACTTTTTTCAAAATCTCATTTACTTCAGACATAAATTCTCCAGATTATTGGCACGCCGAAACCAGGCCGTTTAATGCGGCGTCCAGTTTGGCTAACGTTTCAGGGGATGCATCGGCAGCGCTCGGCGTGCCAATTGGATCGGTAACAGCGCCCGGCGTGTTACCCGTAAGGGCTTTCAAAAGTTTGCGACGTTCTGACCGTGGAGTGTTCGCCTTGGCCAGTAAAGAATCCAGTTTGCGCAGCGCCGCAGAGGGCGAATCGTCATCACTCATGACGGAATCCGAGGAGAGCAGGCCATCTGCCAACCCCTTCTCGATAGCATCGCTGCCACCAATATAGGTTTCGCCGTCCATCATCTGCTTGACGGCCTCGCTATCAAGACCTGAGCGGGCAGAATAGATATCAGCCATTGCGTTATCGAACGGCTCCAGATAGTCAACCATGGATGCAAAATCATGACGGTTACCCAGTGCGACCACCCAGCAGTTGTGGATCATCAGAAAGGCCCCACGACCGATCTGAATGTCGTCACCGGCCATGGCAATGATTGAGGCTGCACTGGCGGCCAGCCCCAGCACTTTCACGGTCACTTTTCCCTGGTATTCCCTCAGCAGGTTGTAAATTGCCAGGCCTTCGAACATATCGCCACCAGGCGAATTAATGTTTACTGTGACATCGGCACCATTCATTGACCGCAACGCGCCCGCAATACGCTTCGCCGTAACACCTTCCCCCCAGTAGTCCTGCCCGATAACGTCAAATACAGAAATGGTATTGTCATCAGTGGCGGCGGCTTTTAACCCGCCATTCCAGCGATCAAGCGCTGAGGGTAAAGGTTCGCAGGTAACACCCGCGCAGGGGCGCCCCGCCGGCGCTGCCGGAAGTTGTTTTTTTGTCATGGGGATTGCTCCTACGCTGCTTTTTTCAGCGGTGATTGTTCTTCAGGAATGTCAGGGAAGAGGTAGTTATGCAGCTTGGTAATACTGCTGGCCTGAGCTCCAAGGTTATTCTGTTTCAAATCCTCCAGAGGGGTCAGGTTTAGCTGCACGGTGTAAATATCCCCCCCCGGTATTGGCGGCAGATTTTCAAGCCGGCGGACATCATTGCGGCTCATCCAACCATTTTGCAGCGCGGTGGTGTAGTACGCGGAGCGACCAACGCTATCAGCACGAAGCAAGCCCTCCACAGAAAACTCGGCAAAATAATCCTCGTCGCCATCCAAAAGGCAACGCGCAATTTCCTGCTCGATGTTAACCAGTAGCGGTCGGAGCGTGTTGGTCAGGAATATCAGGTTCATCCCTTCGACACTGGACGCCCAACTGCTTTGCTTCGTGACATGTCCCACCATGAACGGTGGCACTCGAAACCAGCGACAGATCTCTTCGATACTGAAAGCACGGCTTTCCAAAAGCTGTGCAGCCTCTGGATTCATGGTCACGTTCTGATAGGAAAGCTCGTTTTCCAGCACCATCAACTTACCGGCATTTTTTGAGCCGATAAACGATTGCAGGCTTTTACGCAGCCGCTCTCGTTGCTCTTTGTTCAATGCCGTTTTTGACGATAAAAAACCGGTGCTTTGAAGGCCGTTTTCAAAAATCTTGGCAGCGGCTTCATCCACGGCCATTGCAGCGCCGAACACATCGCGCCCAGAACTCAAAGGCATCATGCCGCACACACCATCCAGGCCAAAGCCGCGAATATGCATCATGCGGTCAACAGGGATCACTCGTTTAGTCCCGTTCTCTGTATAGGTGTATTCAAGCTTTCCCGTCGGTAAGCGTTTAACCACCATGTTTTGCGGCAAGAGTGGGTCCAGCGCCACCAGCTTGCGGCCGATCATTTTCTTTTCAACGAACGCATTACCCCGTAAACAAATGCTGGCAACCACCAGCAACATAAATCGCGAGGGCGTCATTTCCAGATTGGGGCGGCGGCACAACACCTGATAAGCAGGGTGATCCTGCGCAAGCTTGCGGGAACCATCCGCCTCGCGCATATACACCTTGAGCGGCAGCGTGGAAATAGACTCACTGAGGAGGCGAATACAAGCCCAGACAGAGGACAGCTGGATTGCCTTGTCAGCGGTTACCACCTTACCGCTGCTGCTGGTACCAAACCATTCTTGCCAGAATGTCCCGGTGGTGAGACTGATTGGGACTCCCAGCCAATTTAAGAGGGCGCTTTTAACGCGCCCCGGTTGTTTGTTTTTGTCCATCAGATACCCACTATGATCGGATCATCAAAAAAGCCTTCTAAATCGCCGTCGTCTTCCTGTATGTCCTCGGCTGCCCCAACAGACATTGCCAGCGCAACAACACCGTCTATACGCCCATTACTGCGGCGCTTGCTGAACACCCGGTTTTCACTTTTATCGGACTCGGTCACGGCGTTGGCCGCATTCCAACGAAGGCAGGGATTAAACAGAATGGTGATTTTCTTATCGATAATGAGTTTTTCTAACAACTCGATAGAGTGCGGCATCCAGAGCCCGGACTCCTTGGATTTGCCAAACCCCTGCCCATGCGGCACAAGAGGAACGGTGATCCCTTCATCTATCAGCTCTGGCTCTAAGTAGTCCATGTGGTAACGGTCAAAGGCGATGGACTGCATATCAAATAACGCCGCCAGTTGGGCAATGCGTTTTGATACTGATCCGTAATCGATAACACTGCCCACCGGGGCGTGGACGTATTCCTCCCGCACCCAGGCATCATAGGGAACACGGTCATTTCTTGCCCTGTCGAGCAACGTATCCTTCGGTGTCCAGAACTCCACGAATGCCGTTCTTATCTCAGGGAAATACAGGGAAAGCGCGGTTAAATCTCGCTTGCCTGATAAGTCCAGGCCGCCATAGCACATCCGCCCCTGCAACTCGGCAATATCGAATGTCTTTTCACATGCCATCCAAACATCGCCGCCTATCCACGGGTTCTCGGCATCTACCCATTCACAAAAGTTAAGGCGGCGCACCAGGCTTTCTTTGGACGGCATACCGCGCGCATCCTCTACCTGCTCCCGTAGGTATTCAGGTTGGAAGGTATGCCCCATGGACGGGTTGGCTTTTGCCCAGCACGATTCATCTTTAAACGGATCATCGCCTTCATCAAGCGAGCAAATAAACGCAAAAAATGCATCGTTAGTTTTCTGGCCAGCGGCCAGTTGTTTGCCGTATTGATGGTATTCGTAACAGACGCTGGTTTTATCGTGGCCACTGTTAGTGATCATGAAAATCAATGCCTGCCTGCGCCCTTTCGTGCCGGCACGCATCATCTCTACGGCTTTGTTGTCTTTGTGTTCGTGGACTTCGTCGATCAATGCACAATGCGGACGTGGGCCAGACTGGCCGTCATCAGAACTGATGGGACGAAAGAAAGAACCGGTCTGCAGAAAAGCAAGGTTCCATTCTTTACCTGCACCGCCTGAAGGATCGATACGCTGCGACAATGCGGGCGACTGATTGACCATCGCCACGGCATCACGAAACAAGATCATCGCCTGGTCTTTTTTCGTCGCTGCCGCATAAACCTCCGCGCGGGGCTCCTTGTCTGCCATAAGGCAATACAGACCAATACCCGCTGAAAGTGGCGACTTTCCCGATCCCTTGCCTGACTCTACATAGGCTGTACGAAAGCGGCGCGAACCGTTCGCCCTTTTCCACCCAAAAATAGAGCCGACAACGAATGCCTGCCAGGGTAAAAGAATAAATGGTGCGCCTTCATGTTCCCCGCCGTTCAGCTTCAGCACTTTGGCGAAGAAGTCGATCACACGGCTAACAGCATCAACATCCCAGAACAAGCCGCGACTTTCTCCGTCAGCCAAATCATTAAGATGGCGTTTGCAGGCATTACGAATATCTGGACCGGCGAGAATTTTTCCCTCCGTAACATCCAATGCATATTGCGTTGCTGGATCAGGTGCCAAAGAACTCGTCGAGCGGGTCCGTTTCTTTTTTTCCACCATTTACATTTACCTTTGATCTGGCTGCTGGCGTCAGACCAAACTCAACCAAGTAACTTTTGAATCGGCGATCAGCATCAGCCAGCATTGATACTGCGGGGTTGGCCTTGATTAAAAATCCCCCTTCAGTCTGGACTGTGTAGGTTCGGCCTTCGTCGGTGATGGTATTGCGCAGTTGAAGAATGTCGGCGTAGATATCGCAAAGCCGCTCCAGGGCAAACGTATCGGCGACAGTCAAAACGCCCATGCCGTCCAACAATACCGTCATGCGGCCCCAGGCTGTTTTCCCCCAATCGGTAAGATGTGCGGGAGGGCTGGGAATTTCTCGAGCCGGTTGCGGCTCTTTATCATTAAGTTTGCGTTTACCCGGATTACCGGTCACCACTTTTAAATGGGTCGGTTTCGGGCGTCGTCCTGCCATCGGAACCTCCCAGAAAAAAACTTTTCATTTCGCGGTTGTGTGCACAAATGACTAGCGGCGGTCTTTAAAAGCGAGAGGGGGGAACTTTTACCCCGCCCCTCCCCATCAAACGAGAATTGATATCATTTTATGTGAAATCATTGCATTTGCAACTAAATATCATGCGAATAACAATCAATATCATTTATTCCAGTGCGACGCTGGGTCAAGCGGCAGACCGTCAGGTGAGCACCCTATCACCTTGCCTGTCTTCTCCATGCGTTGCTTTGTGGAGTCATGGTGGGGCTTGCACAGCCCTTGCCAGTTCTTGCGACTCCAAAACAGGTGCTGAGCCTTCTTCATTTCCTCAGGCGTCTTCGCTTCTTTCATGCGATGCGGCACAATGTGATCCACTACCGCTGCCGGTTCAATGCGCCCCATCTGCTGACACATGACGCACAGAGGATTTGCTCGTAGGAACACGATACGCTCAGCCTGCCATTTGCTGCCGTATGGCTTCTTGATGCTCATCTTCACCCCAAATAGAAAAGCCACCAGCCTGCCGATGCGCTGGGTGCGCGGTAGGTGCAGGGTGATGGCTTTGGTTATCGTGCATTATCGGTGGCCCTCGTAAAGACCACCTGTAATGCCGATGGTGTTAGCAATCCGCATCCGGACGAGCCACTGCACGGCAGGCCCACATGCAGGCTTCCTGCATTTTGGTGCGGGCTATAGCCAGACAGCGAGAAGCTTCATGCGCTTCAGCTGAGTGATTCCCCGTTTCAGATAGCTCAGCGGCAATCGCTTCGCGCTCAGTATCGAGTAGACTGCAAAAATGCCGGCTGACACCTTTGAGGCGGTTCATGCGCTCAATATCACCAGGCGTTAAAGTACGGTATCCCTTCACCGTGCTGCCATCTTGGGGTTTAGCTTCGCTCATATAGAACTTCCTGCTGGTTCGTTGGATATAACCCCGGTGGTGCAGTTGACCACGCACAAAGGATTCAGTGTGTTTATTCTGTCAAAGGCACTCAACGAATGCCTTTTGCAGAATTTTGTAAATCTATTCTTTGGCGCCATTGGTTCAGCGTGGCCACCTGGCCAGCGCATATTGATAATGCTGTTTGCAGCGCAAGCGCATGACTGCCAATGTCGCCCCAGGTGCTGCCAGTAAGTTGCGGTTGTTCGCAGGGTTTGAATACCGACTCAGGGGGCAACATGACGATTGGTTCCGGCGGCATTGGCATCCGTTCCGCGCAGGAGGCCAAGAACAGCACCAGGAGCAGCGCGGCGGGCGCATTCATCATTTTTGATAGCATCCCTGTATTTCCTTTGGTAGTTTTCACCCTGCTGGCGCAGTTGCTGCTCTCTGCGTTGCTGTTCAGCCATCATTGCGCGATTACGGGCGTCATCCGCGCGCAGTGTGATAATCAGCCCGGCCTGCTGCGCCAATGTCTTTTGCTGCTCGGCAGACTGTTGCCGCGCCAGTTCCAATCGATGCGATAACAACGAGCCATACCCGCCAAGGCAGATTGATACCACCAGCAGGAGCAACATTCCGCCGCTGGTCAGTTTTGAAAGCCAGCCGCTCATTTGTCTAATCCCCAGCATGCCAGCTCGGCCTCTTGATCGCGCCGCAGGATCTGCCCGTAGCAGTTATTCGAGCGGATGCGGCAATCTCGGCCAGCGTCGTATATCCAGCGGCGGATTTCGCGGCAAGCGCCAATGCGGTCGCCGGCGTTCAGTTTCTTGTAAAATGTGGAGGTGAAGCATTTTCCGGGGCCGATGTTCCAAGGACAGAACGAGGCGATACCGACTTTTTGCGGTTCGGTCAGCGTTACCTTGACGTTGCGGTCTACCCAATCGATCGCCTTTTTCTGCTCTACTGCGTCAATCTGCTTGCACTGCTCAGCGGTCAGGCGCTGGCCCTTAACAACCTTTTGGCCGTTGACCATTGTCACACCGCCGCAAATTGTCAAGATGCCGACTCCGTCTTGGTATGCAGTCAGGCGTTGGCCTTCTTTCTCTCCCTGAAACTGCGACATCATGACCGGAGCCGATGCGCCGGCGGCAATCAGCGCCAGCATTACAGCACTGAGTTTTGATTTGTTCCCCATCACTCACGCTCCAGCATTTCAAGCTCTTCCGTGTCGATGCTCTCCTTACGCCTGTTGATCCAGTCACGCAGAAGCCGTTCGCGCCGGCAGCGGAAGTAAATGCCGAGGGCGATACCAAATGCCGAACAGAACATGCCGAAGATAACGCCGAGAATGATCCACTCGCTCTGGGAAAAATAATTAATGATGCCGAGGACGAACGACACTGCACTACCAGTGTGCACGGCTCCATCGGCTGCTCTGATTAGCATTCGTGTCATCCTTACCTCCCGCTGCGCGGTTGGTGCCTCATAAATGAAAAAAGCCGAACATTAGCTCAGCTTTTGAATTATTTACCTGTTATTTTCCCACCTCAGACAACAGTGGTATCTTGGGTGTTCTCACACAACCAAGAAGAATGCATTATGAGCGCAGTTCACAATCTGTGGCACGTTATCAAGGCAAAGGTCTGCCAAAATCGAAACCTCAATCACTCCGCATATTATTCTGGCAGTCAGCAAGATAACTGTATTAAGAATCGCTCTGCACAGATACTCACCTTAGAAATCGTGCTAAACGAGCACCGAAAAAAATTTGCCACCATTTTTGAACCGCTTAAAGGCAAAAATGCCCTTTACCACTTAATCTTCACAAAAACATACTGGACGCCGTCAGAAATTCGAAAGCTCTCTTTAAGCGATAGTCTGTTTGTGATCCAAGATGAACTTCGTGTTGATAAACTCCCGAAGGATATACAGGAGTTTATTGAATCACTCAGTTTACCAAGCGTGGCTTTTACTTTTGATGAGCTTTTAGAAGAGGACTGGGATCCCAAGGAAAACTCAATTCCCCTGGCGTCACTGAATTAGCGTAGTATTCCAACGCAGCATCAACCTCTGAGAGCTGCTTCAGCAGAGCGGCTCTTTCAACTTTTAACTTATTGTGGTGTGCTAAGTGCAGTCGCTGCTGATTTAGCCAATCCTCAAGCTGTTCAGTGCTCCAGCCAGGATTGAAAAAGTACGGTTCGTTCTTGTCCATAGATTGGCCTCTTACAATGAAGAAAGGCCGCCAAATGGCAGCCTGTAATTGACGCGAATTGTCGCTTTGTAGTTGTCGCTGGTGGATCACTGCCGATGGAAAACGCCACCAGCGGTAGCGATCTGATCCACCAAAACGCAAAAGCCCCGGCGGTTAGCCAGGGCTCTTTGTATTAGAATTCGCATATGTGAAGCGTGCTCGATAAATTTGACGTTCTGAACTCAACAAACGCAGAAGTATGTGCACTAACCAAAGCACGTTTAATTACGCACACTAAAGGAAAAATGTGCGCTCATCGGAAGATGAATAATTGATAAGCGCATTATGAGCAACTGATAACCCACTCCGTTAATGTTAACTACAGCGTTATCAGTAAGCACTACAAACGATAAACAATTCAACAACAGTAACTATAAAAACACAGTCTTTGACGTATCTCTCAAGCCTTATCGACACACAAGATTACCTTCTCAGCGGTTAGCTCAGGGCTTAAATTAGTTCCTACCTTTATCATCCATGACTTTACACCTAAAAAGTGTGATGCGGCTTTATGCATCAAAGAAGGATTTTATTAATTTCAACCTGAATTTCTCGCTGGAGTGATGCCGATTCAATAACATCTTCACCAGAACCATTAGCCAGCATAGCATTAAGCATCTCGCGGTCTGCAGAACTCAACGTCGCGTACAGTGCCGTTATTATTTTTTTGAGCGCTAAGATCTCTATTGCCAATCTTGATGTAGTGTCCGACATATCTCACCTCTCGACGATTACCGTTAAGCAAAGTATAGATGAAACCCAGAAAAAATAACCCTCGAAAAAATTCAGCCTAAAAAAATTAACAATCATTCTGCGAGTGCTTCTACCAGCCATCACCAGCGAACCGTTCATGCTGCAAAACAGGGCGCACTCTGCTGTCCGCTACTCAGACCTTTGGGGCCCAAACAAAAAGTACGCCCTTTATCTACGGCACTGAAACGGTCTGCGGGGGTTGTGAACCCACATCATCAGCTTGGAAGGCTGAGGTAATGGCCATTATACAATGCCCGCTTGGTGGCCCTTGCTGGACTTGAACCAGCGACCGAGCGATTATGAGTCGCGCGCTCTAACCAACTGAGCTAAAGGGCCAGGTTGCCGGTCTTTCCCGGCTGTCAATTCAATACCAGCCATTCCAATGTAACTGTCCGAATGGCAAGCCAAAATAATATAATTCAGAAAACCAAAGGAAAAGGATTACTCTCGACTTGTTTTCATTTTGTTTAACAAAATAGTCACAATTATCCTCCCCCCTGCAAGTGATTAAACCACCAAGAGCAAGTAAAACAAGGCTCTCAGTAACGCACTTCGATATTTCGGGGCTCCAGATACGCAAAACCCCGCCATTGCTGGCAGGATTTCGATGATATTTTTATCGTGATGTGCTTTGGATGCTTCCTTCCACAATTGGAAGCCTACACGCCAAGTTCGGACAAATCAAGCCCCACTCAAAACCCCTTATCGGGTCACCTTGCTGAATTCTGCAGCGGCTACCCCCTCTTCAATTTCGCATTTCGTTACCAGCGTTTCGTAGAAAGGCTTCCAGTTGCGGCGCCACGTCCTTTCATTCAGGTCAGGCAGCAGCGCAATGATCGCCCTATAGGCCACCGATGAAGGCATACGGCTGAACCCCTTCCCGCCGCACCGCTCGCAATCTTTAATCACCGGTGCACCGCTAGCCTTGGTGGCTTCACGGTCGAGCGCCTTGCCGGTTCCCTTGCAGTTCCGACAGCGCTTATGGATCTTGCCCTTACCGTTGCAGGTCTGGCACATCTCACACACCACCTGCCGTTTGGTTGTCGGCGCGATTTTCTCCTCACCATCCATACCGACATAACCCGGGTAGGTCACGACATCACGCTCAACCGCCACCAGCCCCTCTCCGTGGCAGTCGTGACAGGTCACACTGGCGCCAGCAAAGTGCGCGTATTCCTCATAGGCGAGCGCGGCCAGAATTTGCATGCAGCGTGCCATTCGGCGGCCGGCGACTTTGCCAACGTGCTTCGGTGCCTTGCGCATCGCGTACTGCGTCAGCTCCACAATGGCCCTTTCCCGGTCTTCGCTGCTGATGCCCGTTTTACCCAGAAACGCCGCCATGCCAAAGCGGGCCTTAGATTCCGTCAGCCCCAGCGCGGCCATAACGTCAGTGCCTGTTACACGATCCGCCGATGTGCACGTGGATGAATCGGAAATTACCAAGCCCTGCGGGCTGAAGTGCTTTAACGCCGCTTCCAGTCTCATTTTCGCCACCTTTCACGCAATGAAATCAACGCACCAATTATTGCATAAATTGCAACGAAGCTCACTTAGTTGCATTTTACGAAACAACCAATTAACACCAGGCACGTTTCATACACACCAATTAGATCATTCGTCTACCCCCATGTCCGCGGCGACGCTTTTCCCAAGCTTTTTCAGATAAAACAATCAATTGAATTAAATCAACAGCAAGTCAAGTTGCAAGCAGACTGAAAATGAGTGTGGTACCTGGCTGATGTTTTCAGCAAACTCATTGGGGTTCATTATTGTTAATCGCAATCGGAGCTGGGAGGCTCCACTCAGGATTACGTAAAGCCATTACTGCCGGGTTCATCGTTGCAGGAGAATAAAACTCACTAAATCGATAGTCGCTTCCAGTTAACCCAAGATTACGAAGCACAGGTTTTAATGCATCCAAGCTTTTTAAGTTAACTTTGTAGTGTCCCGTTACATTTGCAAATGTATATTTATTTGGGACGTTTTGATCAGGATAAATCCAACCAGCGGTCAAAACAGAGTCCCCACCAACCATCGTAGGATGAGTGTATGCTCTAGGTATATCTCTTCGCACCCCGGTTGCGGCACTTAATGTGAATAGCTCCCTATCTTTACTCAATACAAACTTAGCTACCCCCACACTTTTAATCGGTAACATTTCTTTTGATAGAATCTTCCTTATTATTATCCTTTTTTCATCTATTGCTTTTTTTGTGGCGACCGCCTCCTCTAAGAATTTACTTGGCTGCGTATTTTCCCATAAACGGAGTAACTCACTCGCGTTTGCTTCACGCGCAAAAACAACACCATCTTGGCCGATATCAGACTGAAATTCTGTCATTGTTTTTTTATCATGCTGCTTCTTTCTCTTTACACAACAAAACATAAACACCTCAATAAAATGTCAAGAAAAAACCTTCCGGATTTGTCGCCGTATTCTACTAGTAAGCAGGTACAGAGCCTCATCAAATTATTTTCCTGCATTTTTCTACGTGGCACTGGCGGCCCGCTGAGACCGCCCTCCTCGTTATTGGCTCTGACGCTTGCCACCACTGCGCACCGTGCGTGCACTGATAACCGAATCGGCCAGCACCTGATACCCGGTGTTCATCTGGCCATCACCGCCGGTCCATTGATTGATGTTCATCGTCCCGGATACGCTGATGAGGTCGCCTTTACTGTGCTTTGCCAGAAAGTCAGCCTGCTTGCCAAACGCCGTGACCGCCAGCCAGAATGTCGCTTGCCCATCTTCGGCTCCGTGACACGGCAGTGGTACGGCCATTCTGCCCAGCGCCATCGAGTGCCCGTTGCTGGTGGTCTTTATTTGCACGTCAGCCACCAGCCGGCCGTGTGCTGCAATATGTGCAGTCATTATGTTTCCTCCTCGGTGTCGTCCGGCATCATCAGCACGACGAAGCGCGGCTGCTTGCCGTCAATTCTCAGCGTCTTTTTGGTCATCCCTTTGGCCGGTTTATCCAGCATGCCGGCATCGGACAGCGCTTGAGCAAATGCAACAGGGTTGGCACCAGCGGCGATTTCATCGCGGAACACCGACGGATAGGTATGAAATATCAACGTCTCAAGCCCTGGACGTTCTTCCCGGTACCCGGCCAAATCCCGGATAGGCAAATCGCGAGGATCAGTGTGTGGGTGCGGCAGATAGCGGCTATAACCAAAGCGCTGCAAAAAAGCTTCCGCCTGCTCTACCCAGGCCTTGGCTTCACGGTTGCCCATGCCAAATTCATTCACCCAGGCATTGAAGCTGTGTTGCAGAGCATCGCGGCTTTCCTGCTCACTCCATCCTGTGAGCGCTTTCGACAGGAGCAACGCCCCCTCCAGTACGGCAAAACGTGACGCCACACGCCGAACCTGCTCGCTCGCTTCCTCGGGCAATAATCCCAACCACCGACGTTCAGCACCACGAACCGTGTCAACGGCTTCCTTTTTCTGGCTGGCAAGCAGGTTGATCCACTCGCGCCCCACAGCACCATAATTCTGCTTGCAGGCATCACGCATGGCATCAGCATGCGTCTTACCGTCGGCATAACCGTGATACTGCGTCGCTTTGGTGATCGGCACGTTGAGCAGGCGCACCAGTTGCCCGGCGTTAATTTTTCCGCCATCAGCCCGGATATAGCTTTCCATATCAACCTCACCGGTACTGAAGGCCATCGCCCGCCAGCGTTTGATATCCCTGTTGCCGCCGTCTTTTGCCCCCTGGATCTTGCCCACGCCGTTAAACAGCGCATAAGCCGCATCAGCCACCGCCTTGCGGTTACTGCCCTGGCCGATTTCATCCAGCGGCATAAATCCGTCGTTGTGCGCCGCCGCTTCGTTCACCAATCCGAGCGCCGTTGAATACCAGGTCAGCTTTAACGCGTCCGGTTCACCGTATACCGTACTGGCCGCATTACCGGTAGTGGTCTTCCCCGCTGATGAACCACCGAACAGGTGAACACCAAAGCCATCAGCCCCCGCGATACCAATCAGCGGCGCAGCCAGTGCACAGGCAATGCCCAGCATCATTGACGGGTTCCCCTTCGCCAGCATGGCCACACTGTTACGCCAGCTCTCCGACGTTCCCTTGACGGTATATCCCCGCGCAGCAGCAGAACGCCCATTGAACAGCACCGGTTTTTCTGGTGTGCCCAACACTTCCCCGTCGGGCATGATGTAAGCGCCACACTGCCAACCGCTGGCGCTGGCAATCGCCCACATGTCACGTTTGCCACTGCGCTGCAGGTGATCGGCAAGAATGGCACGCAGACCGCTTTTCGAGGTGACCAGCATGCCGCCGGCCTTGAGTTTTGCCCAGCCGTCACGTTCACCAATATCACGCAGGGGCACGGCTTCCGTACGCCGTTCATCACTGCTTTCCGGTGTCCAGGCGAGGATCAGGTAGCGCTCTGCATCATCCTCGCCAACACCGACCACCTCAGCCAACGTTGATAGCCAGCTTTCCTTTTCATTGATCTCACCGGTATCCCGATCGGTTTTCGGCTCCACCCAGTACAGCCCACCGTTCCGGGCATCAACATAAGGTTTCAGTCCAGAAGGTGCTGCCTGCTTTCGTGCCTGCTCCGTCTTGTCTGTGACCTGATTAAACAAGCGATTTATCCGCTCGCCGTCAGAAAGGGCAAGCGCCAGAGTTTTACGCTCGATATATTCAAGCACCAGCGCCTCACGTTTTTCCCTGGCAGCTTCTGGCGACCTGTGCGACTGGAAACCATTGTCCGCCAACCATTCCGGACTCACGGAATCACCAAGAACCATAGTGTTCAGCTTTCTCGCCAAATCGCCTTCCGGTGTTGCCTGTTTTGTCCGCTTTACCGCTGCTGCCGCTTCGTTCCGCATAACAGGCCTGCCCATCACCCAGCGATAAACGCTGGAGAACAGTGCATCCGGCCACTGCGCATGTGCGACGCCATTCGGTGTTTTGATTGAACTACTCATCAGTGCATCACCTCTTCAGGAAGTGGACCTTTGTCAATCAGCTCGATAGCCTCGAAAAACACCCGTTTCAGCCTTTCTACCGCTTCGATGCCTAACGGAGTCAGCCACTGGGAAGAATCTGGCGGTGCTACCATTTGTGCATACATGTTCAATGCCATCCGGGTACCTTCTTCTTCGCCCAGATGTTCAATCATCGCGCCTTCCATATGACTGGCTACGGCGAAACGCATGGCGCGGGGATACATCGGCAAAATATTCAGATTGCCATTCACTTCATGCGTGAAGGACGGTGCGCCGGTTAATTCGGTTTGGTAATTCCGCCAGCAGTCCACAAAACGCCAGCGCCAGAACAACAACGAATCCGCTTCTGATGGGTTGCCGGTGTAGAGGAGCCAGAACGCCATTAACTCAGATTCCAGCAGCCCACAACTGTGCTCGCGATCATTGACCCATTGCGGAATATCTTTCACCAATACGGTTGCAACAAAAACCTTTCCGTCCTGCTCGTGAACAGTGATATCACCCAACCCACATTCAGATAGGCCAGGTGTCAGAATGAACTCGCCAGAGCGAGTAATTTCAGGGGTAGTTTTCGTTGCCATTAATACATCTCCAGACCAAGGGGGTTGCCCTTCGGATTTTTCAGTGCCATTTCCACAGCATTGCTCATCAGTGAAGACATAAACTCAATGCCTTCCGGCGTTAATTTGCTGTTGTCTTTATTCAGCATGCCGGAATAGGTGGACGCCAATAATTTGAGGCTGTTGGTCTGCCCGTATTTTTTGTAGCATTCCACTTCAAAGCAGTCTGTCAGGCAACGGTGTACCGCGTCCGCGCTCAGTTCGCCAAGGATGACCTGCTGGCGATTGACCGTCACCGTACACACCGGGTGTCCGCCGCTGCGACGCTTGCAATAATCCACAAACGCCTCCGCAATGTGCTTGCGATTTAATTCAATTGAGTGAGTCATAGTATGTCCTTCCCGAATTCCGGCCGAGTGAATCCCCCGACCGGCGTCGGTATTAAATTTGTTGATGGCGATTAATTAACGTTGGGTTTCAGCGTTTCTTTTTCTGCTCTCGTTCCCTAATAGAGAAATCAGCCTCATCCGCATTAAATTTAAGTGCTGCCGCAATACCGGGGATATACATCAGCATTTCGCCGAGTGAACATAAATCTGCTCGCGCCATTTCATCGGTATATTCTTTGTTGTCACATGCCCAGAAAGTAATATTGCCGATTGCTCCAAGCCCGGACAGCAAACCCTCATAGGCACCTTCGGAATGCATGCGGATGAACTTCAGCCGTTCGGTGTCTTCGCTGCTGTTATCAGTGCGTGACAAAATCTGTTCGATATAGCTCACAGTTCACCCCCCGAAGAGTTTGCGCAGATCAATGCCGTACACGTCCAGCCATGCACCTGCTGGCCAGGACTTGACGCTGCCATAGCGTGGGTCTGGCACATCGACCGCCGTGACACCTCGCTCCTTGCACCACTTACGCAGAGCAGCAAATTTAAATTCGCGATCGGTTTTCTTCTCTACCTTGGTGATCGTCGCATGCTTCACGCTTTCACCCAGACGTTCCTCAAGGTCACGGCATTTGCGGGTAGCAGCGCTGAGTTTGCCAAGGGCGGAGGCTTCGCGTTTACGGCTGATTTGCGACTTGGTGCGTTCCGCATGATCTGCACGCTCTTTTTCCGCCAGCCGACCTTTTTCGGACTCAATGGCCAGTTGCAGGATCTCCAACTTCGACAAGTCGGCCGGTGCCGGCAGTGCCTCACGGCGAGTGAAGTAGTATTCCGCCATTTCGTTATAGAAGTCCCAAGACTGGTCAGTCTCAAGAATTTTTGCGTGGTTAGCAGCACCGCGCTCCGTCCACAGTGTGAGGGTCCGTGCCTTCGGAGAAATTTGCACACCGCTGAAAGAGTTGCGCAAAATTTCGACTTCACCACCACTCAACTTAAAGTAGTGCTTACCCTCAACAAACCGAGATTTGTTACGGTTAAAGTTGTTGGTAATCATTTGCTCAGTGGCGCCATATCCCGCCGCCATTTGTTCGGTGGTCACCACACGCTGACCGCGATACTCAACGATCTGCAGGTCTTTAGCCTCGACGACCATCAGTTCAGTTTTCTTAGCCATTGCACACCCCCTGTTCATTTTTCACCATCGGTTGCTCACCGAAATCCAGCGTGTTGAATGTCTGCTGACCAAAGTATTCCGCCGCCTCCACCAGAGACATCACATACCTCTGCATATCCTCGTTCCCGCTATTGATGATGAGTTGTGCGCAATTCATCAGATCCAGTGAGCGAGCCAAAAGCAGAAGCACATCCTCAGTCACCTGATAGGTGTAGGTTTTACTCATTTTCAGCCTCCACACCACGCTGGGCGATTTCCTCAATCATTTCGATGAGCTCAAAACAGAGCTGCTCTTCACGTTGGTTAGATGTCAAATAGCCAGCAGCGGCAGCCAACGCCTGGATTTTGGCAAGGGCATTGATGGCATCCAGAACCTTAACGCTACGCATTTTTCTTCTCCCGGCGATGCTGCTCTTCCAGTAACCAGCAGGCTGGCCCACCAGCCAGATCAAAGGCCAATGTGACCAACGTTTGCAGATCCGTCGTATCAAGCTCGTCCGACGCTAGGGTCATGGCCACCAGCAGCGCGTTCAGTTGATCGGCCTGTTTGCACGCCTCGCTCAGTCCATTTTCATGCGACATGGGCAACCTCCAGATCAGGGCGTTCTGGCGATACATGCCAGCCAGCACGCTGCGCCAGTTCAACGAAGGATTCGACCGAGCAGCAAAAATGATGATCGGGGATCGGCAGGTTCGAAGTAATAACGCCGTTCTCGACGTACAACATCACTCGGCCAGTAGTGCCCGGATAAATGCCGAGCAAGGTCAGAATTTCAGGGGGAATGTTATGCATGAGCGGCCTCCGACGCAGTCTGGCGCTGCTCGTAAAACCCACATGAAACCTTCGTCAGTGGAGAAGATTTGCAGGCGACAAGGTGCCTCAGTGCGGATTTGAGCGGCAAAGATCAGCGTCCAGCGAGGGAATTTGGCGCGAGCGTCATCCTCGGTATCAGCCTCAGCGCGAAGCAACCGTCGGTGTGGAGTCAGGAAATTCGTTGGGGGTGCCCAAGAACAGGTATACAAATTTAGGGCGAGTTTGGGTATCATGTGAACATGCCATATTGTTACTCCATTTAACGATGTGGTTAGACGCCTCAGCAGTGTTCCCGCACTCTGGGGCGTTGCCATTTTTGCACCATGATACAATCAAGGTGAACACCACCAATATATTCTCAGGTGAACACCACGTCAACAGTTGAAATGCAAAATAATCAGTGCATACTGAACACCACCAATTCCAACGAGATTCAGTAATGGCAACAGGAAGAAAAAATAACAAGTCGCTCCAGGTGTCTGTAAGGCTTCCTCTTGATGATTTAGAGTCCATTGAACAAGTCAAAGAAGAAGGCGAGAGTACGGCAGGATTTTTAATTACTGCTGCACGTAGTGAGATCAAACGCCGGCAGCGAAAGAAAACCAAGGAATCGCCAGAGGGCTGATCTACGAAATTTTCGTAGGTAACTGGATTACCCAAAGCAACCTTGTTATCCTGCGTGACTGCAATATACTGATAATCTTGATGATTTAAAAAGCAATAATCCCAAAGGGTCGGATTCGCAGTCCGGCCCTTTTCTTTGTCTGCAACCTGCTGATTAACCGGAAAAGAACGTCTCACATTCCTTTGAATACCCGGTGTGCAGGTGGCGACGAATTTCGTCGGAACCTTCAAGCCTAAGCAGTGTTTATGTTCCGGCGAACATGAGTAACTGTAATGTTCAGGCGAATCGTGTTTAACGCGACTCCCTGCAGCGCAGGTTTGTGGAAGAATCAATGAGTTACCCAATTCTAACGAATCGTTATAATTAAGCTGAATCAGTGAGTTATAGGTAAGCTGCATATTTGCACCTTGGTGTAACTGACCCGACATTATCGGGCCTGTTGGCTGGACAACATCGCTGAATCCCTTGCGCGGCGCGACATGCTCTGCGACAACCCTGTAGATATTAGCCATCATGCCAACACCTCTTTCTTACCGCCGCCGATCAGATCGAATGGTATCTGCCCCATCTCATCTACTAGCCTTTCGGCTTTAAGCAACTCCGGCAAATCATCTTGGCGTTTACGAAGACGACGCCCAGCGTCGGAAGAATCTTCGTCTGAGGCCTTCCGGGCTGTCGCAACAATGTTTCGCATCTGCTCAATCGTGTGATGAACACCACCTTGAGGTGCTGAAGCTTCTTGCTCGGCAAGGTCCAGTAACCAGATACGCAGCTCTTTGGCGATCTTGGTACGCGACAACATACCGATAAGATGAGCGCCACGAAGTGAGAACAAACGGGTGTCAACGTCACGTAAGCTATTGTTTATTCCGTCCACCCTCACTTTGGCGATGGTCGTCATGCTCTCGGTGAACTCGTCCTGGTGCCGGTAATACAGGTTCAGAACCTTGTCTTTGTTCGCATACCCGAGCAGCTTGGCCAGTTTGCTCAGCTGTGAACCATATTTTCCCATCGCCATTGTCGAATGGAATTACCACCTGGTCGTGGAATTTGAGCTCCGCGATATTCGCACCGGAGGTGAATTCAGGGTGAGTTGGGGCCCGACCAAGAATGGCCGTACTTTTCAGTTTCATTGGTTATTCCTCGTTAAGCGGAACGGCGGCTATATGGGTTATTAACGTTTGTAACGGCTGGTGGATTACGAACCCACCACAACACATCGCTGAGAAGCCAGGCACAG
Source organism: Serratia odorifera (assembly GCF_900635445.1). NCBI lineage: Bacteria > Pseudomonadati > Pseudomonadota > Gammaproteobacteria > Enterobacterales > Yersiniaceae > Serratia > Serratia odorifera. Next base: position 4,745,785 of record NZ_LR134117.1, read on the forward strand.
GAATTGCGGCCAAAATGGCAGCGGGCCGGGAACTTACCTTCATTCTCAAACTGCCAGCGGGTGGTGCGGGATAGGCTGGTAATATCCAAACACTCACGCTCACGGATGCGTTTATCGTAGGTGAACCCATACTCCGCTAATATGCTGCGGCGCTGCTCTGGGGTCGGCGGGGTAAAGATGGTGTCTGACATACTGTCTCCTCTTGTTTGCAATCTATGGAGAACAGTTTAGCGCTAAAACACTGGATGAAAATACAGTTGTAAGATTTACTGTTGTGCGAATAACCATACAAAAGCATGAGTAAAGTTTACTCGTACCTTTGTATGGCTTACAGCGGGTTAGGTCTTTCTTTCAGATGGCGATTTATGAGCATTGCTCAATATTTCCGCAATTTTGATTCGGTTTTGATAGGTGCGGTTTGATTAATGAAAAAATCTGGGCGGTTGATTAATTCCCTCGCCCAAGCAGAATAATTAATTTCTCCACTAGATTTTCTGCAATACTCTTCAAAAACACTATTTTGTTGTTCTCTGAGTCTAAGAGCTGCCATTAATATCTGCTCCGATTTCCTGCGTGGCGCTCAGAGCTGTGGTGGACAATTTCTCCACGCTTAATTTCATGGTTCTTAACGCCAGCAATGCCGCTAGCACCCGGTTCTAAATTGTAATAGTCCCCATTAAAATCAACCAATCTGCGAACGGTCTCTGCTGTTATCCATAAGTCATTCTCTGTTAAATCTAGTTTTTCATATATTTCTTCATAATCTTCATCGACTTCAACAGAGTCAACACCATTTTCATTAATTTCTGCTATTGTTAGAGGGAATAGCCACCCAGCAGGGGTGTTTTCATCGCTTTTATTAAAACCCAATGCCACCCCTCCGGCTGATGCTGTACCATCAATCAGAATGGTGTTAATGATTCGTGTTGGAAGTGTCCAAAGACCATAAGCTCTTCCTCTATGGCTTTGTGACCAACTTTCATCCTCAGTGTCATCACCGCGTCTTGCTTTATAAAACTGTGGATAAAAACCCGGTGAAAAATCATCATTCTCAAAAATATTATCTATAGAAAAAGATGCATATGTGGAAATATATTTTGCTGCCGCCAATACAGAGTGGTCATAATCAAGTGAAGCATACCAATCCTCGTGTTTTTTAATATTGCCATCGAGAGATAGTATCGAACCCATCCCATTTAGCCTTACACATAAACCTATTTTTCCACAGGCACCCAAACTAAGGAGATCAAATGCATGCATATCCAAAAACTCAGCAGCCCTGCCAATTCGGCAGTATATAAATGGTATTTTTGAATCTACGTTAGCCATGGAGCTCTCCTCTAGTCCATATATCTATCGAAAGAATATTTGTTAGCACTCTCACTATTGTCATTCGTATTTTTATCACCAGCATGTTAAGCCGAGTTCTTCCTTGGGAGCAAAACAACATTTTCGTGATTGCCAGCGAGCAAATCCAAACGCTCTAGCCAACGATTCAACGCATCCAGTTTTTCGGGCAAATACTGACTGCGGTTGTAAACCGCCATTACCCCGCCCAGTGTATGGCCAAGCAACAGCTCGACAATGTGAGGAGCAATACCCAGATCGCTCATCCCTGTGGAGAAAGTGCGTCGCAGATCGTGTAGTCGCCAGTGCTCAGAGTGCCCCAGCCGCTGGCACATTTTGCGCCCTGTCTGGCTCACGGCGGAATCGGTTTTAACTTCCCCCAGCAGCAACCCAGATTTTTTGTTTTGCTGCTTTAGCTGCTCGATAAGCGGACATAATCGGTCTGGAATAGGCCTGATTATCTTTTCGCCGTTTTTGCTGTGCATTTCAGGAACGGTCCAGAGTTTGTCACGCAAATCCCACTCCTTCAACTCCGAAAGCCTGACTTCACCAGTACGGGCACCAAACGAGATCAGCAGCGATACCAGGTTGGTGTAGTACGGCGAAAACGAATCGTTTTTCAAGGCTACGAGCAGATCTGTCAGTTCCCTGCTGGTCAGCACCCTTTTCCGCTTACTGGTTTTGACCCCAATATCCTGCATCGTCAGCCCATCGAGAACATGGCAAACGGCATAACGGCGTATACGGCAAAACTTGAAGGCTTGCTGACCCATCTGTAAAACCATCCCAGCGACGCTAGGGGCGTTTTTCTTCGTTCTGGCTAGGCAGGTAAGCCAATGGTGAGTTTCACAGTCAGAGAGCGCCATATCGCCAATATAGGGGTATATATGATTGGTGAACCGCTCCCGGTACCTTACATCGTTCACCAGGTTCCCATCAACGTACTCTGTGAGCCAGTATTCGAGCGCCTCTTTCACCGTCACTGGCTTCAAGGTCGCTTCCCTACCAAGCTTGAACATGCGCTGAGGATCGCGCCCCTCAGCCAACCAGGCGCGACATTGGTCACGCTTTTCTCTGGCTTTGGCGAGAGTGAGGTCAGGGTATTTGCCCAAAGCGAGCATCAAAGCAGGAGTATCACGCCCGCCAAGGCGATATTTGTAGAACCAACTGATAGAACCGGCCTTGCTGACACGGATCATTAACCCTGCTCCGTCGGAGATTTTAGACTCCCGTTCACTCTTGGTACCAAGCAACGCCCTGAGCTTTTTGTCCGTCAGCTTGTTCATTCCATATGCCATGCACAGCCTCTCGTTATGATTGTTCTGCAACTGGTAGCTATAGGGTCGGTTCAAACGACATAAAGTCGGTTCAAGGTAGGTTCAACATCAAAACAAAAACACTTATAAAACATAGAAATAAAATATTGAACCTACTGAACCGACCGAACCTACCCTTTTTTAACTCACGTGTGAGAAGATATCGCCCTCGGTCGAGGGATACCCTCAGGGTGATGCCATCTTATGGCAGGCTGTTTTTGTGTTCAGCGCGGCCCCACCACGTACCCCACATTTTGCTGCAAGAATGAGAAAACGTCAAAAAACACTGGAACAATATACAGCTTTATTTTTAATTAACGCATTGAAAAATAAAGTTTAAATAAAAACACCTGTCAACATGAAAACATAAAGTGAAGACGATGACGCAGACTTTTATCCCCGGTAAAGACGCCGCGCTGGAAGATTCCATCAGCCGTTTCCAACAGAAATTAAGCGACCTGGGTTTCAATATCGAAGAAGCTTCCTGGCTTAATCCGGTTCCACACGTTTGGTCGGTGCATATTCGCGATCGCGATTGCCCGCTGTGCTTCACCAACGGCAAAGGCGCCAGCAAAAAAGCCGCGCTGGCTTCCGCTTTGGGCGAATATTTCGAACGCTTGTCGACCAACTATTTCTTTGCCGACTTCTACCTGGGCAAGCAGATCGCCGAGGGCGATTTCGTACATTATCCCAACGAGAAGTGGTTCCCGATCCCGGAGGATGATTCCCTGCCGGCCGGTATCCTCGATCAGCGCCTGCATGCGTTCTACAATCCTGAGCAGGAAGTACGCGCCAGCGAACTGATCGACCTGCAATCCGGTAATGGCGATCGCGGTATCTGTGCATTGCCGTTCACCCGCCAGTCCGATCAGGAAACGGTATATATCCCGATGAACATCATCGGCAATCTGTACGTTTCCAATGGCATGTCGGCCGGCAACACCGCCAGCGAGGCGCGTGTGCAAGGCCTGTCGGAAGTGTTCGAGCGCTATGTCAAAAACCGCATCATCGCCGAGTCAATCAGCCTGCCGGAGATCCCGGCCGAGGTGCTGAACCGCTATCCCGGGGTGGTTGAAGCCATCGCCAAACTGGAAGAAGAAGGCTTCCCGATCCTGTCCTATGATGCTTCGCTGGGCGGCGACTACCCGGTGATCTGCGTGGTATTGTTCAACCCGGCCAACGGGACCTGTTTTGCCTCGTTCGGTGCCCATCCCGATTTCGGCGTAGCGCTGGAGCGCACCGTGACCGAGCTGTTGCAGGGCCGCAGTCTGAAGGATCTCGACGTGTTCACCGCGCCGACCTTCGATGACGAAGAAGTGGCCGAACACGCCAACCTCGAAACGCACTTTATTGATTCCAGCGGCCTGATTTCCTGGGATATGTTCAAGCGGGATGCGGATTATCCCTTCGTCGACTGGAGCTTCAGCGGCAGTACCCAGCAAGAGTTCGCAACCCTGATGGAGATCTTCAAGAAAGAAGACGCGGAAGTGTACATCGCCGACTATGAACATCTGGGCGTCTACGCCTGCCGCATCATCGTACCGGGGATGTCCGACATTTATCCGGCCGAAGATCTGCTGCTGGCCAACAACAGCATGGGCGCACATCTGCGCGATCTGCTGCTGGCGCTGCCGGACAGCGACTGGGCGCCGGAGGAATATCTGGCGCTGATCGAACGTCTGGATGATGAAGGGCTGGATGATTTCACCCGCGTACGCGAACTGTTGGGCATTGCCTCCGGTAAGGACAACGCCTGGCACACGCTGCGCGTCGGTGAGCTGAAGTCGATGCTGGCGCTGGCCGGCGGCGATATGGATCAGGCGCTAATCTGGACCGAATGGACGCAGGACTTCAACGCCTCGGTGCTTAGCGCGCAACGCAGCAACTATTACCGCTGTCTGCAAACGCTGTTGCTGCTCGCGCAGGAACCGGACCGCGATCCGGCCCAGTACTACGGCGCCTTTGTGAAGATGTACGGCCAGGAAGCCGTTGATGCCGCCTCCGCGGCCATGAGCGGCGAAGCGCGTTTTAACGGTCTGTTCGCCGTCGACAGCGATCTGCAAGCACTGCCGGCGCACCAGGCGCTGTTGGCTGCCTACGAAAAACTGCAGCAGGCGAAACGCCGCCACTGGGCAAAAGCCTAACCCGCGATCGGGCACCGCACGGCTTGCCGCCGGTGCCTGTCAATCGCCCGATGATCAGCACCCTAATGTTGCCGGGAAACCGGCGCATTTTCATCTGGTGGCGATCTGCGCCCCACAGGGCAAATCTCCCCCGACCTGCAATGGTTACAAGAAAGTTAAATTCAGGTTAATTGCACGATGATATTTTGCCCTTTGACGGCAAAATAAATACAAAAAAATTAACCGTTAGACTAGCATCCCCGCCCATCCATTCAAAAAAGAATGCAAAGTTTAAAAAATATTTTTTAGATAAAAAACAAATAGTTGAGTTAATTTTTGCCAAAATTTTCGCGTTTCTGACCCTTCTACTTTGGCCCATCATGATCCAAATCAACTTTTACCGCATACCGCTTTGCTAGTATCTCATTGCGTTGTTATAACCCTTTTGAGCGAGAGCTAGCGTGAAAGCAGACAATCCTTTCGATCTGTTATTACCTGCCGCAACGGCGAAAGTCGCCGAAGATGCGGGCGTATATAAAGCGACCAAGCAGCCGCTTAAAACGTTTTATCTGGCCATAACCGCAGGCGTATTCATTTCAATCGCCTTTGTCTTCTATATCACCGCTACCACCGGCACCGCAGCGGTGCCCTTCGGCCTGGCCAAACTGGTCGGCGGTATCTGCTTCTCTCTGGGACTGATGCTGGTGGTGGTCTGCGGTGCAGACCTGTTCACCTCCACCGTCCTCACCGTGATTGCCAAGGCCAGCGGCCGTATTACCTGGCGCCAACTGGCAACCAACTGGCTTAATGTCTATATTGGTAACCTGATCGGCGCACTGTTCTTCGTCGCCCTGATGTGGTGTTCCGGCGAATATATGACGGCCAACGGCCTGTGGGGGTTGAACGTGTTGCAGACTGCCGATCACAAACTGCATCACACCTTTGTTGAAGCCGTGTCACTCGGCATTCTGGCTAACCTGATGGTCTGCCTGGCAGTGTGGATGAGCTACTCCGGCCGCAGCCTGATGGACAAAATGTTCGCCATGGTTCTGCCGGTCGCCATGTTCGTTGCCAGCGGTTTTGAGCACAGTATCGCCAACATGTTCATGATCCCGATGGGCATCGTAATCAAGCATCTCGCCACGCCGGAGTTCTGGCAGGCCGTAGGAGCAACGCCCGAGCAATTCGCTCACCTGACCGTAAGCAATTTTATCATCGACAACCTGATTCCTGTCACCCTCGGTAATATCATCGGTGGCGGTCTGCTGGTTGGGTTGACTTACTGGGTAATATATCTGCGTGGTGATCGGCAGCATTGAGCCGCTATCGCAACGCCGGGTTCGAAATCCACAATTAGAAGGTAGGTGTACAATGACCGAACTTAACCAAAAGTTAGCCCAGGCCTGGGAAGGTTTCAGCAAAGGTGACTGGCAGAACGAAGTCAACGTCCGTGACTTCATTCAGAAAAACTACACGCCTTATGAAGGTGACGAATCGTTCCTGGCCGGCGCCACTCAAGCCACTACCACCCTGTGGGACCAGGTCATGGAAGGGATCAAACTGGAAAACCGCACTCATGCGCCGGTTGATTTCGACACCAACGTCGCCTCTACCATCATTTCTCACGACGCGGGCTACATTAACAAGAATCTGGAAACCATCGTTGGTTTGCAGACCGAAGCTCCGCTGAAACGCGCGCTGATCCCGTTCGGCGGCATCAAAATGGTTGAAGGTTCCTGCAAGGTCTATGGCCGCGAACTGGATCCACAGTTGAAAAAGGTGTTCACCGAATATCGCAAAACCCATAACCAGGGCGTGTTCGATGTTTATACCAAAGACATTCTGAACTGCCGCAAATCCGGCGTACTGACCGGTTTGCCAGATGCCTATGGCCGTGGCCGTATCATCGGCGACTATCGCCGCGTAGCGCTGTACGGTATCGACTATCTGATGGCTGACAAGCTGAACCAGTTCAAGTCGCTGCAAGACAAACTGGAAAACGGCGAAGACCTGGAAATGACTATCCAGCTGCGCGAGGAAATTGCCGAGCAGCACCGTGCGCTGGGCCAGATTAAAGAAATGGCCGCCAAATACGGCTGCGACATTTCCCGCCCGGCCATCACCGCACAGGAAGCCGTGCAGTGGACCTACTTCGGTTATCTGGCCGCGGTAAAATCCCAGAACGGCGCAGCAATGTCCTTTGGTCGCGTATCCACCTTCCTCGATGTCTACATCGAACGCGATCTCAAAGCCGGCAAACTGACCGAAGAGCAGGCGCAAGAGCTGATTGACCACCTGGTGATGAAGCTGCGCATGGTGCGCTTCCTGCGTACACCGGAATATGATGAACTGTTCTCCGGCGACCCAATCTGGGCCACCGAGTCGCTGGCCGGTATGGGCGTTGACGGCCGTACGCTGGTCACCAAAAACAGCTTCCGCTTCCTGAATACCCTGTACACCATGGGGCCGTCGCCAGAGCCAAACATGACCATTCTGTGGTCAGAAAAACTGCCGTTGAACTTCAAGAAATACGCGGCGAAGGTGTCTATCGATACCTCTTCCGTACAGTATGAAAACGATGACCTGATGCGTCCGGACTTCAACAACGACGACTATGCCATCGCCTGTTGCGTCAGCCCAATGGTGGTCGGCAAGCAAATGCAGTTCTTCGGTGCGCGCGCCAACCTGGCGAAAACCATGCTGTATGCCATCAACGGCGGCGTTGATGAAAAACTGAAAATGCAGGTTGGTCCGAAAGAAGCGCCAATGATGGATGACGTGCTGGACTATGACAAAGTCATGGATCGCATGGACCACTTTATGGACTGGTTGGCAAAACAGTACGTAACCGCGTTGAACATCATTCACTATATGCACGACAAGTACAGCTACGAAGCTGCCCTGATGGCGCTGCATGACCGTGACGTTTACCGCACCATGGCCTGCGGCATCGCCGGCCTGTCAGTGGCTGCCGATTCGCTGTCTGCCATCAAGTACGCCAAAGTCTCTACCATCCGTGACGAAGACGGCCTGGCGGTAGACTTTAAAATCGAAGGCGAGTACCCGCAATTCGGTAACAACGACGCCCGCGTCGATGACATTGCCTGCGACCTGGTAGAACGTTTCATGAAGAAAATTCAGAAACTGCGTACCTACCGCAATGCGGTGCCGACCCAGTCCGTGCTGACCATTACCTCCAACGTGGTATATGGTAAGAAAACCGGTAACACGCCAGACGGTCGCCGCGCCGGTGCACCATTCGGTCCTGGTGCCAACCCAATGCACGGCCGCGATCAGAAAGGCGCAGTGGCCTCGCTGACCTCCGTTGCCAAACTGCCGTTTGCCTACGCCAAAGACGGTATCTCATATACCTTCTCCATCGTACCTAACGCGCTGGGCAAGGATGACAACGTGCGTAAAGCCAACCTGGCGGGCCTGATGGACGGTTACTTCCACCATGAAGCGTCAATCGAAGGTGGCCAGCATCTGAACGTTAACGTCATGAACCGTGAAATGCTGTTGGAAGCCATGGAAGATCCTGAGAAATATCCTCAGTTGACCATCCGCGTCTCCGGCTATGCCGTTCGCTTCAACTCGCTGACCAAAGAACAGCAGCAAGACGTGATTACCCGTACTTTCACTCAGTCGATGTAATCCTCTGCCTGGCCGGGTGGTTAACCCCTCTCGGCCAGCCGATTGCTCACCGGGGCCGGATTTTCCGGCCTTTTTAACACATCATGCTCGCCCCCTGACTCTGCAGAGTCTGTTTTGCCAGAGGTCTATAATCGATGGATATCCGGCAAAACAGTTATCCGGTAAATAGCCGGCGACAGGCATCGTTCCACCCTGGCACTCGGGCACTGCCCTGCTGCCGCATCGCTGATCCCTGCCGACCGCTATACGCCTACTTTTTAGACTGCGTTTGACAGTCAATTTTGGAGAAACCCCTGCAATGTCTGTGAAAGGTCGTATCCACTCATTCGAATCCTGTGGCACCGTTGATGGCCCGGGGATCCGCTTTATCGTCTTCTTTCAGGGCTGCCTGATGCGCTGCCTTTACTGCCATAACCGCGACACCTGGGATACGCATGGCGGCAAGGAAGTCACCGTCGAAGAATTGATGAAGGACACCGTGTCCTATCGCCATTTCATGAACGCCTCCGGCGGCGGCGTGACCGCATCGGGTGGTGAAGCCATTTTGCAGGCCGAATTCGTGCGCGACTGGTTCCGCGCCTGTCATCAGGAAGGTATCAATACCTGCCTGGACACTAACGGGTTTGTGCGTCGTTACGATCCGGTGATTGACGAATTGCTGGACACCACCGATCTGGTGATGCTCGATCTCAAGCAAATGAATGACGATATTCATCAGAATCTGGTTGGGGTGTCCAATCACCGCACGCTGGAATTTGCGCGCTATCTGGCGAAACGCAATCAACGCACCTGGATCCGCTACGTAGTGGTGCCGGGTTGGTCAGACGACGATCGGTCTGCCCATTTGCTGGGTGAGTTCACCAAGGACATGGCTAACATCGAAAAAATCGAGTTGCTGCCCTACCATGAGCTGGGTAAACACAAATGGGTGGCGATGGGGGAAGAGTACAAACTGGACGGCGTGCATCCGCCAAAAGCGGATACCATGGATCGCGTCAAGGGGATCCTGGAGAGTTACGGTCACACCGTGATGTATTGATTTCCCTGCCAGGATCAAAAAACCCGGTGCCATTGCGCCGGGTTTTTTAGTTTCAGGCGGCAGCCAGCGGCGTGTGATGGCGATCCGGCCGCTTCAGCAGCATCATCAGATATACCAGCGCCACGGCCGCAATCATCACAAACAGCAGGCGGTCGGAATAGCTCTGCATCAGCATCGCCGTCATGGATGGCCCTACCAGACTGCCGATGGTGTAACTCATCAGCAGCGCCTGGTTCATCGCCACCAGCTCATGCGGCATCGCCTTCTCACAGGCCCAGGACATCGCCACTGGATACAGGGTGAAACCGGCACAGCCGAGGATAAACAGCGACGGCGCCATCGCATAGTTGCCCAGCATCGCCACGCTGGCCACAATCACCACAAAGACCTGAATGCGCAATACCAGCAACCGACCGTAGCGGTCGGCCATGCGCCCGACCGGCCACTGCCCGACGATGCCGGAACTGACCAGCAATGCCATCCAGTAACCGACGTTGGCGTCACTAAAACCCTGATGCGACAAATACAATGGCATTAACCCATACAAAGAACCGAGTACAACGCCGGAAATAATGCAGCCGTTGATACCAAGACGTGCGCTGCGGCGCTTCAGCATCGGCCAGACCGCTGCTTGCTGCGGTTCATCTTCCGCACGGTTAACCCGCGCAAACAACATCGGCAGCATGGCAGTGATCACCAGAGCAGTGACCCACGGCAATACGCTGAGCAACTGGGTAGGCAGCATGCTCAGCAGCAGTTGGCCCAGCACCGTACCGAGGTAATACACCATCATGTAAGCAGCCAACAGTTGACCACGATTACTCAGGTTGCCGCTGCGCAGCAAGGCACTTTCAACGATCACCCAAATCCAGGAACACCCTACGCCGGCAAAGAAGCGCCAGCCCATCCAGCTCCAGAAATCCAGGGAAAGCGCCATACCGGCCGTTGCAGCGGCAAAAACCAGGCAGGCAAGATGATAACTACGGGTGAAACCAATACGTTTGATGAGTTTACCGGCCACCAGGGTGCCCACAAGATTGCCAGTAAAATATGCAGATCCAATCATCCCCACTTGCCAGGTTGACAACTGAGCGTGGTTTAACCAAAGGGGGACTAAAGTATTCAATACAGCAATTGAAACCGTAAGCAACAATAAGCCACAGAGCAGGAGTAGCACTGGGCGAGAATATGCGGACATAGTGAAATGGGAACCGAACACGCAATGAGAGTGCGCGCATCATGCCACTGGCGATAAAAAAGTCAATCGGCTAATCCATGATGATAGCACAATATGTTTATTAAATTTCTGGAGTCTCGTTCACAGGCGGGGCGGCAGAGGTTTTTCGCCGGTGGGTACCAGCACAATATGGCCATGGCAGCAGGATAATTTGCACAGTCCGCAACCATTGCATTGCCGATCGTCACACTGCCACTGAGCTTCAGCGTTGGCCGTCTGGTTGAACGACAGCGCCCGTTGCGGGCAGCTGATGACGCACATCCGGCAGCCGTCCCGCAGCCCCAGACAGCTCGCGCTGATTTGCGGCCGCAGAGTGGTGTCGCTCGGCATGCCGGCGCGTAACGCGCCGGTCTGGCAAGCGGATGTGCATTTCAGGCAATGATCGCACTCGGTAAACTCGACGTTGAGCACAGCCTTGCCCTGCTGCACCGTCAATAATCCATAAGGACAGGCGTCGCTACAGTCACCACAGCCGTTGCAAGCCGCGCAGAACAGTGCTTCGGGCAACGCCTGCGGTGGACGTGCGCTGGGCGGCGTGGGAGCCATCTCCGCTTGCCTGGCGCGCGTAACCCAACCGGTGAACAGCCGTCGACGCTGGCTGCCTTCAGCACTCAGCGACGGTTCACTTTTCATCAGAAATGCAGCTCCAGCTCGACTACCGGTTCGCTGCATTGTTCTGCCCACGCGCTCAGCGTACTTTGTGCCAACTGCGCCAGCCCCAGATAGAACGGATGGACGGCATGCTGTTCCAGCAAACTCAGAAAACGCGGCGCCCAAGGCAACAGATGCTGGCTCAATAGCGCCTGCAACAACCGGCCCTGTTGCTCTTCCGCCAGCCAGGCGGCCATCATCAGCAAAGTGCCAAGATGATCTTCCGGTTCGTTCTGTTCGCGCTGAGTATCAATACCATTATTCCTCAGCCATTTGCGTAGTCGCAACGTAGAATCGCCGAACAAAACGTTCTCTTTATCCAGATAGACCGAGCCCCACGGCGGCGCCGGCAAGGCATACGGGCCGACAAACAGCCGTTGATAAGCCTCGCAAAGCGTCTCCGACTGTTGATCCTTAATGCCTTCGGCTATCAGTTGCGCCGCAGCCTGGTTCTCGCCATAAGGCCACTCCGCCAGCCAGACCGGGTCTGCCATCGTCGCCAGCAAGGCACGGCATTCATCACTCTCAGGCGGCGCATACAGCAACACCCCCAGCACACGGCCGGTTAACGCAATATTATCAAGCTTCATAAGCATCAGATTTCCAACAGGGCACCGTCAATCGCCACCGTTCACACCGTTTTTTGCCAGACCGCCGGCGGTCACGTCGCTGCCGCCGTAAAACGATGAGAAATCCAGTGGCGCCAACGGCACCCGTAGTCAATATTAACCCGCCACCGCCATACCGACGGTCATGTGCAGGCCGTAAAATACCCCGCGGCCAATCAGTTCCCCGGCCACTATCAGTATCAGGCCGAGCGCCAACGCCGCCACGCTCGCGTTACCACGGCGCAACTGCGGGCAGATCCAACAGCCAAACCCCAACACCAGCAGCAGCAAACGCCAGACCATTAACTGACCATACTGTGGAATCAATGCCGACGCCTGCTGGACCGAACTGCTGATGGTCGCCAGTTCACTGCCCTGCATCATCGCAGCTCCCAGACTGATCAGCAGCGCAACCACGCCAATCATCATCAGCACATTACGCCAGGCCAACCTCAACCCGGCAGCCTGCAACAGCAGCATGCCCAGCATCGGCCCTGCGATAAACACCGTCAGGAAGAAGCCGAGCGTAGTGTAACCGTTATACCAGGTCGGCACCGTATCTATCTGATAGACCCGCGTCATGGCATAGACAAACAACAGCCCCAGCAATATGGTCAGCCCCAGCCACAGCTTGCCCAACGCCGGTGGCATCTTGTGCAATACCGCCAGCAGCCAGTAAATGCCGCCCACGGCAAAGAACAGCGAACCGCTGGCAATTTCATTGCTCAACGCCGAAGCGCCCACGCGATTGAGCGAATTAAACGCCCGCAGCGGCGAACCGAGGTGCAAAACGGAAGCAACAAAGGCAATCCCCATCAATAGCCACAGAAAGAACATTGATCGATGCAGTGCCTGCGTTTCACGCGCCGGTCAGTTGCCCTTTAATCAGCACCCATCCCGTCACCATCACGCCGCCCACCACGCATTGGCCCAATACCGTAAACAGCATCAGCGGCCATTCATGCCATCCCATACCCATATCAAACCTCCTTCGGATTGGCCAGATGGCCAGTGGTATCACCGGTTGGCCGACTGTTGGCGTTCGGTTTGAGCACAATGCTCGGTTTGGTGAAATGCGCCGCCGGCAACGGAGCAACCTGAGCCAATTGACCATGCTGTTGGCGCAATTCGTCAATCGGGCCAAAGTCCAGCGCACGCAGGGGACAAGACTCCACGCAGATCGGTTTGCGACCCTCGGCCACCCGCTGATAGCAGCCATCACACTTGGTCATATGTCCTTTGGCGGCGTTGTACTGCGGCGCGCCATAAGGACAGGCCATATGGCAATAACGACAACCAATGCAGACCTCTTCATTGACGACCACGAAGCCGTCATCACGCTTGTGCATCGCCCCTGTCGGGCACACTTGGGTACAGGCCGGCTGTTCACAATGGTTGCAGGGCGATCGACAGATAATAGGCAAAGACATTTTGCTGCCAGCCGTCCCCATCCTGCTGCCAATCACCACCGGCATATTCATAGATACGGCGGAAGCTGACGTCAGGCGTCAGGTTTTTATAATCTTTGCATGCCAGCTCGCAGGTTTTACAGCCGGTGCAACGACTTGAATCAATAAAAAATCCGTATTGCGTAGTCATCAGCTACTCCTTAAACCTTGGCAACCTGTACCAGGTTGGTATGAGACGGGTTACCCTTCGCCAGTGGCGATGGCCGCTGACTGGTCAGTACGTTAATGCTGCCGGCGTGATCGATACGGCTGCCATCCGGGGAATACCAGGCACCCTCGCCCAGCGCCACCACGCCGGCCGCATACGCGGCGTGACTTTGGCATTAATCCGCACTTCGCCACGCTGGTTGAACACCCGAATCAGATCGCCGTGGTTGATGCCACGTTGTTTGGCATCCAGCGGGTTGATCCACATTTCCTGGCGGCAGGCCGCTTGCAGTACGTCGACATTGCCATAGGTGGAATGGGTGCGCGCCTTGTAGTGAAAACCGGTCAATTGCAGCGGATATTGGCCGGCCAACGGATCGTCGTAATTCTCGAATCCGGCGGCGTAGACCGGTAAGGGATGAATCACGTCGTCCTTGGCCAACTCCCAGTTTGCTGCCAGGTCGGCCAGTGCCGCAGAGTAGATTTCGATCTTGCCCGACGGCGTGGTCAGCGGATTGGCCTGCGGATCGGCACGGAAAGCGCGGTAGGCGACATGATGACCGTCCGGATCGCGTTGCTTGTAAATGCCCTGGGCCAGGAACTGTTCAAAGCTCGGCAGCCCCGGGATCCTGTCGCGCGATTGTTGATACAGATGACGCAGCCACTGTTCCTGGCTGCGGCCTTCGGTAAATTGTTGCTCAACCCCCATGCGTCGGGCGATTTCGCTGGTCATGTCATAAATGGTCTTGCATTCGAAACGCGGTTTGATCGCCTGATTGGCAAAAATCACATACCCCATATTGCCGCTGGAGGCATCCAGGCAGAAGTCCATCTGTTCTGACGCGGTACAATCCGGCAGGATCAGATCGGCATATTTCGCCGAGGAGGTCATATGGTTATCAATCACTACGATCATTTCGCACTGCTGTTCATCCTGCAAAATGTCATGGGTACGGTTAATATCCGAGTGCTGATTGATCAGGCAGTTACCGGCGTAGTTCCAGATAAACTTGATCGGCACATCCAGCTTGTCCTTGCCGCGTACGCCATCGCGTTTGGCGGTCATTTCCGGGCCACGCCAGATAGCATCGGTCCACAAGAACATCGAAATGCTGGTTTTTACCGGGTTTTCCAGCGTCGGCATACGGACAAACGGCAGGCTGTACGACCCTTCCCGCGCACCGCTATTGCCGCCGTTAATGCCCACGTTGCCGGTCAGGATCGCCAGCATGGCGATGGCGCGTGTGGTGATTTCTCCGTTGGCATGGCGCTGCGGTCCCCAGCCCTGACAGATATAGGCCGGTTTGCTGCTGCCGATCTCTCGCGCCAGCTTGATGATGCGCGCAGCCGGAATACCGGTGATCTTTTCTGCCCAGGCAGGGGGTTTTCTCGATGCCGTCGTCACCCTGACCCAGAATGTAAGCCTTGTAATGACCATTGGGCCGGCGCGCCGGCGGGCAAGGTTCTTTCATCATAGCCAACGCAGTATTTGTCCAGAAACGGCTGGTCGACCAGGTTTTCGGCGATCAACACGTGGGCCATACCGGCGACCAGTGCCGCATCAGTTCCCGGCCGGATCGGGATCCACTCATCCTCTCGACCCGCGGCGGTATCGGTATAACGGGGATCAATGACAATCATCCGCGCATTAGAGCGTTCACGCGCCTGCTCCAGCAGATAAGTCACCCCACCGCCGCTCATTCGGTTTCGCCGGGATTATTGCCGAACATCACTACCAGTTTGCTGTTTTCTATGTCGGTCGGGCTATTACCGTCGGCCCAACCGCCGTAGGTGTAGTTGAGACCTGCGGCAATCTGCGCCGAACTGTAATCGCCATAGTGATTTAAATAACCTCCGCAGCAATTCATCAGGCGGGCGATCAGCGTCGCGCCAGGCGGCCATGAACGGGTCATGGTGCCACCCAGGGTGCCGGTGCCATAATTAAGGTAAATCGCTTCGTTGCCGTAATCGCGGATAATTCGCTGCAGGTTGTCGCTAACGCGTGCGAAGGCCTCCTCCCAACTGATGCGCTTGAATTTACCCTCTCCGCGCTTGCCGACCCGCAGCATCGGATACTTCAGTCGGTCCGGGTTATACACCCGACGCCGCATCGACCGACCGCGCAGACAGGCGCGTACCTGATGCAGACCTTCATCGTCATCGCTGCCGGTATTATCGGTTTCGACGTAACAAATTTCACCGTCCGCCACATGCATGCGCAGCGGGCAACGGCTGCCACAGTTAACCGTGCAGGCGCTCCAGACAATCTTCTCCTCGGGTTGAGACGTTGTCGGCGCGTTCGTAGCATCCTGCGCCACCGCCCGTCGGGTAAACGGCAATGAAATGCCGCCAGCCATCAGCGCCAGACTGCCAATGGCGGTATTCTTAACCAATTTGCGCCTGGTACACGCAAAACCGGACCGGACTGGCGTTTCTTTTTCACTCATAATGATATCGCTCTGGGTTGCTTCAATTCGCCGCACTGCCAAGCTGCGGCAACAAAAATGGTAAAAACGGGCGTCAGCCCGCGGTTACAGCTTCTCGATTTGAATCAGATTGGTATGCTGCGGATTGCCTTTTGCCAATGGTGAAGGCCGGTGAGTGGTCAGGGTGTTCATACAGGCGCCATGATCGATACGATCGCCTTTCATGTTGGCCTGATGCCAGGCCCCCTGTCCCATGGCAACCACCCCAGGCATGATGCGCGGCGTTACTTTGGCGGCCACGCGTATCTCGCCGCGCGGGTTGAATACCCGCACCCTGTCGCCTTGCGCGATATTACGCGTTTGCGCATCCAGCGGATTGATCCACACCTCCTGCCGGCAGGCGGCCTGTAGTACATCGATGTTTGGCATAGGTCGAATGGGTACGCGCCTTATAGTGAAAACCAAACATTTGCAGCGGATACTCTTGGCGCAGCGGATCGTCCCAGCCTTCAAAGGTTGAAGCGTAAACCGGCAACGGGCTGATGGTTTCGTCGGGTTGCAGTTGCCAGCTGCCGGCAATTTCGGCCAGCCGGGCGGAATAGATTTCAATCTTGCCGGAAGGTGTATTGAGTGGATGAGCCTGCGGATCCTGGCGGAACTGCTGATAGGCAACAAAATGGCCGGCCGGATCTTTGCGCTTATAAATCCCCATCTCGCGCAGCGCTTCATAGGACGGCAGTTGCGGATCGCGCGCCTGCATTTTGGCGTACAGGTAGCGTAGCCATTGCTCCTGCGTGCGTCCTTCGGTGAATTTCTGATGCACCTCCGGCCCCAGACGACGCGCTATTTCACTCATCACGGTATAAATTGGCTGGCGTTCAAACTTGGCGGAGGTGGCGGGCTGAATGAATATCAGATATCCCATATTGCCGGCATAGTCGTTGGGAATGATGTCTTCCCTGTTCGACGGTCATCAGATCAGGCAGCAGAATATCGGCATATTTTGCCGAATCGGTCATAAAGTTTTCCAGCACCACAATCATTTCGCACCGGCTGTCATCCTGCAAAATGTCATGGGTTTTATTGATGTCCGAATGCTGGTTGGTGAGAGTGTTGCCGGCATAGTTCCAGATGAACTTGATCGGTACCCCAGTTTATCCTCACCGCGCACACCGTCAGCTGTGGCGGTCATCTCCGGCCCACGCATGATGGCATCGGTCCAGCTAAAGCAGGATATTTGCGTCTTAACCGGATTTTCCAATACCGGCATACGTTCGATAGTGATGGTATAGGTGGACTCGCGCGCGCCGCTATTGCCGCCGTTAATGCCGACGTTACCGGTCAAAATAGGCAGCATGGCGATGGCCCGCGCGGTCAACTCGCCGTTGGCCTGGCGCTGTGGCCCCCAGCCCTGAGAGATATAAGCCGGTTTGGTGCTGCCGATCTCGCGCGCCAGCTTGATGATGCGTTCAGCAGGAATACCGGTGATGCCTGCTGCCCAGGCCGGGGTTTTTTCGATACCGTCATCCCCCTGACCAAGGATGTATGCCTTGTAATGACCGTTGGCCGGCGCACCGGCGGGCAAGGTCTTTTCATCATAGCCAACGCAGTATTTATCCAGAAACGGCTGATCGACCAGGTTTTCGGCGATCAACACGTGTGCCATGCCGGCGACCAATGCGGCGTCGGTACCCGGACGGATCGGGATCCACTCATCTTCGCGGCCCGCGGCGGTATCGGTATAGCGGGGATCTATAACGATCATCCGCGCATTAGAGCGTTCACGCGCCTGTTCCAGATAATAGGTAATGCCACCGCCGCTCATTCGGGTTTCGGCCGGATTATTGCCGAACAGCACCACCAACTTGCTGTTTTCAATGTCCGAGGTGCTGTTGCCCTGGTTGCTGCCGTAGGTATACGGCATGGCACAGGCAATCTGTGCGGTGCTGTAGGTGCCGTAATGACCGAGAAAACCGCCGTAACAGTTCATCAGGCGTGCCACCAGCGAGGCGTAGGGAGACGAGCGGGTGATATTGCCGCCGACGATGCCGGAGGTGTAATTGATGTAAACCGCTTTGTTGCCATAGTTGGCAACGATGCGTTGCAGGTTGCTGACAATCTCGCTGTAAGCCTGCTCCCAACTGATGCGTTTGAATTTGCCTTCGCCGCGTTTGCCGACGCGCTTCATCGGATAGTTGAGTCGTTCAGGGTGGTTAATGCGACGCCGAATGGAACGTCCACGCAAACAGGCTCTAACCTGATGATCACCATAACTGTCGGTGCCGGTATTATCCGTTTCCACCCAGTAGACTTCGTCGTCACGCACATGCAGGCGTAGCGCGCAGCGGCTGCCGCAGTTAACCGAACACGCCCCCCACACCACTTTATCCTCGGCGGTTTTAGCCGCAGCATGACTGACCGCTTCCGCCAGCACCCGGCGACTAAATGGCAATGATATGCCACTGGCAGCCAGTGCCAGTCCTGCCATCGAGCCGGTTTTCACCAAGCTCCGACGACTGATTTCCCTGGTCAGCACGCTCGTTGTAGTTTCCGACATACGCTCACTCCAAATTTATCCCAATCCTGGGAATACCATGTCTGGTGATGCACAGATGGCTGGAGGAGTGCAGAGGATGCGTTTGTGATTTTATGGCAACGAAATAACCCCTCCATAGTGAGGGATATTACCCAGAAATGAGTAGCAAACTTTGTCTGCTATCAATAAAGCGGGAAAGTTTTTCCGGCAGTAGGACTTTCACCCAAGCCGCCAGCGCCGAGTGAAAAAAAAAAGCGCCCTAAGGCGCTTTCAGTGAGATCGATGGTTTGTTAACCGATGTATTCCAGACCGCCCATGTACGGACGCAATACGTCAGGCACCTGGATACGGCCATCGGCTTGCTGATAGTTTTCCAGCACTGCCACCAGGGTGCGGCCAACCGCCAAACCGGAACCGTTCAGGGTATGCACCAGTCGCGGCTTTTTCTCGGTTTTATTACGGCAGCGAGCCTGCATGCGACGCGCCTGGAAATCCCACATATTGGAACATGAGGAGATCTCACGGTAGGTATTTTGCGCCGGCAGCCATACTTCCAAATCGTAGGTTTTGCTGGAACCAAAGCCCATATCACCGGTGCACAGCAGCACCTTGCGGTATGGCAGGTTCAACAGCTGCAACACTTTCTCGGCATGACCGGTCAGTTCTTCCAGCGCATCCATCGAATCTTCCGGACGTACAATCTGCACCATCTCGACTTTGTCGAACTGGTGCATGCGGATCAGCCCTCGGGTATCACGCCCATAGGAGCCAGCTTCGGAACGGAAGCAAGGCGTATGCGCGGTCATTTTCAACGGCAGGGATTCTTCTTCCAGAATCTCGTCGCGCACCAGGTTGGTCAACGGCACTTCTGCGGTCGGGATCAGCGCATAGTTGCTGCTGTCGGATTCTTCTTCCAGCGGCTTGGTGTGGAACAGATCTTCACCAAACTTCGGCAGTTGCCCGGTACCGTACAGCGTCGCGTGGTTGACCAGATACGGTACGTAGGTTTCCAGGTAACCATGCTGTTCGGTGTGCAGATCCAGCATAAACTGCGCCAGCGCACGGTGCATGCGGGCTATCTGCCCTTTCATCACCACAAAGCGTGCACCGGTCAGCTTGACCGCCGAGGCAAAATCCAGACCGCCGGCCATTTCGCCAAGCTCGACGTGATCGCGCACGCTGAAATCATACTGACGCGGTTCGCCCCAGCGGCTGACTTCCTGGTTTTCGCTCTCGTCTTTGCCGTTCGGCACAGAATCATCCGGCAGATTTGGCAACGCCAGCGCGTAGTCGCGGATTTCGCTTTGCAGCTTGTCCAGCTCCGCCTTGGCGGCATCCAGCTTTTCACCCAGATCGTTAACTTCGCGACGCAGCGGCTCAATGTCTTCCCCGCGCGCTTTTGCCGCGCCGATGGATTTCGATCGGGAGTTACGTTCTGCTTGCAGCGTTTCGGTTGCTACCTGCAACACTTTACGGCGTTCTTCTTGTGAACGCAGCAGATCCAGATCGAGTTTAAAGCCTCGGCGAGCCAGTTTTTCGGCGACTGCGTCTAGCTCGTTACGCAGCAGATTGGGATCGAGCATGCTAATCCTGTGCTTGTTGTTATTGAAAGAAAATTTGTCGTTCTATGCCGCTAATGAAAAGCCGCATAAAGGAAGAGTGATACCTGCTAACCTTACCGCAACGGCAACGCTAGCGGTAGCGTTTTGTCTGGCTATTTTGATCCTGCTCAGCGAGCCATGCCAACTTTTCACCGATTTTACCTTCCAGACCGCGCGCGGTCGGTTGATAGTAGCGCGTATTGGCCATTTCAGGCGGGAAATAGTTCTCGCCGGCAGCGTACGCGTTGGGTTCATCGTGCGCATAGCGGTATTCCGCACCCAGGCCCATTTCTTTCATCAGCTTGGTTGGCGCGTTGCGCAGGTGTTCCGGCACATCGTAGTCGGCCATCTCTTTGGCATCGCGCATTGCCGCCTTGAAGGCGGTATATACCGCGTTGCTTTTCGGTGCGCAGGCCAGATAGACGATGGCCTGCGCTATCGCCCGCTCGCCTTCGGCCGGGCCGACGCGGGTAAAGCAATCCCAGGCGGCAATCGCCACCTGCATGCCGCGAGGATCGGCGTTGCCGACGTCTTCCGAGGCAATCGCCAGCAGGCGGCGCGCCACATAGAGCGGATCGCCGCCGGCGGTAATGATGCGCGCATACCAGTACAGAGCAGCGTCCGGCGCCGAGCCGCGCACCGATTTGTGCAGGGCGGAAATCAGATCGTAATAGCGGTCGCCTTTATTATCAAAGCGCGCGCTGCGTTCACCGGAAACCTCTTTCAACAGTGCCGCCGTCAGCACCCGCTGGCCGCGATCGTCGACCTCCGCCATGTCTGCCATCATTTCCAGACTGTTGAGCGCACGGCGTGCATCGCCACCGACCAGTTCCGACAGCATGCGCCGCGTCTCTTCAGGCAATACGATATTCTGGCCGCCAAAGCCGCGGCTACTGTCGTTCATCGCCTGGTCCAGCACCTGGCTGATGTCATCAGCGGTCAGCGCTTTCAGCAAGTAGACGCGCGCACGCGACAATAATGCCGAATTCAATTCGAAGGACGGGTTCTCCGTGGTGGCGCCGATAAAGGTGATGGTGCCGTCTTCAATGTGCGGCAGGAAGGCATCCTGTTGACTCTTGTTGAAACGGTGTACTTCGTCGACGAACAGAATGGTGCGGCGCCCCGCATCGCGGTTCTGCCGTGCACGCTCGATTGCCTCGCGGATCTCCTTGATGCCGGAGGTAACGGCAGAAATGCGCTCTACGTCGGCCTGACCATAACGGCCTATCAGTTCTGCCAACGTGGTTTTCCCGGTGCCCGGCGGCCCCATAGAATCATCGAATGCAACTGCCCGGCCTCAATGGCCCGCGGCAACGGTTTGCCCGGCGCCAGCAGATGTTGCTGACCGATGTACTGCGCCAACGTTGTTGGCCGCATACGCGCAGCCAACGGTTGGAATTCATTGTGGGAAAAATCGAGCGACAGATTATTACTCACGCAAACCTCACTGGCGCTGGTCGTCCAGCGTCACCCCCTTTGGCGGGGTAAATTTGAATTTGCCGGCGTCAACTGTGGTATTCTGCTGGCTTTTCAAGGCATAAGCGCTACGCTGGCCGTCTTGTTCTACCGCCGCAAAGCTCTTGATGGTCCCGCTATTGGTCACAGAAATCGCAAACTGCTTCAGGTTGCCGCTGCTGGACTTTGGCGTCAGTTCAAAATCATCGCCTTTCTGTTTGATGTTGTACTGCTTCCAGTCACTCGGGCTGTTGCGGGTGATCAGCATGAACGGCGTATTACCGGTGGCGCTTTTCAGCCAGGTTGCCGTAACCTGCTCGACAAAGGGATTATAGAACCACAGCGTTTCACCGTCGGAAACCAGCACGCTTTCGTCCGGCGAGGTCATGTGCCAGTTAAACAGATTGGGACGCTTGACCCAGAGTTCGCCCTCACCCTGCTGCACCGCCGAACCATCGCCGCCGGTCACGGTCTGGGTAAAGCTGGCGTGGAAACTGTTCACTTTCGCCAGGCGAGTCTGCAGATCCTGTGCGGCATCGGCCAGCACAGAAGTAGAAGCGAACCCGGACAGCAGACAACAGGCAACTAACAGTTTTTTCATTATTCCAGATACCTTATTCAATGCGTTTACCGCAGGGCAAGCCCATGCGGATCAAATGACCCGTAACGCCCCCACTTTACCGAATGCCGCCGGGCGGCAAAACGGCCAATATTCCGAGAAGGCGCGGTTTTACGCTTCTTTGCACAAGGGCCGCAGAGCGGCCCTTTATGAGTTTCAACGATCGGTCAGCAATCATTCATGCCGCGGCGGTGCCAGCACCTCACGGTTGCCGTTGTGGCCCTGCTCGCTGACAATGCCCTGCGCTTCCATCTGTTCGATGATACGCGCCGCGCGGTTATAACCAATACGGAACTGGCGCTGTACGCCGGAGATAGAGGCGCGACGTTTGTCGACCACAAACTCCACCGCCTGATCAAACAGCGGATCCAGCTCCTCATCACCGTCGATCCCGCCCCCGGCACCGCCTTCGCCATCGTCACCGGCGCTGAGGATGCCTTCTTTATATTGGGGGCCGCTCACGCGCTTTCCAATCCTTGACCACCGCATGCACTTCCTGATCGCGCACAAAGGCGCCGTGCACACGTACCGGAATGGAAGAGTTGGGCGCCAGGTACAGCATGTCACCCATCCCAGCAAGGATTCGGCACCGCCCTGATCGAGAATGGTGCGTGAGTCAATCTTGCTCGACACGGTAAAGGCGATACGCGTTGGAATGTTGGCTTTGATCAACCCGGTAATAACGTCCACCGAAGGACGCTGGGTCGCCAGTACCAGGTGAATACCGGCCGCACGCGCTTTCTGCGCCAGGCGGGCAATCAGCTCTTCGACCTTCTTGCCGACCGTCATGATCAGATCGGCGAATTCGTCGACCATCACCACGATGTACGGTTCTTTTTCCAATACCGGCGGCGTGATGTCCATGCTGTCGCTCGGCTTCCAGAATGGATCCGGGATTGGCCGCCCCATGGCTTCGGCCTGATCGACGCGCTCGTTGTAGCCGGCGATATTTCGCACGCCCAGTGCGGACATCAGCTTGTAACGACGCTCCATTTCGGCGACACACCAGCGCAAGGCATTGGCGGCGTCCTTCATGTCGGTAACCACGTCGGTCAACAGATGCGGAATACCTTCATAGACCGACAGTTCAAGCATTTTCGGGTCGATCATGATAAAGCGCACTTCCTTCGGCGTGGCTTTATACAGGATACTGAGGATCATGGCGTTAACGCCCACCGACTTACCGGAGCCGGTCGTACCGGCCACCAGCAGATGAGGCATTTTGCCCAGATCCGCCACCACCGGCTCGCCGGAAATATCCTTGCCCAGTACGATTGACAGCGGCGACGGATTATCACGGAACGCCGGACAATCGAGCACTTCACGCAGATATACCGTTTGGCGTTTGGCGTTCGGCAGTTCCAGACCAACATAAGGCTTGCCGGGGATGACTTCCACCACGCGGACTGCCGGCGTCGACAGGGAGCGTGCCAGGTCGCGCGACAGGTTGGAGATGCGTGCAGCCTTCACCCCTGGCGCCAAATCCAGTTCAAAACGGGTAATTACCGGCCCCGGTAGAATATCGACCACGTCAGCCTTCACACGGTAATCCGCCAGGCTGGCTTCAACCAGGCGCGCCTTTTGCTCGAGTGCGAACGAATCCACCGGCTCGACTTCTTTTGGCGCCTCGGTCAGCAGATCCAGCGTTGGCAACGGCGTGGTAGGCTTTTGCAACGGTTGGTCGTTGCGCATCAGGAACGGGTGGATCAGGCTATCCATCGCTGGCGGCTGCGGCGCGGCAGGTTGCGACGGCGGCTGATAGGCCTGCTGCTGAACCTGCTGTTGCTGTTGCTGATAAGCTGGCTGCACCGGTTGCTGCGGCTGAGCCTGATAAGCTGGCGATTGCGGTTGTTGCTGCCCGTAATGTGGCGGCTGTTCCGGCGGCTGGTAGGCCTGCTGCGGCTGTTGATAAGCTGGCTGCACCGGTTGTTGCGGCGGAGCCTGATGAGGTTGCTGCTCGGGCTGCGCCGCTTCCGCCTGCGGTGAAAGGGTAAACAGCGGCTCGCTTGGACCATCATCAACCAGATCGTCGATCGGCGAGAAGCTGAACGCATTGCTGGTATCAACCGGGCGTGATGTTGGCTCGGCTTGCGGCTGCGACGTTTCGGCGTAACGTGCCTGCTGCTGTTCGGCAAATGCCTGACGCAGCGCGGCCTCTTGCAGCGCCTCTTCATCATCTTGCGGAAGTTGCTCGCCATAGCGCTGGCTTTGTTGCTCGGCGAATGCCTGACGCAGTGCGGCCTCTTGCAGCGCCTCATCGTCTTGCGGGTTGGCGCTGGCGGCAGGCTGTGGCGCTTCGTCGCGGCTGCGCTGTTCCTGTTCGGCCATACGCTGCGAAGGCAGCTTGATGCCGTAGGAAGCCAGTTCGCGACGCGTCGGGATGCGTACCGGGTTTGGCCGAGGCAGTTCAGGGCCGATCCCCTGTTTTACCTGTGCACCGGCGTCGCTGGTGGCGCTGAATGCCGGCATAAAGGTATTGGCGGCTGCAGCGGCAACGCTAGCTGCAGCCGCGGCGTCAACCTGTGGTTTGCCGTCAACCGGCGAGGCGGCGTCTGCGGCGGCAAAGCCGTTGCCTACCTCAACCTCGGTGCTGGCGCGCTGCGCCGCAGAGAAATCAAACGGCGATGACTCATGCGGCGTGGCCGGCGCAGTTTGCCAGTCGCCCAGGGGCGGCTCATCGGCATCCTGATAGGGATCAACCTGATGCGGCGTTTTCGGCGTTGGCGTTTCTTCCGGGATTTCAAAAGAATACAACGGCGGCAGCGCGTTATCCGGCTGAGCGCTCATTGGCTGCTGGCTGACCGACGTCGGCGCCTGTGGCGCAGCGGTCACCGCAGCCGTTGGCACCGCTGCAGCAGCCGGCACCGCCGGCGAGGCCGCTGCCGTGGTCGCAGCCTCAGGCACCACCTGGTCAACGCCGGTGTGCTCATCGTCGGTGGCACGCAGAGTATCGAGCGGGTCGGCCGCCTGCTGTGCGCTTTCGGTTACGGAAGGCGCAGAGAACAGCACGTCGTCGTTATCGCTGGCGGCAGTCGCGGCAAGCGTGGGCGCAGTTGTATGGCCTGCAGATTCCGGCTCATCGATATAACGAGAGTCATCGTCATGATAACTCTCGTCACGGCGCGAACGGTTGGTCATAAAGGTCGCCACGCCCAGCACCGCACCGCCGATCTTTTCGGCGATCACCAGCCAGGACCAGCCGGTGAACAACGTCAGACCGGCCGCCCATATGCACAGCAGAGCCAGAGTAGCGCCAATGCCATTGAACCACGGGAGCATGGCGTTGCTCAGCAGACTGCCGATCACGCCGCCGGAAGCGAAGTAATAGAGGTCATCGACGTTAAGCGCCGCCAGCCCACACGAGGTGAGTACCAGCGCCAATGTGCCGATCAGGCGCAGTGACAGCGCAAAATAGTCGATATAGTCACCGCTGTCGCGCTGGCGATAAGCGACCCAGCACAGGATGACCATGATCGGTGGTATCGCGTAGGCGAGCACCCCGAAGGTGAAGAACAGTGTATCGGCCAACCAGGCCCCTACGCCACCGCCCAGATTATGAATCGGCTCATGCCATGCGGTCTGTGACCAGCTCGGATCAGATGGATTGAAACTGACCAGCGCAGCCATGAGGTAAACGGCAAAAATCGCTACCACAATCAACACAGCTTCCAGCAACCGGCGGCCACTGCTGAGTTTCTTTAGGGTAACTTCTTTATCTTCTGTGTATTCCTGGCTCAAGAAAGGCTCTCCAGGTTCCTGTTAGCGGATAACGTAACAGCGCCGAGAAGCTTCCCCGGCGCCGAAACTGTATGAATAAACAGGAGTGTAACGAATTTTATCAGGTTTTGCACCTGCACCTTACCGTGTTTTGATAACCAGACGGTTACTCTGTTTCACTTCTTCCATAACCACGTAGGTACGGGTGTCATTTACCCCGGCAGACGCAGCAGCGTTTCGCCGAGCAGTTTACGGTAAGCCGACATATCCGGTACGCGGGTTTTCAACAGATAGTCGAAATCGCCGGACACCAGATGACACTCCTGAATCTCTTCAAGCTTCTGTACTGCCGAATTGAATTGCTCAAATACGTCTGGCGCGCCACGGTTCAAGGTGATTTCTACAAAAACCAGCAGCGATGCATCCAGATAATGCGGATTAAGCAATGCGGTATAACCATGAATGAAACCCTGACGCTCGAGGCGACGCACACGTTCCAAACACGGCGTTGGGGATAACCCCACGCGCTTTGAAAGCTCAACGTTCGAAATGCGGCCATCCTTTTGCAGTTCATTCAGGATGTTGCGATCGATACGGTCGAGATCTTTACCCGGGCGTTTCTTATTGTCTGCCATTCTTATTGTCTCTCTTATTTTCTTCCCTGCACTTGCCACACCCTAGCCAACGTCAATGTGTTAAGGGCTCGTTCCAAGCGAAGACCCGATGCCTGTTGTTTGCCGCCGATTTCGACTGGAAACCGACTGCGTTAGTGCTTCTTCACTACCCTCTTTTCCCGTTGCACAGCCTGTCTGTCAAACCCTGTGCGCGGGGATAATTTCTTCTTCCTATGATGTTTTCGCAAATGCGCAGCGGATTGTCAAAGTAAAAGAAGCAAAATCAGAAGAACGTACCGTTAAGAAAAGTCAGCGCCCCATTTTTGGTTATGAATCGCTGGTGGAAAAAGCGTGGCAGATAGCGGCATAAACCCGGCAAAAATGTGAATTTTCATTCATTGCCGTTTATTCTTTCCGCAGTGGCTCATATAAATTAAATTGCTGTATTTTGCTCTGCCCTCGCTGGCAACTTATTAATTAATAGGCAATAGCTATCAAACAAATCGTTAACAATATCCGCTGGTGCTTTTTTTACTGTCGCATTTTCCCTACAATCGGTTTCATTGTCCGCCATTGTGGGAAAAGAGGTTATTCATGGGCACGGCTAAACATAGCAAGTTATTGATTTTGGGCTCTGGCCCAGCGGGCTACACCGCGGCAGTGTATGCGGCACGCGCAAACCTGAATCCGGTGTT
This sequence comes from Serratia odorifera, assembly GCF_900635445.1. Classification (NCBI taxonomy): domain Bacteria; kingdom Pseudomonadati; phylum Pseudomonadota; class Gammaproteobacteria; order Enterobacterales; family Yersiniaceae; genus Serratia; species Serratia odorifera. Next base: position 4,773,039 of record NZ_LR134117.1, read on the forward strand.
GATTACCGGCATGGAACAGGGCGGTCAACTGACCACCACCACCGAAGTGGAGAACTGGCCGGGCGACGCGGAAGGCCTGACAGGCCCCGTGCTGATGGAACGCATGCGCGAGCACGCAGAAAAATTCCAGACCGAAATCATTTTTGATCATATCAACAGCGTGGAGTTGCAGAACCGTCCATTCCGCCTGGTTGGCGACAGCGGTGAATACACCTGCGACGCGCTGATCATCGCTACCGGCGCTTCCGCCCGCTACCTCGGCCTGCCAACCGAAGAGGCATTCAAGGGTAAAGGGGTTTCCGCCTGCGCCACCTGTGACGGTTTCTTCTATCGCAACCAGAAAGTGGCGGTGGTCGGCGGCGGCAATACCGCCGTGGAAGAAGCGCTGTATTTGTCCAACATCGCCGCAGAAGTGCATCTGATTCACCGTCGCGACAGTTTCCGTTCCGAGAAGATCCTGATTGACCGGTTAATGGAAAAGGTCAACAACGGCAACATCGTGCTGCACACCGACCATACTCTGGACGAAGTACTGGGCGATGAAATGGGCGTAACCGGCGTGCGCATTCGCAGCACCCGGCATGAAGAACGCACCAGCGACCTGGCGGTTGCCGGGGTGTTTATCGCCATCGGCCACAGCCCTAACACCGGTATCTTCGGCGGCCAGCTGGAATTGGAAAACGGCTACATCAAGGTACAGTCCGGTATCCACGGCAATGCCACCCAAACCAGTATCCCTGGCGTGTTTGCCGCTGGCGACGTGATGGATCATATCTACCGCCAGGCGATCACCTCTGCCGGCACCGGCTGTATGGCGGCACTGGATGCGGAACGTTACCTCGACGGCATCGCTCAGGCTGAAGTGCTGTAACCCCTCCAGTCAGTCCTTACCGATATTGACAAATAAGGCGGCCAATTGGTCGCCTTATTGCTTTTCAGTCTGCGCAGTGACGAGGTAACATTGACCTTCACTTGTGCGCTTCCGGTTGAAGCAAACACTTTTTTTAACAGTATGTTAACCAAGCCTGTAATCACAGGCGTCGGCGACGCAGACACTCCTGATGAAAAAAACCAGACAGCACCAGCTCACCCAATGGCTTAAGACACAGAGCGCTTTGGCAAAGCGTTGGTTACGCCTTTCCATGTTACTCGGATTGTTCAGCGGCATATTGATTGTCGCACAGGCCTGGCTCCTGGCCGCCCTGCTTCATGCGCTGATCGTCGAACACACGCCACGCGATCAACTGACCCCGTGGTTTATCTGGCTGGTCGCCACTTTTGCGCTGCGGGCGCTGTTGAGCTGGCTGCGCGAACGCGTGGGCTTCCTTTGCGGCCAGGCGATCCGCCAACGGCTACGCCAGCAGGTGCTGGACAAACTCCAACGGCTAGGGCCCGCATGGGTTCAGGGCAAGCCGGCCGGCAGCTGGGCGTCGATCATCATCGAGCAAATCGAGGATATGCAGGATTATTATTCGCGTTATCTGCCGCAAATGTACCTGGCGGTATTCATTCCGTTGCTGATTTTAGTCACCGTACTGCCAATCAACTGGGCCGCCGGGCTGATTCTGCTGGTCACCGCACCGTTGATTCCGCTGTTTATGGCGTTGGTCGGCATGGGCGCCGCCGACGCCAACCGCCGCAACTTCGTGGCATTGGCGCGCCTGAGCGGCAATTTCCTCGATCGGCTGCGCGGTCTGGACACCCTACGCCTGTTCCACCGCGGGCAGGCAGAAACCGACCATATCGCCAGCGCCTCCGAAGACTTCCGTCGTCGCACCATGGAGGTTTTGCGCATGGCCTTTCTTTCTTCGGCAGTGCTGGAGTTTTTCGCTTCGCTGTCGATCGCCGTGGTCGCGGTCTATTTTGGTTTCTCGTACCTGGGCGAGTTGAACTTTGGCAGTTACGGCACTGGCGTCACGCTGTTTGCCGGTTTTCTGGTGCTGATTCTGGCGCCGGAATTCTTCCAGCCGTTGCGCGATTTGGGCGCGTTCTATCACGCCAAGGCTCAGGCGGTAGGGGCCGCTGAAATGCTGGAAACCTTCCTCAGTGCCGAAGCTGACGGGATCGGCAACGGCACGCTGACGCTGAATGAGCACGATGCGCTCACGCTGACCGCCGAGCAGTTGGAAATCCTGTCGCCGCAAGGCGTGCTGCTGGCCGGGCCATTGAGTTTCACCCTGCCGGCCAACCAGCGTATTGCGCTGGTGGGGTTGAGCGGTGCGGGTAAAAGTTCGCTGCTGAATCTGCTGCTCGGCTTCCTGCCCTATCGCGGCTCGCTGCGCATCAATGGCATCGAATTGCGCGATCTGAACGCGGAAGGCTGGCGACAGCGGCTCGGCTGGGTTGGGCAAAATCCTCATCTGCCGGCACAGACGCTGCGTGACAACATCCTGCTGGGCAATGCGCAGGCCGATGAACAACAGTTGCAACAGGCGGTAGAACAGGCCTATGTCAATGAGTTCCTGCCGCAGTTGCCTGATGGTCTGGAGACCGTTCTGGGTGATAGCGCAGCGCGGCTGTCGGTCGGCCAGGCGCAGCGGGTTGCGGTAGCGCGGGCGTTGATCAGCCCACGCCAGCTATTATTGCTCGACGAGCCTGCCGCCAGTCTGGACGCCCACAGCGAACGGCTGGTGATGCAGGCGCTCAACGCCGCTTCCCGTCGGCAAACCACTCTGCTGGTCACCCATCAGTTGGAAGATACCGAAGACTTCGACCAAATTTGGGTAATGGATAACGGACAAATCGTCCAGCAAGGCGATTACGCCACGCTGGGCGCCCAATCCGGGCTATTTGCCACCTTGATCGCACACCGCAGCGGGGAGCTATAATCATGCGCGTTTTGCTGCCGTTTCTGGCGTTGTATCGCCGCCATGCCTTGCTGATGACGCTGGGTATTCTGCTGGCCATCATCACTCTGCTGGCCAGCATCGGCCTGCTGGCGCTGTCCGGCTGGTTCCTTGCCGCCTCGGCGCTGGCCGGACTGGCCGGGCTGTATACGTTCAACTACATGCTGCCGGCCGCCGGCGTGCGCGGCGCGGCGATTTTCCGCACCGCCGGGCGCTATGCCGAACGGCTGGTCAGCCATGACGCCACTTTCCGCGTGCTGTCGCATCTGCGGGTGTTCACCTTTAAAAAGATCCTGCCGCTGTCGCCGGGCGGCATGGCCCGTTTCCGCCAGGCGGAGCTGCTGAACCGACTGGTCGCGGACGTTGATACGCTCGATCATCTGTATCTGCGGGTGATTTCGCCGTTGGTAAGCGCCGCGGTGGTGATCGCCGTAGTGACCTTCGGCCTGAGTTTTATCGACCCCGCGCTGGCATTGACGCTGGGTAGCATTCTGCTGTTGCTGCTGTTACTGGTACCGCCGCTGTTTTATCGCCTCGGTAAACCGATTGGCGGTGAACTGACCGCCTTGCGCAGCCAGTACCGCACCGATCTCACCGCCTGGCTGCAAGGCCAGGCTGAACTGGTGGTATTCGGCGCGGTGCAGCGTTTCCGCGCGGCGTTGACCACCACCGAACGCCATTGGCAACGTCGTCAATGGCAGCAGGCCTCGCTGGGCGGCAAGGCGCAGGCGCTGATGATCCTGGCCAGCGGCGTGACCGTTACCCTGCTGCTGTGGCTGGCCGCCAACGGCGTGGGCGGCAATAACCAACCCGGCGCGCTGATCGCATTGTTCGTCTTCACTGCGCTGGCCTGTTTTGAAGCGTTGATGCCGGTGGCCGGTGCCTTTCAGCACCTGGGCCAGGTCATCGCTTCCGCCACCCGCGTCAAGCAGTTGATCGATCAGCAGCCAGAGGTGATTTTCCCAAATCACGGGCCGCAGGCAAAAGACAGCGCCGCGCTAAGCCTGCAACAGCTCTGCTTCAGCTACCCGCAGCAACCGCAGCCGGTGCTGCGTAACGTGGCATTGCAGGTGGCAGCCGGCGAACATATCGCCCTGCTGGGGCGAACCGGCTGTGGTAAATCAACGCTGCTGCAACTGCTGACCCGCGCCTGGAACGCCGACAGCGGTGAAATATTGCTGAACGGCCAGCCGTTGGCCAGCTACGCTGAAGACACGCTGCGCGCCATGACCAGCGTCGTCAGCCAGCGTGTACACGTATTCAGCAGCACCCTGCGTGAAAACCTGCTGCTGGCGGCACCAGACGCAGACGATGCCGCGCTGAAAACGGTGCTGGAACAGGTAGGTCTGGGAAAACTGTTGGAAAATGACGGGTTGAACGCCTGGCTGGGCGAAGGCGGTCGTCAGCTTTCCGGCGGCGAGCAACGCCGTCTGGGCGTCGCCCGTGCGCTACTGCATCCGGCGCCGTTACTGTTGCTTGATGAGCCGACCGAGGGCCTGGATGCGGAAACCGAGCAGCAGATCCTGGCGCTGCTGCGCCTGCATTGTCAGGGCAGGACGCTGATTCTGGTCACCCATCGCCTGTACGGTCTGGAGCATATGGACCGCATCTGCGTGATGGACGGCGGGCAGATTGTTGAACAGGGAAACCATGCTACCCTGCTGCGGCTGCAAGGTCGTTACGCCCAATTCCGGCAACGTATCTGATTCGCGCTGTACAGGCCGCTAAGGAGATTTATGCGTATCGTCAAGCTCTCGTCGCATTCACTGGCGTTCCCTTCGCCAGAGGCCGCGCTGCGCGATCCCAACGGGCTGTTGGCCATCGGCGGCGACCTGAGCGCGCCACGGCTATTGGCGGCCTATCAGCGCGGCATCTTCCCCTGGTATTCGCCGGGGGAGGCAATTCTGTGGTGGTCACCGGATCCGCGCGCGGTGCTGTTCCCTGACGAACGCCACCTCAGCCGCAGTTTCAAGCGCTTCCTGCGCGGCAACCCTTTTCGCATTACCCTGAACCATAATTTTTCCGCCGTGATCGCCGCCTGCGCCGAACGGCCGCTCGAAGGCACCTGGATCGGCCCGGAAGTGCAACGCGCCTATCTTCAGTTGCACCAGCTCGGCCATGCGCATTCGGTTGAGGTATGGCAAGGCGAACAACTGGTCGGCGGCATGTACGGCGTGGCGCAGGGCGCGCTGTTTTGCGGTGAATCGATGTTCAGCCGCACTGACAACGCCTCGAAATGCGCATTGATGGCCTTTTGCCAGCATTTTTCAGCTTTCGGCGGTGAATTGATTGACTGTCAGGTGCTTAACGCGCACACTTCCCGGCTTGGCGCACGCGAAATCCCTCGCCGCCAATTTTTGCAGCAGCTCAGTTACCTTCAGCGCCGGACGTTAGCCTCGGAGTGCTGGATGCCGCAAGCGTTACCCCCACAGCAGGTTGAACCACCCTCCCCAACAAACTAATTTTGCGGAAACGGTGCAATGTTCACCGACACTTCTTTACATAATGTGGGTTTTTCGGCATTATCTTGCCGGTTAAAAACTAAGGTAGTTACACCTAGAGGATTCGATGGCCAAAGAAGACAATATTGAAATGCAGGGCACCGTTCTTGATACGCTGCCGAACACCATGTTCCGCGTTGAATTGGAAAACGGGCACGTGGTAACCGCTCATATCTCCGGTAAAATGCGTAAAAACTATATCCGCATCCTGACGGGCGACAAAGTCACTGTAGAGCTGACCCCGTACGACCTGAGCAAAGGCCGCATTGTCTTCCGTAGCCGTTAATCGGCTAACTGGTCGCCAGTCGCTGGCGACACCGAGGATGTAAATCCCTCCGGAGCCCTTTCCGTTTATCCCCGCCGCAACGTTCATTACCCCGTTGGTCGTGCGTAGGTAAACTGAGAGGGCTCGCCTATTTGTGCCGTACGCGAATTGCACGCGTAAAAAAAGCGATGCCAAAGCATCGCTTTTTGTTATTTAACCCAGCGGCAATCAATGCACGCCTTCGTCCGCCTTGCGTTTTTGCGCACTGAGGAAATGGTAGGTCAGCTTCTGGGTTTCCTTGTCCAGCTCGACCTTCACCGATCCTCCCTCCACCAGCGAACCAAACAGCAATTCGTTGGCCAACGGTTTCTTCAGGTTTTCCTGCATCACACGCGCCATCGGACGAGCACCCATCGCACGATCGTAGCCCTTCACCGACAGCCAGTCGCGTGCGTCGTCGCTGACTTCCAGCGATACCCCCTTCGCATCCAGCTGCGCCTGCAGTTCGACGATAAACTTGTCGACAACCTGCTGGATAACCGCAGTGGACAGATGGTTGAACCAGATAATGTTGTCCAGACGGTTACGGAATTCCGGCGTGAACACTTTCTTGATTTCTTCCATCGCGTCGGTACTGTTGTCCTGCTCGATCAGGCCGATCGACTTGCGTTCGGTCTCACGCACGCCGGCGTTGGTGGTCATCACCAGGATCACGTTGCGGAAATCCGCCTTGCGGCCGTTATTATCGGTCAGCGTTCCGTTGTCCATCACCTGCAGCAGCAGGTTGAACACGTCCGGATGCGCCTTTTCGATTTCGTCCAGCAGCACCACCGAATGCGGATGCTTGATGACCGCATCGGTCAGCAAACCGCCCTGATCGTAACCGACATAGCCCGGAGGTGCGCCAATCAGACGGCTGACGGTATGCCGTTCCATATATTCGGACATATCAAAGCGCAGCAGCTCAATGTCCAGCGCCTTCGCCAATTGTACCGTGACTTCGGTTTTACCGACGCCGGTCGGACCGGCAAACAGGAAGGAACCGACCGGTTTGCGCTCGTGCCCCAGGCCTGCGCGGCTCATCTTGATCGCTTCGGTCAATGCCTCGATCGCAGGATCCTGGCCAAACACCAGCATCTTCAGACGATCGCCCAGGTTTTTCAGCACGTCGCGATCGCTCGCAGAGACGGTTTTCTCCGGGATACGCGCAATACGCGCCACCACAGATTCAATGTCCGCCACGTTAACGGTTTTCTTGCGCTTGCTGACCGGCATCAGACGGCTACGCGCGCCGGCTTCATCGATCACGTCAATCGCCTTGTCCGGCAAATGACGATCGTTGATGTACTTCACCGACAGCTCAACGGCCGCCCGCACCGCTTTGGCGGTGTAACGCACGTCGTGGTGCGCTTCATATTTGGTCTTCAGGCCATTGATGATCTGGACGGTTTCTTCCGCCGTCGGCTCGGTAATGTCGATTTTCTGGAAGCGACGAGCCAGCGCCCGGTCCTTTTCGAAAATATTGCTGAATTCCTGATAGGTGGTCGAACCGATCACCCGGATCTTGCCGCTCGACAACAGCGGTTTGATCAGGTTGGCGGCGTCAACCTGCCCACCGGAAGCGGCACCGGCGCCGATAATGGTATGGATTTCGTCAATAAACAGAATGCTGTTCTGATCCTGCTCCAACTGCTTGAGCAGGGCTTTGAAACGTTTTTCGAAGTCGCCGCGGTATTTGGTACCCGCCAACAGCGAACCGATATCCAGCGAATACAGCGTACAGTCTGCCATCACTTCCGGCACGTCGCCCTGCACGATACGCCACGCCAGCCCCTCGGCGATGGCCGTTTTACCGACGCCCGACTCCCCCACCAGCAGCGGGTTGTTTTTACGACGGCGGCACAGCACCTGAATCGCGCGTTCCAGTTCGCGGTCGCGGCCAATCAGCGGGTCGATCCCGCCCACGCGGGCCAGCTGATTGAGGTTGGTGGTGAAGTTTTCCATACGGTCTTCCCCTCCGGACTGCTCTTCGTTTACCGGGTTCTCCGCGTTCGGTGCCTGGCCCGGCTCGTCTTTACGTGTGCCATGAGAAATGAAGTTCACCACGTCAAGACGGCTGACGTCGTGTTTGCGCAGCAGGTAAGCCGCCTGTGATTCCTGCTCGCTGAAAATCGCCACCAGCACGTTGGCACCGGAAACTTCACTACGGCCGGAAGATTGTACATGGAAGACCGCACGCTGGAGTACGCGCTGGAAGCTGAGCGTCGGCTGTGTGTCGCGCTCTTCTTCGCTGGCGGGCAGCGTTGGCGTGGTCTGTTCGATAAAGGCTTCCAGTTCCTGACGCAATGCCGCCAGATCCACCGTACATGCCTCGAGCGCTTCACGCGCGGCAGGGTTGCTGAGTAACGCCAGCAACAGGTGCTCCACGGTCATAAACTCGTGTCTGTGCTCACGCGCCCTGGCGAAAGCCATGTTGAGACTGAGTTCCAGTTCTTGATTGAGCATAAGCACCTCCCCAATAAATCGCCTGTTCAGGCTTTTTCCAGCGTACAAAGCAACGGATGCTCGTTCTCCCTTGCGTACCGGTTCACATGGACGACTTTGGTCTCCGCCACCTCGGCGGTGAATACCCCGCAAATCGCCTTGCCTTGATAGTGGACCGTGAGCATCAGTTGCGTTGCGCGTTCAATATCATAAGAAAAGAACTTTTGCAGAACGTCAATCACAAATTCCATCGGTGTGTAATCGTCGTTGTTAAGTATAACTTTATACATTGACGGCGGTTTTACCGCATCGATTTGTTTTTCTTCGGCTAAGTGTTCAAAATTTAGCCAGTCGTTGTTATTGCCCATCGCTGCTCGTCTTCTCTTGTGTACCCTCAGATATGGGGTCGCGTTCAGGTTATTCAAACGGGGATCGTTACTATTTTATCATCTTCGGTCGTATTGTGCCGCTGCGAGACCGTCGCTGAAATCACTGATATTTTGTTACCAAAGCATGTCAATAGCGTTACCTGCTTCAAACTTTGGTGAACTGCTGCCGCCCGACAAAAGCCGATCGCTTGACGTGATGATCATTTGCTCTAGAGTGTAAATTCGTGAGCTGTTGGTCTTTTAACCACTGCGCGCTCACCAGAAATCAGTTATTCATCTCACTTAAAATAGCGTTGCGAGGGATGTAGAAGCATGGAGACGGGTACTGTTAAATGGTTCAACAACGCCAAGGGTTTCGGTTTTATCTGCCCTGAAGGCGGCGGCGAAGATATTTTCGCACATTATTCGACAATCAAGATGGATGGCTACAGAACGTTGAAGGCGGGCCAACAGGTCAGGTTTGACGTACATCAAGGCCCAAAGGAAACCATGCGAGTCTTATTGTGCCCCTGGAAAGCGAGGCGCTGGCCTGAACGTTTCCCGCAGAAGCAGTCGATCTGCAATGCCATGTCAAAAATGCCAGCCGCCGTATGACTGGCATTTTTATTTACTCTATTACTCGCGCGCCAATGCGTCAATCGGGTTCAGACGCGCAGCATTACGCGCCGGCAGATAGCCAAACACCACGCCGATGCCGGTCGAGCAGGCAAACGCGCTCACCAACGCCGCCGGCGGGAAACTGATCTGCCAGCCAGGCAGCACCAATTGCACCAGCAGCCCAATGGCTAATGACAGCATTATCCCCAACGCCCGCCTACCAGACACACCAATACCGCTTCTATCAGAAACTGTTGCAATACGTCGCCGGATCGGGCGCCAACCGCCATGCGGATACCGATTTCACGCGTGCGTTCAGTGACCGACACCAGCATGATATTCATCACCCCAATGCCGCCGACCACCAGCGAAATCACCGCCACCAGCGTCAGGAACAGTTGCAGCGTACGGGTGGTCTTCTCTGCGGTTTGCACCAGGCTGTCCATGTTGTAGGTGAAGAAGTCTTTTTTACCGTGCCGCAGCGTCAGCAGGCGCGTCAACTGCTGCTCGGCTTCCTGACTGTTGTAGCCCTCACGTATGCGCACGGTGATCGAATCAAAATAGGCGTTGCCCATCAGGCGATTGGCCATGGTGCTATACGGTATCCAGATGCTGAGGGTTTTGCTGCTGCCAAACATCGACTGTTTTTGCTGCGCCACGCCAATCACCGTCGCCGGCATATTACCAACCAGAATCACTTCGCCGATGACGTTACGGCTATGCGGAAATAGCCTTCGCCGGGTATTTTCGTCGATCACCGCGATCTGCGCCTGCGATTGCAGCTGCAGCGCGTCGATCCCCGTCCCCTGGCTGAAGCCCATGCCGTATACGCGGAAATATTGCTCGCTGACGCCGTTGACGTTGGCCGCCACGTCGACGTTGCCAAAGCGCAACCGCATGCTGCTGCCAATGGATGGCGACAGCGCGCTGACATACGGCTGTTCGCGTAGCGCATCGAGATCGTCATACTTCAGCGATTGGCGGTAAGTGGGATCGTCGTCGCCGAAATCCTTGCCAGGATAGATATCAACGGTGTTGGTGCCGATGGATTTGATATCCGCCAGCACCATTTGTTTGGCGGCATCGCCAATCACCAGGATCGACACCACCGACGCAATGCCGATGATGATGCCGAGCATGGTCAGCGCGGTACGCATCTTGTTGGCCGCCATCGCGCGCCAGGCCATTACCAGCGCCTCGCGAAACCGCCCGCCAATCTGCTGCCAGGACGGCGCCGGCGTGGCGAGTTCCAGCGCCTTGGCCTGCGGCCGCTCTGCCGACACCGGTCGAGAGTCGGCGATGATTTCGCCGTCGCGGATTTCGATGATCCGTTCCGCCTGCTGCGCCACCGCCGGATCGTGGGTTACGATGATCACCGTATGCCCCTGTTCACGCAGCTGCTTGAGGATCGCCATCACCTCTTCGCCGGAGTGGCTGTCGAGCGCGCCGGTCGGCTCATCCGCCAGTATCACCTGTCCGCCGTTCATCAATGCACGGGCAATACTGACACGCTGTTGTTGGCCGCCGGAAAGCTGGCTTGGCCGATAATTGACGCGCTCCGCCAGCCCCAGCCGCCGCAACAGCGCCTCCGCCCGTTCGCGGCGCGCCGCCTTGCCCAGTCCGGCATACACCGCCGGCACCTCGACATTGTGCGAGGCGCTGAGGTGCGGCAGCAAATGATAGCGCTGGAAGATAAAACCGAAGTGCTCGCGCCGCAACGCCGCCAGCGCATCGCCGTCAAGCGTGGCCACATCCTGCCCGGCCACCCGATAGGTACCGGCGCTCGGCTGGTCCAGACAACCAAGGATATTCATCAGCGTCGACTTGCCGGAGCCGGAAGCGCCCATAATCGCCACCATTTCACCGGCGTCGATGCTCAGCGACACGTCCTTCAGCACGTCCACCGTCTGCTCGCCGGATTGATAGCTGCGCCGAATGCCGTGAAGTTCCAACAAGCTCGCCATCAGTTGGCCTCCGCGCCGCCACGGCTGACGATCACCTCATCCCCCACGCCCAATCCCTTCAGGATCTGCACATCGACGTTATTACGCATACCGATGGTCACTTCACGCTTTTCTTCTTTACCCTGTCGCAGTAGCGCAACGTAATAGCGGTTATCGGCGATCTGTTCGCCCAGCGCTGCCAGCGGGATTACCGTGGCCTGACTGACGCCGCCAAGCTGGATATGTACCTGTGCAGTCATCTGCAGACGCAACAGCCCCTGCGGATTCGGCACTTCAAAACGCGCATAGTAGAAGATGGCGTTGTTGACCTTCTCCGGCGTGGGTTGAATATCCTTTAGCACGCCGTCAAAGCGTTTGCTCGGATCGCCAAGCACGGTAAACCAGGCTTTCTGCCCTGGTCGCAGATGGATGACGTCCGCCTCTGACACCTGCGCCTTCACCAGCATGGTACTCAGGTCCGCCAGCGTCAGAATGTTCGGTGCCTGCTGTGCCGCAATCACCGTCTGGCCCTGCAGCGTGGTGATTTGCACCACGTCGCCGTCCATCGGTGCTTCAATACGGGTATACGCCAGGTTGATTTTCGCGGTATCCAGGCTGGCCTGATTCTTGGCAATCTGCGCCCGGGTGGTTTCTACCTGCGCCTTTTTCACCGCCAGTTCGGTGGCGAATTTGTCGAGATCCTGACGTGACACCGCCTGAAGCCGGGCCAATTCGCGGTTACGCTGCAAGGTCACCGCCGCCAGTTGCTGTTCGGCCTGCGCCTGGTTCAGTTGCGCGTGCAGTTCACGCAGCGTCGCTTCGCTTTCGCGAATGCTGTTTTGTGCCTGTTGCGGATCGATGACCCCCAGCAACTGCCCTTTCTTCACCTTGTCGCCGATTTCAACGGTCAGGCTTTCCAACTGGCCACTGACCTGTGCGCCAACGTCAACCTTGCGCACCGCATCCAGTTGCCCTGTTGCCAGTACATTCTGTTGCAGGTCACGTTTGGCAACCTTGACCGTTTTTGAAATTCACCGCCGCCGGATGGCTGACGCGCCAATAAACCAGCGCCGCCACCATCGCCAGCAGGGCAACGACCAACACCCAGCGTCGCTTGCGTCCTTTAAACCACATCAATATATATTCCTGTCTATGACCAAATGTCACTGCTCACGCCGGCAGCGGGGCTAAATTATCATGACCGCAGCCTAATAACTAAACCTAAGCTCAACATTACGCACGGCCGCCCTGTTCAGACCCCGGTATTGAACTCTCGTTTAGTGACTGCTTGATGAAATACGCGCATTCAATACCGCCAAGGATCACATCATGTCACAGCTCAGCTATCCCCTCGTATCCACTCGGCCGCTTAACGGTCTGCAACTGATGCTCTCGCTGATCAACGGCTCGCTGGCGCCCAGCCAGGCCTGGCACAAAACCGCATTCCGTCTCAAGTTTGTCAGCCGTTCGCTGTTACATTGGCGCACCACCTGCGGTCTGATGAATACGCTGGCCAGCAACCCGCTGCGGGAAGAAATCTTGCGCGCGCAGCCCAACCTGCCGTGCAAACTGCACCGGCCGTATCTGGCGGCGAACATGACTCAGCTAGAAAGCCTGTTCGCACTGCGCGATCACTATGATCTGATCGCCCAGCGCATGCCGATGAAACTGCGTATCGGTCACCTCGCTCCACAGCCGATGACCATCGCCAGCGCCAGCGATAAAAATGGCGAACGCATTACGCTGGAACTGGCGGCGATTGATAAATTGAATAAAGAAGGAGAGGCGACGCTATTGCTGCGTAACGCCGGCGGCGTGATGCTGGCGGAAATCACCTTTACCCTGATGCATTTTCAGCAGCAGCCGACGCTGTTTATCGGCGGTCTGCAAGGCGCGAACCATGAGGTGCCGCACGCGGAAATCCAGCAAACCACCAAGGCCTGTCACGGTCTGTTCCCAAAACGCCTGGTACTGGAAGGCGTGGGACATCTGGCACGCCATTTGGGGATCCAGCAGTTGGTCGCCGTCGGCAACGGCACCCATATCTACCAGAACTGGCGATATAAAAGTAAAAAGCGCGACAAGCTGCATGCCGATTACGATCAGTTTTGGCTGTCGATGGGCGGCAAGCCGCTGGCCAATGGCTATTTTCTGCTGCCGGATCGTATTGCACGCAAGCCGCTGGTGGAAATTGCCAGCAAAAAGCGCGCCGAATACCGCCGTCGCTACCAGTTACTCGATGAGTTGGCGTTTACGCTGGCAACGCACTTTGCTCGCTAACCCCGGAGCGCAAGGTTAGTCGGCCCGGCCGCGCGCCAGCCAAATCACCCGCGAGAACATTTTTTTCAACAGTGGCGGCACCGAATCGGTGCCCCACTCGCCGGCCTGCAACGCAACCTCGATCGCCAAATCCGGTTTCGAGGAATGATGCACCGCCTTCAAAATCACCTTGCGCATCGGCACCTGCGCGTTAATCGGCACCGACGCCACGCGGTGATAGACCGGGCTGAATCCTTCCTTGTACATGAAATGTTCCATGTCCATTGCCGGCAAGGCAGTCAGACGATCGCGTTCAATATCGCCATGATGTTCCAGCACGCTGCGCACGGTATTGGCGTATTTTTTACCGGCTTCATCGCCATCCACCAGCGCATGCCACTGGATACCCATGCGGCGAGCAAACTTCAGCAACGGCTTCAGACCGCACTGGGCAAACTCAATCACCCGTACGCCTTCGGTTTCAAAATGATAGCCACATTGACGCGCCAGTTCGTTCAGCAGCCAGACTTCGGTTTCCCCTTCTACCAGCAGCCAGCAACGGGCAAACAGCGATGACGGCCGATTGAAACGGATATGGAAGGCAATGCGCCGGGCATCTTCGGCACCAAGCCCCTGCGGGCCAAGGCGATAGGTGGCGACCCGGCCGGATTCGCGCACCAGTCGGCAAACCTGATCGACCGGCACCAGCGACACCAGCTCGCTGGAATTGGTGGTGGTAATGCGCTGCAATGGCAGCTGGTTGAGCAATCCCCAGGCGACCGACAGCATGATTGGGTGCAAACGGGTTTCCGGATCTTCCACCAGCAGCAAAGGCCGCGCGTGCGGCTCCAGCGCCACATTGCCCTTGGCCTGCAATAAGGTGGAAAACATCCCCAACAGTATCAGTCGCATGCTGCGGCTGTTCGGCTCGGCAACCATCCGATTGATGCTGTCAAGCGAGCGCCATGCCTGTTGTTCCTGCTGCTGTCGGCGTCGGCGCGGCCCGCTGACCTGTGCCCCCTGCTCGGCAAAATAGTGCTCCAGCAGTTGCTGCATCGCCGCCAGCCCCTGGCGCAACTCGCCGTTAGTCAGCTTTTGCGGGTTACGCACCAGCTCTCGCGTTAGCTGATTCAATTGTTCGGTCATCGCCTGATGGTCGACCGGTAACCGCTGGTTGTGCGTGTCGTTACGCAGACGGCGAATAAAGCGCGCATCGCGCAGCCGCAGCACCGGGTGAATACGAATAAGCGCATGCACCAATTGATCGATATGGTGCAATTGCAATGGATAGCCTTCGGCATCCAGGAAACCGCGCCAGGTACATACCGTGTCATCATCGGCCAGTTCGCCCTCACAACGGTAATGAATACGGTTCAACCCATCGGCTCCCTTGATCCACAACGGCGACAGATGGCGATAGCGCGGTAGGTGGGCATGGCCGACATCCTTTTCACAGAAAGTGAAAATGATTTGCAGATGCCGCTCCTTCGCCGCCTCATCCCCCCGGTGGAAAATGGAAGTCATGAGGCTCGAAGCGATAGAGAGCCTGTTCCGGTGCCAGCAATAATGTCAACGCGTCCAGCAGACTGGATTTACCCCAGGCGTTTTCCCCTAGCAACAGCGTGTTGTCATCCAGCGTTAGCGACAGCCGATTTATGCCACGGAAACCTACAATCTCAACCCGTTCTAAGTACATCCGTCGCCTCCCGTGCGAACCATCACCGTCCCGAATGGGGTGACCTCCAGAGCATGGTCAAAAAACCCCTTGCAGGTCAAGCAGACAAGCATAAATCTGCCGCTTTACTCCATGACGGCTTTTGGTTAGCGTGTTGGCCTCGCCTTATCCCAATCCAAGGAAGATTGTTTCATCATGTATTCCGGTCTGCTGATTATTCTGTTGCCGCTGATTATCGGTTATCTGATCCCGTTGCGCAGCAAAACGCTCATCCAACGTATTAACCGACTATTAAGTTGGATGGTATACGTCATTCTGTTTTTTATGGGGATCAGCCTGGCGTTTCTGGAGAACCTCAGCAGTAATCTGCTACTGATCCTGCAGTACACCGCGGTATTCTTCCTGTGTATCTTTTGCGCCAATTTGCTGGCGCTGTACCTACTGGAACGCAATCACCCCTGGCGCAACGGCCATAAACAGGAAAAGCTACCGTCGCGCCTGCATATGGCGTTGGAGTCTCTCAAGCTCTGCGGCGTGGTGCTGGGTGGTTTCGCCCTTGGGTTGACGCAGTGGTCGTGGTTTGAACACGCCGCCACCGGCAGTGAATACGCGTTGATTTTCCTGCTGCTGCTGGTGGGCATCCAACTGCGCAACAGCGGCATGACGCTGCGCCAGATTGTGATCAATCGCCGCGGCATGTTGGTCGGCATGGCGGTGGCTATCAGCGCGTTGGCCGGCGGCACGCTGGCGGCGCTGCTGCTGGGGCTGCCGCTCAAAACCGGACTGGCTATGGCATCGGGGTTCGGCTGGTATTCGCTGTCCGGTATCCTGATCACCGACGCCTACGGCCCGGTGCTTGGCAGCACGGCGTTCTTCAACGATCTGGCGCGCGAACTGGTGGCGATCATGCTGATCCCCACCTTGGTCCGTCGCAGCCGGTCAAGCGCCCTCGGCCTGTGTGGCGCCACCTCGATGGATTTCACTCTGCCGGTTCTGCAACGCAGTGGCGGTCTGGAAATGGTGCCGCCGGCCATCGTGCACGGCTTCCTGCTGAGCCTGCTGGCACCGGTGCTAATCGCTCTGTTTTCATAATGGCTATCGGGGGTACGCCCCCGAAATAATTCCCATCCTCAGCCAATTTTGCGCTAAATCAAACTTGCCCCACATTGCTCGATAAAAGACTTCTTCAGCACCGATTGTCGATCTATGCTTTTAAACAAGCATTTAAAATGCAACTTTAAAAAGGAAGCGACTATGTTCTGCGTGCAATGTGAACAAACCATCCGTACCCCTGCCGGCAACGGCTGCTCTTATGCTCAGGGGATGTGCGGCAAAACGGCGGAAACCTCCGATCTGCAGGATCTGCTGGTGGCTGCGCTACAAGGACTTTCCGCCTGGGCGCTACAGGCTCGCGCCCTGGGGATTGTCGATCATGACCTCGACAGCTTCGCCCCACGCGCCTTTTTCGCTACCCTGACCAACGTCAATTTCGATTCTGAACGCATCATTGGCTATGCGCGTGAAACCCTTGCCCTGCGTGATACATTGGCAGCTCGCTGTCGCCTGCTGGACGCCTCGGCGCAGGTCGATCACCCTTTGGCATCGCTGCAACTGGCCGGCAACGATATTGACACGCTACGGCAACAGGCCGCGCAGTTCGCCCTGAACGCCGACAAGGCCGCGGTCGGCGATGATATTCACGGTCTGCGCATGCTGTGTCTGTATGGCCTGAAAGGCGCTGCCGCCTATATGGAGCACGCACACGTACTGGGGCAGTTCGACCCGCAGATTTATGCCGAATACCACGCCTTTATGGCCTGGCTCGGCACCCCAGCCGCGCGATCTCGATACCTTGCTGAATAACGCGATGGGCATCGGCAAGATGAACTTCAACGTGATGGCGATCCTCGATCGTGGCGAAACGCAGGCTTACGGCGATCCGCAGCCCCAGCGCCGTTAACGTGCGTCCGGTCGCCGGCAAGGCGATCCTGATTTCCGGCCACGATCTGAAAGACCTGCGCATGCTGCTTGAACAAACTGAAGGACAAGGCATCAACGTCTATACCCACGGTGAAATGCTGCCGGCACACGGCTATCCGCAACTGAAAAAATTCAAACACCTGGTGGGCAACTACGGCAGCGGCTGGCAAAACCAACAGGTGGAGTTCGCCAAATTCCCAGGTCCAATCGTGATGACCTCCAACTGCATTATCGATCCTGAGGTCGGCAATTATGGCGATCGCATCTGGACCCGCAGCATCGTCGGCTGGCCAGGCGTCAATCATCTGGAAGGCGATGACTTCTCGGCCATTATTCAACAGGCGCAGAGCATGTCTGGCTTCCCGTACAGTGAAATCGAACATCTGATCACCGTCGGTTTCGGCCGCCAGACCTTACTCAATGCGGCCGATACGGTGATCGATCTGGTCAGCCGCAAAAAACTGCGTCACGTATTTCTGGTGGGGGGATGCGACGGCAGCCGCGGCGAGCGCAGCTACTATACCGACTTCGCCCGCGCCATACCCTCAGACTGCCTGATCATGACGCTGGCCTGCGGTAAATATCGTTTTAACAAGCTGGATTTCGGCACGCTGGAAGGCCTGCCGCGTCTGCTGGACGTCGGTCAGTGCAACGATGCTTACGCCGCCATCATGCTGGCGGTGAAACTGGCCGACACGTTGGGCTGCTCGGTGAACGATCTGCCCTTGAGTCTGGTGCTGTCCTGGTTTGAGCAAAAAGCCATTGTGATTCTGCTGACGCTGCTATCGCTGGGAGTGAAAAACATCTTTACCGGCCCGACCGCGCCAGGTTTCCTGACCGACAACCTATTGGCGATCCTCAACGAAAAATTCGGCATGCGTCCGATCACCAGCGTTGAGCAGGATCTGCACACCATTCTCGGCTGATGCCATTATTTCCCAGGGCTGTCTAAGGCAGCCCCGTATGTTTTGAGGTGCCTTATGACCCAACCCAGCCCACTTTGCCCAAACCGCATGCAGGTGCATTCGATCCAGCAGGAAACCGCCGATGTCTGGACGCTTAACCTGATAAACCACGATTTTTACCCGTATCAGCCTGGCCAGTTCGCACTGGTCAGTATTGATAACAGCAATGAAACACTGCGTGCCTATACTCTTTCGTCCTCACCCGGCCTGAGTCGCTTTATCAGCATCAGCGTGCGCCGCCTACCAGGAGGCGTCGGCTCAGGCTGGCTGACTCAGGCGGTCAGACCCGGTAATACGCTGTGGCTGTCTGATGCACAAGGCGAATTCAGTTGTCTGCAGCACCCGAGCGAACGCTATCTGATGCTGGCCGCCGGCTGTGGCGTAACGCCGATCATCGCAATGTGCCGCTGGCTGGCGGTCAATCGCCCACGCTGCGATGTGCAGGTGATCTACAGCGTACGCCACCCGGACGAGGTGATTTTCGCCGAGCAATGGTCGCAGCTGTGCGCCGCGCACCCGCAGTTGCAACTGACGCTGATGGCCGAACATGACGCCCGTCGCGGCTTTCTCAGCGGGCGTATCAACGCCCAACTGCTGCAACAGTCCGTGCCGGACATCGCACAGCGCACCGTCATGACCTGCGGCCCCGCGCCCTACATGGCGCAGGTCGAGCAACTGTGCCAGCAGCTTGGCGTCCCCGCCGCGCGGTTCCACCAGGAGCAATTCCACACGCCGACCCCCGGCGACGTGGGCAGCGAAACCTCGCTGGCGCTGCGCATTGGCCAACCGTTGCGTGAGTTCCGCGTACCGATCGGCAGCACGCTGCTGGCGCGCTGGAGATGCATAAATTGCCAGTAACCGCCGCCTGCCGCGCCGGGGTGTGCGGTTCATGTAAACCCGCGTGCTATCCGGTGATTACACCACTTCCAGCAGTATGACACTGACGCCGAACGAGATTGCCCAAGGCTACGTGCTGGCCTGCAGCTGTCAGCTGCAAGGCGACGTCACCCTCGCTTAAACGCTCGATGCCTTATCTCCGCGATAAGGCATTTATTGGTAAGACCATTTCCCCATCGCTGACTAGGGTTATTTCTGGTCGGGTGCGCTTTACCGTTCCTGACGCCAACGACGCACGGCTGTGAGCTATGCTTGCAGTTGTTCTGCACGCATCTCATCGGAATGAGCGCGTGTTTTCACCTGATGGGGGAATCATGAAGCAAACAGTAGCCACTTTGATCGCCAAAACCCTGGACCGGGCTGGCGTAAAACGGATCTGGGGTGTCACCGGCGACTCGTTGAACGGCCTCAGCGACAGCCTGCATCGCATGGGTACCATTGAATGGCTCGGCACGCGACACGAAGAGGTCGCCGCTTTGCCGCCGGCGCCGAGGCGCAATTGACTGGCGAACTGGCGGTCTGCGCCGGCTCCTGTGGCCCGGGCAATCTGCATCTGATCAACGGTTTGTTCGACTGTCATCGCAATCACGTACCGGTACTGGCGATTGCCGCCCACATCCCTTCCAGCGAAATCGGCAGCGGCTATTTTCAGGAAACCCACCCGCAAGAACTGTTCCGCGAATGCAGTCACTACTGCGAGCTGGTGTCTAATCCGGAACAGCTGCCGCGGGTGCTGGAAATCGCCATGCGCAAGGCGATTCTCAACCGCGGCGTGTCGGTGATCGTGCTACCGGGAGACGTGGCGCTGCGCATGGCGCCGGAAGATGCCGATATCGTCTGGCAAACCCCACGCCTGCCGCTGGTACAACCGCCGATGAGCGAACTGAACGCGCTGGCGGAAACGCTCAACGGCGCTAAAAACATTACCCTGATGTGCGGCAGCGGCTGTGCCGGCGCGCATGACGAAGTGGTCAAGCTGGCGGAACTGCTGCAGGCGCCGATCGTGCATGCACTGCGTGGCAAGGAGCACATTGAATGGGACAACCCCTACAGCGTCGGCATGACCGGACTGATTGGCTTCTCTTCCGGCTATCATGCGATGATGAACGCCGATACGCTGCTGCTGCTCGGCACCCAGTTCCCCTACCGGGCATTTTATCCGACCGGTGCCAATATCATTCAGATTGATATCAATCCGGGCAGCATCGGCGCCCACTGTCCGGTCAATACCGCGTTGGTCGGCGATATCAAGACCACGCTGACCGCGCTGTTGCCACAGTTGGATCCAAAGAGCGACCGCAAATTCCTCGACAAGGCGCTGGCGCACTATCGCGAAGCACGCAAGGATCTTGATGGCCTGGCAACCTGTAATGACGATCAACCGATCCACCCGCAATATCTGGCGCAGCAAATCAGCCGTTATGCCAGCGATGACGCGATCTTTAGCTGCGACGTCGGTACGCCGACGGTGTGGGCTGCCCGTTACCTGAAGATGAACGGCAAACGACGGCTGCTAGGCTCGTTCAACCACGGCTCGATGGCCAATGCCATGCCGCAGGCCATCGGTGCGCAGGCCACCGCGCCGGATAAGCAGGTGATTGCCCTGTGCGGCGATGGTGGGTTCACCATGCTGATGGGCGATTTTCTGTCGCTGGCGCAGCTGGCGCTGCCGGTCAAAGTGGTGGTGTTCAATAACAGCGTGCTGGGCTTTGTGGCGATGGAAATGAAAGCCGGCGGCTACCTGACCGACGGCACCGATCTGCATAACCCGGACTTTGCGGCGATCGCCAACGCCGCCGGCATTAAGGGCATCCGTGTGGAAAAGGCCTCCGAGCTGGACGCTGCGCTACAGGAGATGCTGGCACACCCCGGCCCCGGCGCTGCTGGACGTGGTGACCGCCAAGCAGGAACTGGCGATGCCGCCGCAGATCAAGTTCGAGCAGGCCAAGGGCTTCAGCCTGTATATGCTGCGCGCGATCATCAACGGGCCGCGGCGATGAAGTGGTCGAATTGGCCAAAACCAACTGGCTGCGTTAACGGCCATGGGTGTGACATTCGTCGCACCCAGTTTTCACTTTCCCCGTTCGCCATTGCGGTTATGATGGAACGCTAACCTTCATATCCAGAATAAGGGACGTCCATGTTTGTCGATTTACGCAGTGATACCGTAACCCGCCCCAGCGCCGCAATGCGCGCCGCCATGGCCAATGCCGAGGTCGGCGATGACGTCTATGGCGATGACCCGACGGTTAATGCCTTACAGGCTGAAGCGGTGCGCCTGTCGGGCAAGCAGGCAGCGCTGTTTCTGCCCAGCGGCACCCAGGCCAATCTGGTGGCGTTGCTGAGCCACTGTCAGCGCGGCGAGGAATATATCGTCGGTCAGCAGGCGCACAACTACAAATACGAAGCCGGCGGCGCTGCGGTGTTGGGCAGCATCCAGCCGCAGCCGATAGAAGCCGACGCCGACGGCACTTTGCCGCTTGCTGCCGTCGCCGCCGCGATCAAACCCGATGATATTCACTTTGCCCGCACCCGGCTGCTGAGTCTGGAAAACACCATCAGCGGCAAAGTGCTGCCGCTGGCATATCTGAAGCAGGCGTGGGAGTTCAGCCGCCAGCGCCAGTTTGGCGCTGCACATCGACGGCGCACGCATTTTCAACGCGGCGGTGGCGCTCAACGTGCCGCTGCAAGAGATCGTGCAATACTGCGATACCTTTTACCCTTTGCCTGTCGAAAGGCTTGGGCGCGCCGGTAGGATCGCTGCTGTGCGGCAGCAGCGAATTTATCCAGCGTGCCATTCGCTGGCGTAAAATGACCGGCGGCGGTCTGCGTCAGGCGGGTATTCTGGCAGCGGCGGGCTTATATGCGCTGGAAAACAACGTCGAGCGTCTGCGGGAAGACCACAACAATGCCACCTGGCTGGAACAGCAGTTGCGCGATATCGGCCTGGAGATCGTCGAACCCGGCGCCCAGACCAATGTGCTGTACCTGCGTCAACCGGCAGAACAGGCGGCCAAGCTGGGCCCGTGGATGCGCGAGCGCGGCGTGTTACTGAGCAGCGGCCCGTTAACCGCCTTATCACCCACATCGACGTCAGCCGGCAGGACTTGCAGCAGGTGGTCAATCTGTGGCGTGGAGTTCCTGCAACAGCAACGATAGAAGCAAATACCGCCCTGCTCCGTTCAGGGCGGTCGCTTCAGCCACCGATCGCCTGCACAAACCGCTGGGTTATCTGTTGCGGTCGGGTAATAGCCCCGCCAACCACGACCGCGTGGGCGCCCAGAGCCAGGCAGCGTGCCGCCATGGCCGGCGTTGCCACATTGCCTTCGGCAATCACCGGTCGTCCTACCGCCGCCAACACCTCACGCAAAAAGCAAAAATCATCCTGCGCCAACTGGCGCCCCTGCGTTTCCGCGGTATAGCCGTGCAAAGTGGTGCCGATGCAGTCAAAGCCGAGCGTATCGGCATTGGATCGCCTCAGCCAGCGTAGCGATATCCGCCATCAGCAACAGCCGTGGGTATTTGCTGCGAATCGCCTGCACCAGCTCAGCCAACGACAATCCCCCCGGCCGAGGATGCGCCGTCGCATCCATGGCGATCATCTGCGGCGACAGGCACATCAGCTTCATCGATTTCCCGCAGGGTCGGCGTGATATACACCGCGCTGTCGGCATAATCACGTTTAATGATACCGATTACCGGCAGCGAGACGGCACGCCACGATCGCCTTCACGTCCTCAACGCCGTTGGCGCGAATTGCCGCCGCGCCGCCCGGCTTCGGCCGCAACCGCCATGCGCGACATAATATAATCGCTGTGCAGTGGTTCGCCTTCCAGCGCCTGACACGACACCACCAATTTCCCTTTGATCTGCTGCAACATGGAAACCGTCATAAATCCAATAACTCCTCTACTTCGTTTTTAATAATGGTAACGTGCGGGCCATAAATCACCTGAACGCCGTTGCCGCGCACGATCACCGCCCGAGCGCCGCTGGCTTTCAACTCGGCCTGGTTGACGCGTTGACCATGCTTGAGCGTGACGCGCAGCCGAGTGGCGCAACAGTCGAGATCGACCACGTTGTCCTTGCCACCCAGCGCAGCCAGAATCTGCTGCGCGCGGGCCGACGCGGACTGCACCGTTTCGCTGACCGGTGTCGTCAGCACGCCCCGGTGTTTTGAAATTGAAGCGAACAATCAGAAAGCGGAACGTACAGTAATACAACAGGAACCACGGCACGCCGACCAGCGGCACCCACATCCAGTTGGTTTTCGCTTCGCCCTGCAACACGCCGAACAGAATGAAATCGATAAAGCCGCCGGAGAAGGTCTGGCCGATGGTAATCTGCAGCATATGCGCCAGCATAAAAGCCAGGCCGTCAAATACCGCGTGCACCACGTACAGCGCGGGTGCAATAAACAGGAAGGAAAACTCGATCGGCTCGGTAATACCGGTCAGAAAAGAGGTCAGCGCTGCCGACAGCAACAGGCCCCCGACCCGCTGGCGGTTTTCCGGTTTGGCGGTTTGATACATCGCCAGACAGGCTCCCAGCAGACCAAACATCATGGTGATAAATCGGCCAGACATAAAACGCGCGGTGCCAAGGTAAAACTGCTGGGTGGTCGGGTCGGCAAGCTGGGCAAAGAAAATACGCTGGGTGCCTTCAACCAGTTGCCCCTGAATCACCTCGCTGCCGCCGAGCGCGGTGGTCCAGAACGGCAGATAAAAGATGTGATGCAGCCCAAACGGCCAAGCATGCGCAACACGAAGCCGTAGATAAAGGTGCCCAAATAACCGGTGGCCTCCACCAATCCACCCAGGCCAAAGATAAGCTGCTGAACGTACGGCCAGATCGCGGTCATCAGCGCCCCCGATAGCCATTGCCGCCAGCGAACTGATAATCGGAATAAAGCGTGAACCACCAAAAAATCCGAGGAACTGCGGCAGCGCAATCTTGTTGTAGCGGTTATGCAGATACCAAGTCACCAGACCGATCGTCACACCGCCAAACACGCCGGTTTCCAGCGTCTGAACGCCAAGGATCATGCCCTGGCCGACTGCGCCAGGGTTTTCAGCCGCCAGCGTGCCGTTGATTTTTAACAACGCATTGATGGTGGCGTTCATCACCAGATAGGCAATCAGCGAAGCCAGGCCGGCGGTGCCCTTATCTCCTTTGGCCAATCCCACCGCCACGCCGACGGCGAACAGCACCGCCAGATTGGCGAAGACGATCGATCCGGCGCTGGCCATCACGCTAAACACTCCTTGCAGCCAGCCGATATTCAAAAACGGATACGCTGCAACGGTATTGGGATTGGAGAGCGCCCCGCCGATGCCCAACAGCAGCCCGGCGGCTGGCAGCACAGCGATCGGCAACATAAACGATTTACCGAAAAGCTGGGCTTTTTCGAACCAGCTTTTCGACGATGTTTCCCCGATTGATGACATAAATTTTCCTCGTTTATATTTTTTATTGATGAAAATTTTTACCACAAATAAAATCAATAACTGAAAATTTTAATCACAAAGATGATCGTCATCACAAAGCGTGGAATTCACTGGCGGGCGACAACGCCTTTCCGTCACAATAGAAAAAGACCAAATCAAAAGGGTAACGTGATGAATAGCGGAAATTTGTTGTTGCGGCTGCGACAAGATTTGGCGGGTTACAGCCCGACGCTGCACAAATTGGGGAATTATGTCATCGAGCAACCGTCCAGGGTGCTCTACTTCACGATTACCGAACTGGCACGCGAGAGTGGCACCAGCGAAGCCAGCGTTACGCGACTTTGCCGCCACCTGGGCTGCAAGGGGTATACCGAATTCAAGATGGCACTGGCACTGTGTGTGCAGCAAGGCACACAGGAAACGGCCAACGATCGGAGCATCAGCGAATCACTGGTGGAAGAGAGCGTGCAGGCGCTGCGCGATACCGGAGCGCTGCTCGATCGGCTGGCCTTGCAGCAAGCGGCACTGGCGCTGCATCAGGCCCGCTCGATACAGATTTATGGCGTCGCCGCCAGCGCGATTATCGGCGATTTTCTGCAGTATAAACTGTTGCGTCTCGGCAAGCCGGCGCTGCTGTTCAGCGATATGCACCGGGCGGCAATGAATGCCGCATCGCTGGCGGAAAACGACGTGGCGATAGCCATTTCCAGTTCCGGCTCCACCAAAGACGTTCTGCATGCGGTGACCCTGGCGAAGCAACGTCATGCGCAGGTGATCGTCATCAGCAATAACCAGCGCAGCCCGCTGGCAAAACTGGCAAATACTCTGCTGGTGGCCGCCAAACCCGAAGGACCGCTGAACGCCGGCGCGCTGCCGGCCAAGGTCGGGGCGATGTTGCTGGTAGAATTAATGGCGACCGAACTGGCGCAACGTGATGCCGCCTATCTGCAGTCGGTACAAACCACCGCCAGCGCCACGCTGCCGCTATTGCTGTAGTCAGCGATGCGGGTGGCTACAGGAAACGACCATAAACCGCGTACCCTAGGGCCGCTATCGCGGCCACGTTCAGTACCACGCTGAATATAAACCAGGTTTTAAACGGCTGTTTGCTGGTTTTATGCCGGAACAGCTGCTGGCCGCATAACGCGCCAGGCCAACCGCCGACGACACCATACAGCAACAGCGTCAACTCCGGCACCCGTCGCCAGGCGTTGATCGCCGCCAGCTTGTCCACGCCGTAGATCACCAGCGTCAGCAGGTTCACCAGCAGCAACCACATCCACAGCGGATGCAGGAAAAACCAACTGGCTACAAACGCCAGCGCCAACAACAGATAACACACCAGGTTCAATCGCATAGCAAAGCCCGCATAAAGTGACGGCGCGTAGTGTGACGCCGTGCGGCAATCGTTGCAACCACCCATTATCCTTACAAAAAGTGCATTTATACCGCAAAGTTGGCATGCTAGGTTAGGCTGTATTTACCGTTATCTGTTGCATAAGGTCGTGCTGATGATCCCCCAACGCATCCTGGTACTTGGCGCCAGTGGTTATATCGGGCAAAACTTGATCCCCCATCTGGCGGCACAGGGGCATGCCATCACCGCCGCTGCCCGCCGCCTCGAATGGTTGCAGCAGCAACGCTGGCCGCAGGTCGATTGCCGTTATGTCGATGTGTACCAAGTGGAAACGCTGGCGGCCGCGCTATTGGACACCGACGTGGTGTATTACCTGATCCATGGCATGGGTGATGGCGACGACTTTATCGAAAAAGAGCGTCAGGCCGCCGAAAACGTGCGTGATGCCCTGCGCTGTTCCAACGTCAAGCAGGTGATTTTTCTCGGTGCGTTACAGCCGGCAGGGCAAAGTTCGCCGCATTTGCTGGCGCGCAAGTTGACCGGCGAGATCCTGCGTCAGAGCGGTATTCCGGTCACCGAGCTGCGCGCCAGTATCATCGTCGGGCCGGGCTCGGCGGCGTTCGAAATCATGCGCGACATGGTTTACAACCTGCCGATCCTCACGCCGCCACGCTGGGTGCGTTCCAAATCGTCGCCGGTCGCCCTGGAAAACCTGCTGGTCTATCTGGCCGAACTGTTGCACCACCCGGCTGACGAAAGCCGTATTTTTGACGTTGCCGGGCCGGAATATATCAGCTATCAAACCCTGTTCGAGCGTTTCATCGCCATCAGCGGAAAAAAGCGCTGGCTGATCCCCATCCCGCTGCCAACGCGTTTTATTTCGGTGTGGTTTATCATCATGGTCACCTCGGTGCCGACCTCGATTGCCCGCGCGCTGATCCAGGGGTTGAATCACGATCTGCCCGCCAACGGCACGCCGCTGCAAGCGTTGATTCCACAGCGTTTAACCACCTTTGACGACGCGGTCAGAGAAACGCTGCGTCGTGAAGATGAAGTGGTCGACTCCGCCGACTGGGGCTACGACGCGCAGGCTCGTGCCGCTGGCGCCCCGGTTACGGCTTTTATCCCAAACAGGCCGGTTACGCGCTGGACACGCAGGCTTCCGCCGCGGCACTGTGGCACGTGGTTCAGCAGTTGGGCGGCAAAGAGGGCTATTTTTACGCCAATATCCTGTGGCAGATCCGCGCTCGGATGGACGACATGATCGGTAACGGCGTGGTGTACGGCCGACCGCCACGGGAAACGCTGGCGGTGGGTGACGTGGTTGACGGCTGGAAAGTGATCACCATCAAACCGGAGCGCCAGATGGCGCTGCTGTTTGGCATGAAGGCGCCGGGGTTGGGCCGTCTGGTGTTCAGCATCAGGGATCATGGCAACCGGCGTACGCTGGACGTGCGTGCCTGGTGGCACCCGGCCAGTTTCAGCGGTCTGCTGTACTGGTTCGCCATGATGCCGGCGCATCTGTTTATTTTCCGCGGCATGGCGAAACGCATTGCGCAGCTTGCGGAGCAATACGACCACCGTTTGCCGTAGGCAATGCTCAATTGTCGATCAACCGCACAGTTTGCCGCTGTGGATAGGCCCTTTCCGATTGCATAGCGCACGAAATCACGAAAGAATGGCACCTTATTTGCTGGGACGCGAATACTGCGCCCAGCCCTCTGATTTTTGGTGAGAATAGAGTTCGTTATGAAGGTATTGGTCACCGGCGCAACCAGTGGGTTAGGCCGAAACGCCGTTGAATATCTCCGCCGTCAGGGCATTAAAGTGCGCGCTACCGGTCGTAATCAGGCCATGGGCAGCCTGCTGGAGAAAATGGGCGCCGAATTCATTCAAGCCGATCTCACCAATCTGGTGTCTTCACAGGCCAAAGCGATGCTGGCCGAAGTGGACGTGCTGTGGCACTGTTCCAGTTTTACCTCGCCATGGGGTACCGAAGAAGCCTTCGAACTGGCCAACGTGCGCGCTACCCGTCGCCTGGGAGAATGGGCGGCAGCGTATGGCGTCGCCCAGTTTATCCATATCTCTTCGCCGGCGATCTACTTTGATTATCATCACCATCGCAATGTCACCGAAGAGTTCCGCCCGGTGCGCTACGCCAATGAATTTGCCCGTAGCAAAGCCGCCGGCGAGCAGGTGATTGAGCAACTGGCGATGTCCAATCCGCAGACCCACTTCACCATTCTGCGCCCGCAGGGGCTGTTCGGCCCGCACGATAAGGTGATGCTGCCGCGCCTGCTGCATATGATCAAACACTACGGCAACCTGCTGCTGCCACGCGGCGGCGCGGCACTGGTGGATATGACCTATCTGGAAAATGCGGTGCATGCCATGTGGCTGGCGACACAAAAAGAGAACACGCCGTCCGGGCGCGCCTACAACATTACCAATCAGCAGGCGCGTCCGTTACGAACGGTCGTGCAGCAGCTGATTGATGAGTTGGGCATGAAGTGTCGCATTCGCTCGGTGCCCTACCCGATGCTCGACATGATGGCTCGTGGTATGGAAAAACTGGGCAGCAAAAGCGAAAAAGAACCGGTGCTGACCCACTACGGCGTGGCAAAGCTCAATTTCGACCTGACGCTGGACACCACGCGCGCCCAGCAGGAACTTGACTACCGACCGATCGTATCGCTGGACGAAGGGATAGCCCGCACCGCCCGCTGGTTAAAAAATCACGGCAAGCTGCACGGTCTGTGATCAGCGCGCTGGCGGGTACTTCTGCAATAAGGCATCGATAATCGCCTCACTTTCCGCATCCGGCTCACCGCGATAATCGCTGGGCCGGAAATGCATCTGAAATGCCGCCAACAGGTTGTGCTGCTGCCGCGCGTCCCATTTGGCATCAACCGTATAACCGTAGCGCGCCAGCTTCGCCAGCAGTGGCAGCATCGGCACCGGCGCCTGCGGCTTGCGCCCCGCCAGATAATGCTGCACCACGCCCGGATCCGGCCAGGCCCCCACCCCGGCCTGCGCCAGTTGCCGCCAGGGAAAGAGCGGCCCCGGATCCTGTTTGCGCTGCGGCGCGATATCGCTGTGCCCCACCACATCCACGGGTTGTATGCCGTAGCGGGCAATAATGTCGCGGGCGAGTTCGGTCAACAGTGCAATTTGTTGCGGCGTGTAAGGCTGCCAGGATTGTGACAGCAACCGACGCTGATAACCGCGGTTGACAATTTCGATGCCGATTGAGGTGTCATTCAGGCCGCTACGACCGCGCCATTGGCTGGCACCGGCATGCCAGGCACGCATCTGTTCGGGCACCAGTTGATACGCCAACGGCTTGCCGTTCTGCACCGGTGGCCGCGCCGGCAACAGATAATGGGCGCTGACGTGTTCGTCAGTCAGGGTCTTGAGCGAGGAATGAAAATCTTCGGCGGTGTAATGCATCACCAGAAAACGAATACGTTGATCGGCGCCCTGCGCCTGATGAAGGGTTTCCAGCCGATAACCGCCATGGTCGACGATGGTATTCTGCGGTTGGCCCTGGCAGCCCGCCAGCACCCCGATAGCGGCAATCCATAACCACTTGCTCACGCGCCCTCCTGGTTTGTCATGCGGCCCGGCGTAATGCCGGGCCTCGCGGGATTAACGCGCGACCTTTACCGCCGTGCCGCTGACCGTCACCATCAGCATACTGCTGTCTTTGCCGACGGTTTCATAATCAATATCAATCCCTACCACCGCATTGGCGCCCAGTTCCTTCGCCTGTTCCTGCAGTTCCTGGAATGCCAGTTGACGCGCCTTGCGCAGCTCTTTTTCATAGGCGCCGGAACGGCCGCCGACGATGTCACGTACGCCGGCAAAAAAATCACGGAAGATGTTGGCGCCGAGGATCGCTTCGCCGGTGACAACGCCGCAATATTCGCTAATGGTGAATCCTTCCAGAGTTGGGGTGGTGGAAAGCTGCATGGTGATCTCCTTGATATATGCCTTAATCGCTTTACTCTGACCACCAGTTTAGCATTATGTTCTGCCGCAGGTCACCGGAAGTGCCGCGCCACGGTTGGCTGACGTTAACGGTACAGCGGCAGATTGCCGGTCAGCGCGTTGATTTTCTTTTTCGGCCCGATCAGGCCGAGCGCCACCAGCTCGATTTGCTCGCTGGCTACCGCCGCAATCCGTGCACGGTAGTCGTCATAGGTTTTGCATGATTGCGCCAACGCGCTGAACGGCATGCAATAAATCTCGTCATCGTGCTCGGTACGGGCCAGCAACGCCAGCAGCGCGGCTCCCGATGCACGCAAGATCGGCAACGGTACCGAAATTACCCCGGGGTAATTGACCCCGTCCTGACTGGCAACATCCGACCCCACCAGGTTTTCCAGCGTTTTGCCAAAGCCAATGCCGATCACGCTCACCGCATTCATTGACAGCCCCACACCCAGATCCCGATCGACAATAATGGCGCACTTGTGCACCGCAGCATCAAACTTCATTTTTATTCCTTAAAGAAATTAATCAAATTGCATAGCTATTCGCTTCGACAACCTGGAAACGACCGAGGATTATTATGCCAGTCACCTTGAGGTAAAAGTGACCTATATGGCTTGAAACACCCGCCAAATTGGGTAGGATTAACCAATTTACAGCCGCATAGAGAAATAAAATGAATAAAAGCAGCTTGGAACCGGCAGAGATAAAAATTCTTGACGCTCTGCAACAGGATGCGCGCGTCACTAACCAGACATTAGCCGATCAAATCGGTATGTCGGCCTCCCCGTGCTGGCGCAAAGTGCGCAAACTGGAAGATGACGCGGTGATCCAGGGGTATCGCGCGGTGCTCGACCGCCGCAAGATTGGGCTAGGCGTGATGGTATTCATACGCGTCAGCATCGACAGTCACAGCGCAGCCGAAGCGCTGAAGTTTGAACAGCAAGTCAGCGATTTGGACGACGTGGTAGCCTGCTACAGCATCGGCGGCGATGCAGACTTTCTGTTGCAGGTGGTGGCAAGGGATCTGGACACCTACGCCGA
The DNA here is from genome assembly GCF_900635445.1 of Serratia odorifera. NCBI lineage: Bacteria > Pseudomonadati > Pseudomonadota > Gammaproteobacteria > Enterobacterales > Yersiniaceae > Serratia > Serratia odorifera. Next base: position 4,803,681 of record NZ_LR134117.1, read on the forward strand.
GTTCGCCATGTCGGTGATCCGCCGCCTGCCCGGCATCAAGGAAATGCAAAGCATGTTCGTGCTAAAGGAAATCAAACCGTTCGTGGCATTCCCGATCAAGAAGCCGGCGCAGCGATAAGGCAAAAAGTGCAGCATCTGATAAAACCTGTCGGGTATTTTGGTGGTAAAGTTTTCTGCGTATAAACTGTAAGTTGTCGATCTTCAAGAAACATCACATAAGGTAATGAGATGAAAACAAAAACGATTGCGGCGGTTTTACCTTTAGCCCTGGCGTTAAGTGCGTGTACCACCGTCGAGCCGGCCTATAAGGATATTGGCACCCGCACCGGCGCGTGCATCGAAGGCGGCCCAAGCCAGGTGGCACAGAGGTTCTACGATCTGCGCATCGAACAGGGTAGCCTCACTTTGCCGGACGCCAATCGTCTGGCCCAGTTCCAGCCGTACCTGAGCAAAGTGCTGTATCAGGATCTGCTCAGTGCCAACCAGAACGCAGGGCGCCAACCGGCGGCAGGCGATTTGCTGACCGGTAATGCCGAAGGCGCCACCAGCGCCAAGGTGGCCAGTTCCTCCACCATTCCCAATACCGACGCCAAGAATATTCCGCTACGCGTGCAACTGAGCTATCAAAAAGACGGCGGCAGTGCCAAAAGCTGGCAAAACGAAGTGCTGATGGTACGTGAAGGCAGCTGCTGGGTGGTTGATGACGTTCGTTATATGAACGTTCCCGCGCATGCCGCCAGCGGCACCCTGCGCCAGATTCTGGAAAATCGTTAATTTTACCGCCGCGGCTGCCGATCCCCCCGTTCGGCAGCCCGTTCACCACATTGATTCCGCTGTTTTTTTAATCGAACAAACAAATTTCGCTAGCCATCTCACACCGTGCGCGACAAAACCAGCCATCTGGCGTGCAGTACGATATGTTGTGCTATTCTTTTATTATCCCGCTGCGCAGTAATAAATTTTAACTCACAAAGATTGCATAAGTATTCTGTGGAAGTTAACATTCGCGGCATCAATGTCTATTCAATTCCGGCGCATGAGCATTCAACTAAAAGAGATAAACTGCTTTTACGGCGCGCATCAGGCGCTGTTTAACATCACGCTGGATTGTCCAGCAGGAGAAACGCTGGTGCTGCTTGGTCCAAGCGGCGCCGGCAAAAGTTCATTGCTGCGGGTGCTTAACCTGCTGGAAATGCCGCGTTCCGGCCATTTGCAGATTGCCGGCAACCAGTTCGACTTCAAGCAGGCTCTGGGCGAAAAAGCCATTCGCGAACTGCGGCAGAACGTCGGCATGGTGTTTCAGCAGTACAACCTGTGGCCGCATCTCACCGTGGTACAAAACCTGATCGAAGCGCCCTGCCGCGTGCTGGGTCTGAGCAAGGCGCAGGCGATGGCGCGTGCCGACAAGTTGCTGACGCGTCTGCGCCTCACCGATTTTGCCGATCGCTTCCCGCTGCATCTGTCCGGTGGCCAGCAACAGCGCGTGGCGATCGCACGGGCGCTGATGATGGAACCGCAGGTGCTGCTGTTCGACGAGCCCACCGCCGCGCTGGATCCCGAAATTACCGCCCAGATCGTCAGCATCATTCGCGAACTGGCCGGCACCGGCATTACCCAGGTGATCGTAACTCACGAAGTGGAAGTGGCGCGCAAGACCGCCAGCCGCGTGGTGTATATGGAAAACGGCCGGGTGGTAGAACAGGGCGACGCCAGCCATTTTGCCCAGCCACAGACCACCGAGTTTGCCAACTATTTATCACACTAATTATTACACCAGCTGTTTTTAGGGGAGTTTGCGATGAAAAAACTAATAATTGCCGCCGTTTTAGCCGGCATCAGCGTTTCCGCTATCGCAGCCGAAACGATTCGTTTCGCTACCGAAGCCTCTTATCCGCCGTTTGAATTCGTTGGCGCCGACAACAAGATCCAGGGGTTTGACGTCGATCTGGCCAATGCGATGTGTAAAGAGATGCAGGCCACCTGTACCTTCACCAATCAGGCGTTTGACAGCCTGATCCCCAGCCTGAAGTTCAAGCGTTTCGACGCCGTGATGGCCGGCATGGACATCACCCCCGAGCGTGAAAAACAGGTGCTGTTCACCAAACCTTACTACGACAACTCCGCACTGTTCATCGCGCAGAAAGGCAAAGTGGCCGACGTCGCCAGCTTGAAGGGCAAAAAGGTCGGCGTGCAGAACGGCACCACGCACCAGAAATTCCTGACTGACAAGCACCCGGAAATCACTACCGTACCTTACGATAGCTACCAGAACGCGATCCTCGATCTGAAAAACGGTCGCGTCGATGCGGTCTTCGGCGATACCGCCGTGGTCAATGAATGGCTGAAACAGAATGACGCACTGACCGCCGTCGGCGACAAGGTAACCGATAAGGGCTACTTCGGTACCGGCCTTGGCATCGCCGTTCGCCAGAAAAACACCGATCTGCAGGGCAAGTTCAACGCTGCACTGGACAAGATCAAGCAGGATGGGACCTACGAAACCATCTATAAAAAATGGTTTCAGCAGTAATCAACCCCAATGAATGAATTTCAACCTTTAGCAAGCGCCGCCGGGATGACCGTCGGCCTTGCGGTGTGTGCGCTGGCGCTTGGCCTTATCCTGGCGATGCTGTTTGCCGTCTGGGAGTCTGCACGCTGGAATGTCGTCAGTTGGCTGGGCACCGCCTGGGTCACCCTGTTGCGCGGCCTGCCGGAAATTCTGGTGGTGCTGTTTATTTACTTCGGTTCGTCGCAACTGCTGCTGATCTTGTCCGACGGCTTTACGCTCAATCTGGGCCTGTTTGAGCTGCCGATCCAGATTGATATCGAAAACTTCGAAGTCAGCCCGTTCCTGTGTGGGGTGATCGCGCTGGCGCTGCTGTATTCGGCCTACGCGTCGCAAACGCTGCGCGGCGCGCTGAAAGCGGTGCCGCAGGGGCAATGGGAATCGGGCCAGGCGCTCGGGCTGAGCAAGGCGGCGATTTTCTTCCGTTTGATCATGCCGCAGATGTGGCGTCATGCGCTGCCGGGGCTGGGCAATCAGTGGCTGGTGCTGCTGAAGGACACCGCCCTGGTGTCGCTGATCAGCGTGAACGATTTGATGCTGCAAACCAAAAGCATTGCCACCCGCACCCAGGAACCCTTTACCTGGTATGTGATTGCCGCAGCGATTTACCTGCTGGTCACATTGTTGAGTCAATACGTAATCAAGCGCATCGAGCTGCGTACCACACGTTTTGAGCGAGGGCCGGTCTGATGCTGGAATATTTACCGGAAATCGCCAAAGGGCTGCACACCAGCCTGACCCTGACGATGGCCGCACTGGTGGTCGCGCTGATCCTGTCGCTGCTGCTGACGGTGATCCTGACGCTGAAAATCCCGGTGCTGACGCCATTGGTGAAAATCTATATCACCCTGTTTACCGGTACGCCGCTATTGGTGCAGATTTTCCTGATTTACTACGGCCCCGGTCAGTTCCCGGCCATCCGCGATTACCCGTGGTTATGGAGCCTGCTGTCGCAACCGTGGCTGTGCGCCATGATTGCGCTGGCGCTCAACAGCGCGGCCTATACCACCCAGCTGTTCTACGGTGCGGTACGGGCGATCCCGGCCGGCCAATGGCAATCGTGCGAAGCACTCGGCATGTCACGCCGCCAGACTCTGCGCATCTTGCTGCCCTTTGCCTTTAAACGTGCCCTGTCCTCTTATTCCAACGAGGTGGTGCTGGTGTTTAAAAGTACCTCGCTGGCCTACACCATTACGCTGATGGAGGTGATGGGCTACAGCCAGTTGATGTACGGACGCACCTACGACGTGATGGTTTTCGCCGCCGCTGGTCTGGTCTACCTGATCGTCAATGGCCTGCTGACGCTGCTGATGCGTCTGGTGGAACGCCGCGCGCTGGCGTTTGAACGCCGAAACTGATCCCGTCGTATTCTGGCCCTGTGTCCCGCAGGGCCGCCCTCCAATGTGTTAATTTTTTAATCATTTTTATTGCATATTAATTCACTCAATGGCATGGTTATCTACGGCACCATCAGCGGCACCCCGTCGCATTTCGTCAGAAAAATCAAACGATGGCCGCATAATGACAATCAAATTTGCAGACAGGAGTTTTCGCATGAAAAAATTATTAGTCGCGGCGGCGGTGCTGGCCGCAATGAGCTTCAGCGTGCAGGCTGCCGAGACGCTTCGCTTCGCCTCCTCGGCAACTTATCCACCGTTTGAATCATTGGATGCCAATAATCAAATCGTCGGTTTTGATATCGATCTGGCCAAGGCGTTGTGCAAACAGATGCAGACCGAATGCACCTTTACCAACCAGGCGTTCGACAGCCTGATTGCGGCGCTGAAGTTCAAAAAATACGATGCGGTCATTTCCGGCATGGACATCACGCCAGAGCGCAGCAAGCAGGTCAGCTTTACCCAGCCGTACTATGCCAATTCGGCGATTGTCATCGCGCAAAAGGGCAAATACGCCACTCTGGCTGATTTGAAAGGCAAAAAAGTGGGGATGGAAAACGGCACCACCCATCAGAAATACATGCAGGACAAACATCCCGAAATTAATACCGTCGCCTACGACAGCTATCAGAATGCCATTCTGGAGCTGAAGAACGGCCGGGTTGATGGCGTGTTCGGCGACACCGCGGTGGTCAATGAATGGTTGAAGAGCAACCCGAACCTGGCGCCGGTCGGCGAGCACATTACCGACGCGCAATACTTCGGCACCGGGCTGGGCATAGCGGTTCGCCCGGACAATCAGGCATTGCTGGCCAAACTGAACGCCGCGCTGGCCGCCATCAAGGCTGACGGCACCTATAAGGCCATCAACGATAAGTGGTTCCCACAGTAATCCGCTCCGGGGCGCAGCGCATTGTTGCGCCCCGCCTGCCTGGCACCGGCTTAACCGCGCACCAGCAGGGTCAACACTTCATAATGCGCGGTATGCGGGAACATGTCGAACAGCTGCACGCGTTCGATCCGGTAGTCTGGCAGCATCGCCAGATCTTTTGCCATACTCTGCGCGTTACAGCTTGAATACAGAATATAGTCCGGTGCCATACGGTGCAGATAGTCGCACAGCGCCTGGCCGATACCGCGTCTGGGCGGGTTCACCAGTACCAGCTGCGGTACCTCGCCTTCGGCGGTGGCAAAATGGGTGGAATCCAATGCCTGGAAATTAACCTGACGTAAGCCCAGCGCCGCCGCCGATTGCCGCGCGCAGGCAATGGCTTCGGCATTGATTTCAATACCGGTAAGACGCGTTTGCGCGCGGGCGCAGTGCAGTCCAAAGCCGCCGACGCCGCAGAACAGATCCCACATGCTGTCAATAGCCAGCGCCTGCACCCAGTCACGCGCGGTAGCATACAGATCGGCCGCTACCTGCGGATTGGTTTGGAAGAAACTTTGCGGGCGAATATACAGCGGCACCTGGTTAAACCGCTCTTCCAGCGCCTGTCGCTCGGTCAGCGGGATTTCCCGCTCGCCTTCCAGGATCGCCATATGCACCGGCTGAATATTGGCGGAAATCACCGTCGCCTGTGGCAAACGTTGCTGCAACCATGGCAAAGCGGCACGCAGCTGCGTCAATTTGCTTTCCGAGCGCAAGACAAATCGCAGCATCACCTCGCCGTTCAGCGTGCTTTCGGTCAATAACAGATACTTTAGTTCGCCACGTTTACGAGCAACGTTGTACGGGGTCAAACCGGCGCGAGCGATAAACGTTTTCAGTAGCGTCAACATCGGCGCGAAGCTGGCGGGATACAGTGGGCAGGCGCATAAATCCACCGGCGTGCCGTCACGGTGCAGCATGCCTAACAGCGGGCGCTCTACGCTGCCGCTGACCACCATTTTGGCTTTATTACGAAAAGCGCCCTGTTGACCCGCGGCGGGCGCCAGCCATTGCGCCACCTGGCGCCCGGCCAGCAGCGTTTGCAGGTGATGCTGTTTGTCAGCCAGTTGCTGCGAATAAGGCTTTTCCAGCCACTGGCAGGAACGACAGCTGCCCGCCGTGTACAACGCGCAATGCATAAGATACCTTCATCTTTCTAACTACAGGCACAGATTGAGGGCGCAGAGTTTAGCACTCAGCGACGGGCGGCGAAATAGCGTCGGCTGGCGGCGGGCAGGAACAACAGAGCCAAAATCACCACGTCGGGGATTTTTTCGAGCATCAGGGTATGCAGGATTTGAGCGTTGGTTTCACCGTCAACGGTAAATACTTCCGGTAAAAAATTGCCGATGGTCGCCAACAGCAAATAACCGACCACCACCGCCTGGCACAACACATAACCCCAACGGCCCCGGTTGCGGCCACGCATCACGGCAAAGCCACAATAGATTTGCAGGCATAGCATCAAAATCCCCGCCAAAAAGATCAGTGTGGAATCCCAGGCCTGTGCGCTGGTACTGACAAACTCCCGTGTGCCGGACACGCCAAGCTCTCCCAGCAGCAATAGCACGCTGACGCATTTAATCGCCACCATAGCGCTGCCGGCGACCATCACCGCCACCGGTGCATCAGATTGCGCTTTTAGTGTTCCCTGCCTGCTTCTCAACATGTCTGACATATCCGCGTTCCGAAACGAAATGCCGCCAGGCGGCGGCGTATAAAGTCAGTGAATCATTTATTGTGAGAATATAATTGCAAAAAATAGCAGGTTTACAGGCAATCAGCTACGGGCGGCCTTTTGCAAATCGCGCGATCGCTGTTTTTCCGAGCGCGCCATCCACCACCAGGCGATCAGGCCAATCACGCCCACCACCAGCAGAATCAGACTCGCCAAGGCGTTAATTTCCGGGTTTACCCCCATGCGCACGCTAGAGAACACCAGCATCGGCAAGGTGGTCGAACCGGGGCCGGCGACGAAGCTGGCAATCACCAGATCGTCCAGCGACAGGGTAAACGCCAGCATCCAGCCAGAAATCAGCGCCGGTGCAATCATCGGCAAGGTGATCACAAAGAACACTTTCAACGGTGTGGCGCCAAGATCCATTGCCGCTTCTTCGATTGAACGATCCAGTTCGCGCAAACGGGAGCTAATCACCACCGAGACATAGGCGGTACAAAAGGTCACGTGCGCCAGCCAGATGGTGAACATGCCACGTTCCGACGGCCAGCCAAAGGCATGCCCCATCGCCACAAACAACAATAGCAGTGACAACCCGGTGATCACATCGGGCATCACCAGCGGTGCGGTCAGCATAAAGGCGAAGCCGGTCGAACCGCGAAAACGGCCGAAACGCACCATCACCACGGCGGCTATAGTGCCAAGGATCACCGCCGCCGTTGCCGAGGCGGCGGCAATGGTCAGGCTCAGTCCCACCGCACCGATCATCGCCGAATCATGGAATAGCTCGCTATACCAGCGGGTGGACCAGCCGGCCCACACCGTTACCAGCTTCGAACTGTTGAACGAATAGATCACCAGCATCAGTATCGGCGCATACAGGAAGGTAAAGCCCAGCGCCAGAATTACCCGGCGCCATGGCGAACGCACTACCGGCAAGTTGTTCATCCCTGCCCTCCCATTTCTTTGTTCTGGTGTTTGTGGAACCAGAGTATTGGCAGGATCAGCAGCAACAGCATCACAATCGCTACCGCCGAGGCCACTGGCCAATCGCGGTTATTGAAGAACTCCTGCCACAGCACGCGACCGATCATGATGCTGTCCGGCCCGCCGAGCAATTCCGGGATAACGAACTCCCCCACCGCAGGAATAAACACCAGCATCGATCCGGCGATAATGCCGCCGCGCGTCAGCGGAACAATCACGCTGAAGAAGGTTTTCAGCGGCCGCGCGCCCAGATCCAGCGAAGCTTCGACCAGCGAGTAATCCAGCCGTATCAATGCGGTATAGATCGGCAACACCATAAATGGCAGGTAGGAATAGACGATGCCGATATACACCGCCAGATTGGTATGCAGAATCACCAACGGTTGATCGATAACCCCGAGCCACAGCAGGAAATTGTTCAAAATGCCGTTGTTCTTCAGGATCCCCATCCAGGCATACACCCGGATCAGAAACGAGGTCCATGAGGGCAGGATCACCAGCAGCAACAATATGTTGCGCGTGGACGGTTTGCTGTGCGCCACCGCCCAGGCCAGCGGATAGCCGATCGCCAGACAGCATAGCGTGGAGACCGCGGCGATCTGCAAGGATTGCAGATAGGCCTCGATATACAGTGGATCGTCGGTAAGTTGCAGATAATTGGCGAAGTTCAGCGCAATCTGCAATTGCCCGTCCGCCCAGCTCACCAGATCGGTATAAGGTGGAATGGCGCGCGCCATTTCCGCCAGGCTGATTTTAAATACGATCAGGAACGGCAGTAAAAACAGCAATATCAGCCACAGGTAAGGCAGCGCGATCACCAATTTGCGGCCATGGGCCATGCGCAGGCGGCGGAACAACGCTTCCAGCGGCCCAGGCGAGCGGATCGCGGGCTGCGGCGGCGTACCTTCAGAAAACAGTGTCATAACGGAATCCTCACCGACGGCCTACACCGTCAACACGACGCAACTGTCAGTTTCCCAACACAGGCGCACTTCGTCGCCCCAGGTCGGCATCCCCTTGCGGAAACGGTGACCGTTCTGCAATTGAGCACTGATAATCTGACCGCTGAGCAGCTTTACATGGTAGATAGACAGATCGCCCAGATAGGCGATATGCACCACCTCTCCCAGCGCAAAGTTGCAGCCGTCTTGCGGCACTTCGTCGCATAACATGATTTTTTCCGGCCGCAGCGCCACCTGGATCGGTACGCCGTCCACCACCGAGGCGTCAGGATCGACCTTGATCGCATGACGCAACCCCGGACTTTGCAGGATCAGCGCTTCGTCCTGGCGTTCCTGTAATACGCAGTCAAACACGTTGACCGAACCGATGAATTCCGCACTGAAGCGGCTGTTCGGGTGTTCGTATATTTCTTCCGGTTCGCCGATCTGCACAAACTTGCCGCGGTTCATGATGGCGATACGTCCTGCCATGGTCATTGCTTCTTCCTGATCGTGGGTAACCATCACACAGGTAACGCCCACTCGCTCCAGAATATCCACCACTTCCAGCTGCATCCGATCGCGCAGCTTTTTATCCAGCGCGCCCATGGGTTCATCCAGCAGCAGCAGTTTCGGCCGCTTCGCCAGGCTACGCGCCAACGCCACACGCTGGCGCTGGCCGCCGGACAGCTGATGCGGCTTACGCTTGGCGTATTCCTGCATATGCACCAGCGACAGCATTTCCGCGACCCGTTCATTGATTGCGCCACGTGGCATTTTGTCCTGTTTCAGACCGAAGGCGATGTTTTGCTCCACCGTCATGTGCGGGAACAGCGCGTAAGACTGAAACATCATGTTGACCGGGCGTTGATAGGGCGGCACCAGCGCCAGATCCTGCCCATCCAGCATGATCTGCCCTCGGGTCGGCTGTTCAAAGCCGGCCAGCATGCGCAACAGCGTCGACTTGCCGCAGCCGGATGGGCCAAGCAGGGCAAAAATCTCGCCTTTGTAGATGGTCAGGCTGACGTCTTCCACGGCGTTTTGGCCATCGAAGGTTTTGGTCAGGTTGCGAATTTCCAGCAGAGGGGTAAACACCTTCTGCGTTTTGGCTTGAGGACGGGGGATCGCGTCGTTCAATCGGGGTGTTCTCCGGTGCTAAGGCAGCTCAAAAACCACGGCGATCGCCGTGGCACTAACAAGGGCAAGGCAGGCGGTCAATGCCGCCTGCCGATCGTCGAGGATTAACGATCCGGGGCCGCGATGATTACTTGCCGCTTTTAACTTTAGTCCAGGCACGGGTGATCACGCGATCAAGCTTCGGCTCCTGCACCTTCAGCGTGAACATTTTGGCGCGCACCTCTGCCGGCGGGTAAATGCCCGGGTTATCACGCACCTCGGCATTCACCAACGGCGTGGCGGCCGCGTTGCCGCTGGCGTAATAGACGTGGTTGCTGATATCGGCAATGATTTCCGGCTTCATCAGGAAGTTAAGGAACTGGTAGGCTTCATCCTTGTTTTTGGCGTCGGCCGGCATGGCGAAGACGTCAAAGAACGCCAGCGCGCCCTCCTTTGGAATGCTGTACGCCACGTTAACGCCGTTTTTGGCATCCTTGGCGCGGTTGGACGCCTGCATGACGTCACCCGCCCAGCCGATCGCCACGCAGATATCGCCGTTGGCCAGATCGTTTATATACTGAGAGGAATGGAAATAACGCACGCTCGGTCGCAGTTTCAGCAGCAGATCGGTGGCCGGGCCAGTGTAATCCTTGGCATCGCTGCTGTTGGGATCCTTGCCAAGATAGTTCAACACGGTGGCAAATATTTCACTGGGCGCATCAAGGAAGGAAACGCCGCAGCTTTTCAGCTTCTCGAGATTTTCCGGCTTCAGCACCAGATCCCAGCTGTCGACCGGCGCATCTTTACCCAGCGCGGCCTTGACCTTGTCGACGTTATAGCCGATGCCGGTGGTGGCCCACAGGTAAGGGATGGCATACTTGTTCTCTGGATCGTGCTTGGCCACCAGCTTCAGCAATTCAGGATCGAGATTTTTATAGTTGGGCAGTTTGCTTTTATCCAGCGGCTGGAACACACCGGCGGACAGTTGGCGCTCCAGGAAGCTGGCCGACGGTACCACCAGGTCAAAACCGGTGCTGCCCGCCATCAGTTTGCCTTCCAGCACTTCGTTGGAGTCAAAGACGTCGTACACCACCTTGATGCCGGTTTCCTTGTGGAATTTCGCCAGGGTGTCCGGTGCTATATAGTCGGACCAGTTATAGACATGCAGGATTTTTTCTTCTGCCGACGCGGTCACGCTTGCCGCCATCAATAAACCGGCAACAACGCCCGACAACCACTTTTTACGTTGGGTGACCATCCGTAACTACCTCCAAAACAAAGGGTGAATTTGTATCCCAGAATGATACAAAACCTGTCTTGCCCGAGTGCAATCGTTGCAATGGAAAGTGCATGCCTATGCAATTGATTACCTAATGCTTTATTGCTTGACAGCCTGCATGGCCACCAGGTGATTTACCGACCTTTTGGCAGCATCAGCAGCATAACCGCTGCGCAGGCATCGCACCATACGCTAGGGTAAAAAACGCCTTTTATCGATTTTTTATGCATTTTTCTCTATGTTGATACGCCATTAACGGCATAAACGACGAGAAATATCTGGCAACAGTGGGTAAAACGCAGAATAAATTATGGCGGAAGGAACTGCGGACGACATGCCGTTTGGGCAACGGCATGTCAGTATTCAGCGGGGATCAGTGCAGCATTGCCTGGCGGGCGGTGCCAGCGTTGTTGTCTTCTTCGTCGCCCATAAACAGCAGATCGTTCGCCCTGGCTTCCAGGATCACCATCGAGATCTGCTCTTCGCCCTGCTGCATAAAGTGGGCAAACTGTTCCAGCGTCACGCCGACCGCAATGCTCAGCGCCTGGCAAACGATCAGTTTCGGCAGGTTGTCATCCTGAACGTCGACAAAGGCCTTGATGGTCAGCGAACTGGCGTTGATTTGGCTGAGATCGGCCACCAACGGGATCAGCGCCGTCGGTTTGACCTCCGCCAGCGCGGAAAACAGGATAACGTCATCGACCAGGTCAACCTTGGCGTCGAACACGCCGTCGAAGTTTTGCATATGCGGCAGGTGCAGCGCCTGGCAGGAATCACATTCAAAAAATGAGATGCCCAGTTGATCCAGCCAACGTCGTAATAACGCCAAATCAGGGACGATGAGTGAATCCATACGGTACCAGCCTCACAAGGTTCATAAATACGAAAAGGCGCATAGCTTACGGAATATTCATCCGTGATGCCACGATCAATGCGGCTTAATTCGCTAATGCAATCATTATCGGCGAGAAATTGTTGCCGTACCGAGCGCTGAACGGCAAAAATGCTCGTCGGGTGGTGGACTACCCCCCCGATTTAAGCCGGAAGCCCGGACGTCCACGCCGCTCAATATAGTCGATCATCATACCGGCAATATCCAAACCGGTGGTGGTTTCCACCCCTTCCAGCCCCGGCGAGGCATTGACTTCCATCACCAACGGGCCGCGTTCGGCGCGCAGAATGTCCACCCCGGCAATATCCAGTCCCAGCGTTGCCGCCGCTTTCACCGCTACCGCCCGTTCCTTGGCGGTGATGGTCACCTTGCTCGCCGTGCCGCCGCGATGCAGATTGGAACGAAACTCCCCCGCCTTGGCCCGCCGTTCAATCGCCGCCACCACGCGCCCACCGATCACCAGGCAGCGAATATCCCGCCCCTGCGCTTCTTGAACGTACTCTTGCACCAGAATGTGCGCGTTCAGGCCGCGAAACGCATCAATCACGCTTTCCGCCGCCTGACGCGTTTCCGCCAGTACCACACCGATGCCCTGCGTGCCTTCCACCAGTTTGACCACCAGCGGAGCGCCGCCAACCAGTGCGATCAAATCGCCGGTATCGTCGGGGGAATGGGCAAAACCGGTGATCGGCAGATCGATACCCTGGCGCGCCAGCAGCTGTAGCGAACGCAGTTTGTCACGCGCGCGAGTGATGGCGACCGACTCGTTCAGCGGGTAGCTGCCGAGCAGCTCAAACTGACGTAGCACCGCGGTGCCATAGAAGGTGATCGCCGAGCCGATGCGTGGAATAACCGCGTCATAACGATCTAACTGGCGGCCACGATAGTGGATGGTCGGCGCCGCCGGATTGATATTCATATAGCAGGAGAGCGGATCGATCACCTCAATGGTATGCCCACGCTGCTCCGCCGCTGTGCGCAGCCGTTTGCACGAATACAGCGATCCATCGCGCGAAAGAATGGCAATTTTCAACGTATTACCCCCAAACGGGCAACTCCCGACGGCACAACGCTCAGTCGTGCGGCGGGCGGTCTTTTTTATCTTCCGGCGATGCTTTGCGCCGATCGTTTTCTGGCGGTAAACCGCCGTGCATCAACGGGCCGAACCCCTGAACCACACGCCAGACCAAAAACGCGGCAGCCGGTATCATCAGCGCCACGCCAAGGAAAATCATGCCAACCGCGGCGGTTTGCGACCCCAGCCAGCCCGGCAACTGAACATAGTCATGAATGCTCAGATACGCCAGCACCAGCATCACCATACCCACGCCTTCCAACGCCAATACCGGGCGTGGTAAATCGCCGAATGAACGCATATTGCTCCCTCCTGTCATGCTGCGCACAGTGTAGTGAATTCCCGGCGCTGACAACAGCGCCAGATAACTAATAGGCGGCGTAAATCAGATTAACAGGTAAATCCTGCTTTTTTTTATCGGCCCCAACGGGCATAGTAAGCGCCATTGCACCTGAAGTGATGCGTTGGCTGAGGTCTTTTTTGACTGACGGGATGTCGTTACAACAGCGATAATAGATTGAATAAACGAGGAGTATTTCATGTTTGCAGTAATCTTCGGGCGTCCGGGCTGTCCATATTGTGTCCGTGCTAAAGAACTGGCAGAAAAACTGACTGAAGAGCGCGATGATTTCAACTTCCGTTATGTTGATATCCACGCTGAAGGCATCACCAAGGCCGATCTGGAAAAAACCGTCGGTAAACCGGTTGAAACGGTACCGCAGATTTTCCTTGATCAGCAACATATTGGCGGCTGCACCGACTTTGAAGCCTATGCCAAAGAAAACCTGAATCTGTTCCAATAAGTTGTTATGGAACAATAAAAAGGCGCCTGAGGCGCCTTTTTTAATGCCGTCGCGAAGGCAGACATGGCGACAGTAGCGTGCGTACCATCAGCAACAGCATGGCGCCAAATGCGCACCAAAACACCGCGCTGATACCATAAGCCAGCTCTTGCCAGAACGAAGGCGGCGGCGCCAGCCAAAAATAGCGTAGCAACAGACACAACGGCAACGCATACAACGCACCGCGCAATGGCGCCAGCAGACGTTTGGAACCGGACAGGTAACTGCCGATAACGCCGGGGATCAGAAACAATAACAACCGGTCTTCCCCTGATGGTGATCGGCAATGCCGCTCTGCTGGCAAAAGAACATCACGCCAAACAATAAAAAACTGCCGATTACCCCAAGCCAATCGCGATAACCCGCCATAGGTTTACCTCCCTTTGCAAACAACCACTGCGGCCAGACCACAGAAATCGGAACCCACAGCCGCAAAAAACGGTGCGCAGCTGGACTTTTTCCTTGGCTAAAAGAGAGTTAAAGGTAGAAAGGCGTGCAGGATAGCTGCTTTATGCTGGCTGTCCTGCCTCAGAGCGTCTAGAATAAGCGCCGCCGATCGAGGGATCGCGTTATCTTCGCTGATTGGTTTTTTATCGTAATCTATCCCTATATCCCATGGCTGAATTTATCTTTTATAGTCAGCAATATCAAGCACTTACTGGTAAACAATAAGTTATCCTCCGTGAACATAAACGTCGCTAGTTTGTTAAACGGTAACTACATTCTGTTACTGTTCGTGGTACTCGCCCTGGGGCTCTGCCTCGGTAAACTTCGCTTGGGTTCCGTCCAACTCGGTAACTCCATTGGAGTTTTAGTGGTTTCGTTGTTGCTCGGCCAACAACATTTCGCGATTAACACCGAAGCGCTAAGCCTGGGCTTTATGCTGTTTATTTTCTGCGTCGGAGTAGAAGCCGGGCCCAACTTTTTCTCTATTTTCTTTCGCGACGGCAAAAACTATCTGATGTTGGCGCTGGTGATGGTCGGCACTGCCATGGTACTGGCGATCGGTCTCGGTAAGCTGTTCCATTGGGATATCGGCCTGACCGCCGGCATGCTCGCCGGGTCAATGACCTCAACGCCGGTTTTGGTCGGTGCCGGCGATACATTACGTAATACCATCACCAACGGCCCGGCGCTGCTTTCCGCGCAGGATCACCTCAGCCTGGGCTACGCCCTGACCTACCTGATCGGTCTGGTCAGCCTGATTTTTGGCGCGCGTTATCTGCCGAAGTTGCAACATCAGGACTTGCCGACCTCCGCACAGCAAATCGCCCGTGAACGCGGCCTGGATACCGACAGCCAGCGCAAGGTCTATCTGCCAGTAATCCGCGCCTACCGCGTCGGGCCGGAGTTGGTGGCCTGGGCTGACGGCAAGAATCTGCGTGAACTGGGCATCTATCGCCAGACCGGGTGTTATATCGAGCGCATTCGCCGCAACGGCATCCTGGCGAACCCGGATGGCGATGCGGTACTGCAAGTGGGCGATGAGATTTCACTGGTCGGCTATCCGGACGCCCATGCGCGGCTGGATCCCAGCTTCCGTAACGGCAAGGAGGTGTTCGACCGCGACCTGCTGGATATGCGCATCGTTACCGAAGAAATCGTGGTCAAAAACAGCAATGCGGTTGGCAAGCGCCTCAGCCAGTTGAAACTGACCGATCACGGCTGCTTCCTCAACCGCGTGATCCGCAGCCAGATTGAAATGCCGATTGACGACAGCATCGTGCTGAACAAGGGCGACGTACTGCAGGTGAGCGGCGATGCCCGCCGAGTGAAGAGCGTGGCAGAAAAAATCGGCTTTATTTCGATTCACAGCCAGGTCACCGATTTGCTGGCGTTCTGCGCCTTCTTCATTATCGGCCTGCTGATTGGTCAGATCACCATTCAGTTCAGCAATTTCTCGTTCGGCATCGGCAATGCCGCCGGGCTGCTGATGTCCGGCATCATGCTGGGCTTTTTGCGTGCCAACCACCCTACCTTCGGCTATATCCCGCAGGGCGCGTTGAATATGGTCAAAGAGTTCGGGCTGATGGTGTTTATGGCCGGGGTTGGCCTGAGCGCCGGCGCCGGTATTGGCCACGGCCTGGGCGCCGTCGGTGGGCAGATGCTGATTTCCGGCCTGATTGTCAGCCTGGTGCCGGTGGTGATTTGTTTCCTGTTCGGTGCCTACGTGCTGCGTATGAACCGCGCGCTGCTGTTCGGTGCCATCATGGGCGCCCGCACCTGCGCGCCAGCAATGGAAATTATCAGCGACACCGCACGCAGTAACATTCCTGCGCTGGGCTATGCCGGTACCTACGCTATCGCTAACGTATTGTTAACCTTGGCGGGTTCATTGATCGTGGTGCTGTGGCCGGGAATTCTCGGCTGACAGTTAAGAAAAAGAAATGGGTTAGCGCAAAATATTTTTGAAATTTTTGTCATCAGGCAGAACTTTTTGCCTGGGGGGCAGTCTGAATTAGTGCCACTGCTTTTCTTTGATGTCCCCATTTTGTGGAGCCCGATAGTCCCGCCTTTTTAGGTTCAAGATTATCGGGTTTTTTTGTTGCCCATAGAAAAAACACTTAAAAAACAACCAAATACCACCAATAAGTTTACGTGATGGCGACAAAGTGGCGATAGACATTCATCATGTAAGTAAAAATGGAAGATATTAAAACAGCTCGCATACGACTAATCCTTTCCTCTGATAGCATCATCTTGCTTTTTCCGTGGTTTAGCATCCTTTTCTGACCTGCTTCCAAACGGCAATTGGGGGCTAACGCTAACCTACTTGCAGATTGCCCCTCATCATCTTGATCGCCATTTGGGCCTTTAGTTGGCAATTTTTTTCGTGTTATCTCGTGAAGCCAAAAAAACACTCTAATGATACTTATCTTTTGAATGGATTTTTAATTATATCGAAATTATTCTTAATACCATCAAACATAATTTTTAGACCAGCACTATTATCTTCCTTGCTATATACTTCAAGCCAGTCTTGTTTTGATGATAAGAATACATTACTCATTGCTCCATTATATATTAATTTGTTAATTCCGATCTGCTCAACTTTCTTACACTTAGTTATTTTTATCTCTATCTCAGGGCCACTCCTTCCCTCAATACGTAAACATAACTTTGGAGATAAAGGGAAAAGCGTAAATAGCATTATGATGAGCCGGACCAACATCACGCTCATGTTTTTCAGAATAGAATATCACTGGATTGTCTGAAGTAATAAACTCAGAACCATTACAAGCTATCAGAAGAGTCCATTGTTTTTTTAAAATCGAATGAGATATTTGTTTAGCTGACTCGATCATATGCATTAAACTAACAGTAGTTAGAATTGATGGTTTTACTACATTAAGCAACCCCATTTCATCAATTAACTCCTTTAAAGCAGTTGGTGCTTCTGGTAAAACTTTGTCTTCGAAAGTTGCTTCAAGTGCTCTTACTGCCATATCACCATATAGATTATTTACTGCATCTCGAAAAGTAGGCCCTCTTGTTTGCATTAGTGCAATATAAAATGAAATATTAGATATCTTTTCTATTGGAAGATATGCATAAGGCATTGAACTCATATTAATGAGATCGTTTATACCATCATTACCAATTCTTTCTATGTCTGAAATTGCATCCTCTAACAAGATATGATTAACTCCCCCCTGCTCATCTATCTGATAATAATAGTAATCCTCACAACAAACTCTATTTACCGAAGAAGGATTTCTTAAATATCCTTTGACTTTTTTATCAAAGCTCCATAAAAGTGATTGCTCGCCTTTAATTGTGAATCTTCTTAGGTAAGACTGAGGGACAAAGTGTTGGTTTCTTTTTACACGTCTATCAATCATTATCATTCCTTTGTAATTCAGTAAGCGTTTTTTCATATCAAGATATTACAAAATTTTCAGTTTTACTAAAACAACCTTCTATCCCCCAATCCCTTGCAGCATCTGGCCTGCCACGTTCTGACGGTATTTTCGCGCGATCCGTTCCAAACGTCCCGCGATCCACGTAATTTATATCTATTCCTTATTTATCAATTAGTTAAAAATTTCACCCATAACACTGGGCAATCCGAAAACTGAAAAAACATGAAATTCTTTTCAATCTTTTCAGTTTGGGTTTACTCGCAAAGCCCTAGTCACGGCGCGGCCTGACGGGGTGGTTAGAAGAAAATCAAAACTGAAATAATTTCCTGATCCAAATCGTGCAGGCGGGTGCGGTGTAGTGCCGTTTCCGTGGGTGTGACGTTGATTTCGTGGCGATTCTGCCGCGCTGGCGGCTCGGTGCTGCGGTGATCGGATTTGTTCGCGTGGGATTGCCGCCGGGGTGGCTGACGGCTCAGAAAGGCGCACAGGCGCGCCAAATGGCAGGCATGAAAAAGCCCGCACGAGGCGGGCCGGTATTCCCTGGTGTTGTTATGTACTGCTGCTTAATTTCTACACTGTTATGCGCCCAATTGATAATTGGTTGTGTAGATCAATTACCCGTTATCGATCGGCGCTAGCGATCAATTAACACCCCTATCCAATCACTGGCGCGTATTTGGTTTTCAACTGGCCAGACTTCGCGCCGGCTGCGCTGATAGCGGCGGCGTTCTGCGGCCCACCGGTGTTGCTGTGCGTATGGGCGGCGTTCTGCGGCCCACCGGTGTTGCTGTGCGTATGGGCCGGCGGTCTGCTGCGCCAGCTCCTGCACCACTTCCAGGGTTTCCAGCATCAGCGCCATCACGTTGATTTGTTGGCTACCTACCCACACATCCTGGCGCACAGCCGCAATACTGCTACGGATTTTGCCTATCTTCTCCATCAGGCTGCCGCCCACCGCTGTGGTGGTATCTTTCCCCACGCTGGCCACCAAATTACCCTGGGTCGCTACGCTGTAATCCCCTTCGGCAATATGCTGCACTGCACCGGCCAGCAAGGTGGACGTGCCCAGCACCGTGGTTTTATCCGTGGCCTGCACCGTTGTAGTCCTGGCCACCAGGGTGCGGGTTTCTTCCGTCGGCCTGGATCTCCCTGGTCATGGAACTTTCACGGATCGCCTGGTCGGTTTTCCGCTCCCAATCTCCTGCCTGGGTAACTCGCTGGGAGACTTCCTCCCCGCTGCTGCTGTAGTTGCTCGCCTGGCTTCACGTCCGGCAACGTGTTGCCCTGGGCCAGCGTCTGACGGATAAACGGCTTATCGGGCCGCCCATCGGTAAACGCCACCTCAACCAGCGTTCCCACTGGCGGAAACTGGAACATGCCCGAATCCTGGCCCGCCATCGGCAACGGTAGCGGCACCGCTGGGTAAATCGGGGTGTTTTTTGCCGGCTTTCCGTCGGCGTCCAACAACTGCAAATCGACGGCATAACGTGGCCGGAATGGATCGGCCAGGTCGCCGCTGCTTACCCCCTCCGCGTGGGCTTCTACCCTAGCGAATTTGGGCAGATGCAAACCCGCAGACAACTCCGGGTAAGCGGCATCAATCTGGCGCTGTGCCGGCGTCATGGCCACTGATTTACCCGTTAACGGATTTTTGGCCAACCAGGTGATTGTGGTGTCGTCATTCTCCAGGCGAATACTCGAAAGCCGGTGGCCATTGACCATCGCGGTGGCCATACGGTCTAAGTGACCGGAAAACTTCACGGCGGCATCTGCCTGGGCTTCACGGCGCGCCAGGTCGAGAGCATGTTTAAGGGAGGCGCGGGCGGCTCGGTTGCTAATGTCTTGGCCGATAGTTGGCATGGTGTTTTCTCCGATTTAGGCAAAAAGAATCCCCCGGCTACCAGGTGGAAGCCGTGAGAATTTTGGTCAGTTGGGGGTTAGTGAATGCGGTTAGATTGCGATTTTACAGCGACGGCAATATTAGGGGCCGGCAGTCCATGTAACTCAAACGTTGCCTGCCACCACTGGAGGATTAACGCGGTAATGCTCCCCTGGCCCAACATGCCAGCCACAAAGAAAATGGCGCGAATGGAGGCCAACGTTTCAGCCTGTTCTTTGCTGCTTTCAGCTTCGCGGTAAGCGCGGCACCAAAATGCAGTATTGGCCGCAAACCACTGGTGTGGGTTGGTCAAATGCATTGAGTCATTAAAAACAAATGGCTCCAATGCAATCTGACCGTTGGCCTCATGACACTTTCCCAGGAAGAAACGGGCATAATTTGGCGCTACGCCCCAGGTGACAAAATCAGCCAATAGCCCATGCTTCTCAACTGTGATGGTTTTCATCTTTACCGTTCCTCGGCCTGGCTTTGCAGGCTAGTTTGTTGCTCTATAATTCTGAGAATGTGCGGCGCTGCCACCATCTCCACTTGCTTATCAATAGGGTGACGCGGCTTTATATTTCGGCGTGTTCCCTTTCGTTGAAAATCCGACTCACGCAAAGAACCAAACCCGCCGAAAACGTTTCGGGCCTTCTGAATGCCGGCACGGATTTGCATGATTGCCTGCGGAGTTAAACGTTCGAACAGCTCGCGCCAAAGGCAGTTACACAAGCTGGCTTTTAACACTTCCTTTCCTTCCAACGCCGCCGCGTGGATCACTACACCGCGCCATTCCGGTGTTAAGGCGTTCCAGAAATCTGCGGCCTCTGAATGCTCCGGGCAGACCTGGGCGCGGATCTTGGCCAGCCAATAGCTGTTATTTGCCATTTGGCCCCCTTAACCCCATCAAACGGAACCACCAGGGGCGGCGCTTGGCCTGTTTACCTGGTGCAACGGAACCCCCTAAAAACACCACTCGGCTGGCGCTTGGTTGCCAGCGCTGGCCGTTCGGCAACTCAATCCAACCGTGGCCAAAGTCGGCCAACTGCGGGGCCGGTGATTGTCGTTTCAGGTATTGCGCAAAAGCTTTCATGTAGTTACCTCAGCTCATGCCGAACGCAGGAGCGCAGGTGTTGAACACGTCAACAGCAGCGGTCAGCACTGGCGTAGATTGGAAACGCGCTTCTACCGATACAACGATCAGCGACAGATCACGAATTGCCTGGTTGGCACGGTCGAGAATGGCGTTTTTACGGGATTGCGTCATAGGAGCAGTGGATGCGGTTTCGCCGGCGATAGCGCCGATCGCCGCAGTGGCGTTTAACGTGTGAGTCGGCAAGCTATTGGGCTTTACCTCGTTGGTTGGTACTGCTGGCAGGCAATTAAGTTGCGCTAACAGTCCATCAAGGATTGCTGCGTCGTCAGTAATCGCAGTGAGCGTAACCAGTTGGGAAAGCGTCAGCTCGTGCGGCTGCTCCGGGTTAAGCTTATTGCGCAGCACCTGCGCCGAGACATTAAGCATCGGTGCAAGCTCTGCTAAATTGTGTGCTTGTGCAAACCGACGGCATGCGCTGCTAAGGCGTGAGTGTTTAGACGTTTGGTAATCAAACATAGTGGTTTCCCTCCCCCTATCGCAAAATCGAACTATGCCGCGGCAATGTCACAATTTGAGAGAGCGTCAACTGTCAACTGCGCGATATTGATCATGACTTTTTCTCGCTTTTTGTCTTTACGCAGGCGATGACGGGGTAAACGTCCATCGGCCAACATGTCATTGATCGTATCCTCAGCCAAACCAGTTAGTTCGCTGTAGCGCTCTATAGTGACGTGAGGTGTGATGAGAGTGATTGAAATGTTAGGTCGCATGGGGCAACATTCCTTTTTAAGTAGTGGTTAGAAGTAATAAGTTGTGGTGGTTCACGTTTTGTAGACAACGGAACTATATGATCACCGCATGTTTACGTCAATTAGAAAAGTACACCTGGTGTGATCTTATGGATTTAGAAAAAGGCGGGCGTGGTGCGATTGAACGTATGGTTGAAGCTTATGGTTTCACCACACGACAGGCACTTTGTGACCAATTGGGCGTAAGTAAAGGTACATTGGCTAACCGGTATATGCGCGACTCGTTCCCCGCCGAATGGGTTATTCAATGTGCACTTGAAACAGGATTCTCTTTGCAATGGCTTGTGACAGGTACGGGGACAAACAGAAATGACATAGAATCTGATATCATTGACGTCCCGAGAAAAAAAATAATAGCCGGGAAATTGTTTGAATCGAATAAATATTTTTTCGACAAAGCGATATTACCAAACAAATATAAAAAACTATTCTGCTTAGACGAAGAAAACACTAGCTACATATTAGATGAAGCTGGAGAGTCAATTACCGATGGAAAATGGATTATTAATATTGATGGCTCTTTTTATTTAAAAGATATAACTAGAATTCCAGGGAATAGGATTTTAGTTTCATCAAAAGAAAGTAATTTCGAATGTTTGTTAGAAGAAATAAAATTTTTAGCAAAAGTTGTAGTAGTAATAACCAAAAAATAAAATGGAGATAACATGCTAGATAATACCGCCGTCAATGATGACATCATTGAAAATTTAAGTGATGAACAGGATGACACTTACTCAAACGATGATCTTTACAACATTAATTCGTGGGGGGCTGATTTATCTTTCCGTGAATTGATAACAATGTATGATGAGAACGAACTTTTAAAACCAGAACTTCAAAGAAATTATGTGTGGGATAAAGTCGAAGCTAGCCGCTTCATTGATTCGTTATTACTTGGCCTCCCTGTCCCAAGTGTGTTTTTGGCAAACACCGCAGAGAGTAACAAATTAATAATCGATGGTTATCAGAGAATAATGACTGTATATGACTACGTAAAAGGCATATGGTCAAAAGATAATAAAGTATTCCGTCTATCAAATAGCACAAAAATTAATAGCCAATGGAGAAATAAAGCCTTTAGTGAACTAACACCAGCAGAACAGAAAAAAATAAGAAGCACAACCATTCATGCAATAATTTTTGAACAAAACACTCCTTCTGAAGATGACACAAGCCTGTACCAGATTTTCGAAAGAATCAATACGGGCGGGCGTTCCCTTATGGCTCAGGAAATTAGAAACTGTGTTTATCAAGGGGAATTCAATTCATGTTTAATCGACTTGAATAATTATAAAAACTGGCGCTCTCTTTTTGGCACTATAGCTCCAGACCCTAGAATGAGGGATATGGAGTTCGTGCTGAGAGGACTTGCACTGGATACAGATAAAGTTCGCAATCATGAAAGTGGCAACATATCTTTAAAAAAACTGCTTAATGAATTCATGGGATATAAGGACAATAACACTACTAACAAAATTAATTACTTCAAAGATCAATTCACCAAGACCATTGACTTCATTCATACAAATATTGGTGCGGATGCATTTTTCAACGTTGTTCAAAGTTCTCCACCTAAAATCCGTCGCAGATTTTACCCAACAGTATTCGATGCCGTGTATGTTGCAACTGCGATAGCTTTGAGGCATAACGGCAAGGATGGGTACACAATACCAACAAGCGATCTTGAGAAAAAACGCTTTAATTTATTACTTAACAATAAATTCAAAAATCATGTCACCGCAGGAACAATGCAAATAGACAATATTCATGGAAGAATCTCTATGATTTTGGAGGAGTTGTATGGACTGCAATATCAGTAATGTGGATGCTAAAGAAAGCATAAATAATTGCTGGGCTGAACTAATAAAAATAGAGCACCTCATTGAAGGAATGGGGAGCACTGCCAATCCTGTACCATACTTAGTAAGATACTCAATAATTAAATCCTGCGGAACCATTGAGTATTCATTCAAAACAATAATTTGCGATCATAAATTCGAATCGCACAGCCTTCAAGTTCAAAATTTCATTGATGAAAAATTCAGAAAAAGCTCAATGAACCCTAGTTATGAAAACATTATGAGCGGGCTAAAATCCTTCGATATAAGATGGAGAGATAAATTTAAAACAAAAATAAACGCCCATGATGAAAAAAACAGGCTAATTGACTCACTTAAGTCTTTAAACACAGCTAGAAATACATTTGCGCATGGTAATAATCCAAGTGCATCATTCTCTAATGTTAAAGAATATTTCCGCCATTCAGTCGAGATATTGCAAGTTATGGAGTCGTCTATTCTTGAAGCAGAAGAAGAGGACCAGGAAGCAATTGCAATGGCAGAAGCTGAGGCAATAGCAGAAGCTGAGGCAATAGCAGAAGCTGAGGCAATGGCAGAAGCTGAGGCAATGGCAGAAGCTGAGGCAATCGCAGAAGCTGAGGCAGAAGCTGAGGCAGAAGCTGAGGCAGAGGCAGAGGCAGAGGCTGCAACAACCTCTGCTACAGAAGGGAGGGCAGTTATCACAATGCTCAGGAGGGAAACTCCTCACTAGCGCAAAGCTATTACTTTTTTATATCGTTGCCACAATGTTTGTTCTTCATCAACCAAACATTGATTACTGTTTTTATATACAGTTAACTATAGTCCAAATCAAATTACGGAGAACTATAGTGGCAGTTCGGAAACAATCATCCGGTAAGTGGTTATGTGAGTGCTACCCTGCTGGCCGCGAAGGCCGCAGGGTACGTAAACAGTTCGCAACCAAAGGTGAAGCTTTGGCGTTTGAACGCTTCACTATGGAGCAAGTAGACAATAAACCGTGGTTAGGCGAGGCAATTGATCGCCGTAAACTCAGCGAGATCGCCAAACTTTGGTATAACCTGCACGGCCAATCCCTCACTGCTGGCGAACGTACCTACAAAAAACTATGCCTTGTGATTGAAGCCCTATGCGATCCCCCTGCTACTACCTTCACCGCAAAAGACTTCGCGCATTATCGTGATAAGCGTTTGTCTGGTGAAATCTACTTTTCCGAGAAGTGGAAGAACGGCGCAGAACCTGTCACCGTCAATCTTGAACAAAGCTACCTAAGCGGCATGTTCAGCGAGTTGGCCCGGCTAGGTGAATGGAGCCAACCCAATCCGTTAGAGAACATGCGCAAGTTCACTGTTGCGGAAAAGGAAATGGCGTGGCTTACCCATGCACAAATCATAGATCTGTTAGCAGCCTGCAGCAGAGGCGATTCTGATTTACCGCTTGTGGTCGAGGTGTGTCTTAGCACCGGCGCACGTTGGCGAGAAGCGGAAAACCTCACCCGGTCACAGATAACACCGCATAAGATCACGTTCATCCGTACCAAAGGTAAAAAGAACCGCAGCGTGCCTATTAGCAAAGCACTGTATGAAAAATTAACAACACGGGGTGATGGCCGGCTGTTCAGCGAGTGCTATTTCCGCTTTATGGCGGCGGTCGAAAACACCAGCATTCAGTTGCCCAAAGGCCAGCTTACCCACGTATTGCGCCATACCTTTGCGGCACACTTTATGATGTCTGGCGGTAACATTCTGGTGTTGCAACGCATCCTCGGCCACCATGATATCAAGATGACAATGCGCTACGCTCACCTTGCGCCGGAACACCTCGAAACAGCCCTGCAGTTCAACCCGCTAGCGACTATGCCAAGTGGCGACAAAGTGGCGGCATAGCTTGGCAATCCCCGTATTTCCTCACCCCACACCGTCATAACAACTTATTGATATAACAATAAGTTATTGATTTTATTATTGCTGTGAGGAAATCGGTTTTTTTGTTGCCTGAAAAAAATAACCTTATAGCACAGAGCTATAATATCCTTACAACCGCCCAATGGCGACAGCCATTAACGCCATGGTATGGCCGCTGGGGATAACGCCCCAACGGCTAGAGCAGCTTAAGAACGAATAAAGGCAAGCAGATCGGCGTTAATCACATCCGCGTGCGAAGTGTGCATACCATGAGGTAATCCCGGATAAATTTTCAGTTCGCTATTGGCCAACAACTTATCCTGCAAAATGGCGGCATTTTGGTAGGGAACAACCTGATCGTCATCGCCCTGCATCACCAGCACCGGTACGGTAATCGCTTTGAGATCTTCGGTCTGATCGGTTTCTGAAAACGCCTTGATCCCTTCATAGTGCGCTTTAGCGCTGCCGGTCATCCCCTGGCGCCACCAGTTTTGAATGGTTCCTTGGGAAACTTCAGCCCCCTGTCGGTTAAAGCCATAGAATGGACCACTGGCGACATCGAGATAGAATTGAGAGCGATTGGCGGCAAGTGCCTTGCGGAAGCCGTCAAACACCTCGATGGGCGTGCCACCAGGGTTATTCTCGGTTTTCACCATCAACGGCGGTACGGAGCTTATCAGCACCGCTTTGGCTACTCTGCCCTGCGGTTGACCATATTTAGCCACATAGCGAGCAACCTGACCGCCGCCGGTTGAATGGCCAACATGGATGGCGTTATGCAGATCAAGGCTTTCAACCACCGCGCAAGCATCAGCCGCGTAGTGATCCATATCGTGCCCTTCGCTAACCTGATCTGAACGGCCATGGCCACGGCGATCGATAGCAATTACGCGAAAACCCTCTGCCAGGAAAAACAGCATCTGATTATCCCAATCATCAGCGCTTAATGGCCAACCATGATGGAAAACAATAGGCTGCGCCTGTTTCGCCCCCCAGTCTTTAAAGTAAATATTAACGCCATCTTTAGTTTTTACGAATGACATATCACTCACTCCTTTGTAGAAATATGACAACTACTGATTAAAATTAAATGTATTACCTTTAGCGATGACATGAGATTATTGCGTATGAAGCCGAAAAAAACCCCATAGCATCAATGCCACAAACTGTATAAGATGATAAATAATTAAGTTCATCTCTTATCAATTTAATATCATCGCCTCCAATAAAATACATCATGTACTGTTAAGAGTTATCTCATATTTCCTATTGATGAAATACCCTTTCCCTATACATATAACTTTATAAAAATTATCAAAAAGTTAGTGTAATCAAAATCATCAAGACATCGAATTCCCATCTTAACAAGGCCAGCCACGATCGTCCGTTGAGCAACCGGCGCGTGCCGCTCTAAATCATATGGAATATCGGCGGTTTCGGCGGCGTCAAACAAACCGCCCAGACGTTTTTTCGTAACGTGCGACTGGCAAGTAAGAAAGAGATTAGCCCGTGGTTCAGGGAAGCTGCGATCCGCTTCGCACTGTCTGAGCGGCCAAGCGAATAAGCAAAAATCAAAAAGCCGCCATTATTGGCGGCGTTATATTTCCTTTCGCCCCGAGTAGGACCACACAAGGCAATGCTAGCCTAAAACAATGATGCCCAGGCGTTCCATCAGTTGCGACGCCTGGTAGCTGTCCAGCTTAACGCCTTGTAGATCGATATTGCGTACGTCAAGCTCTCCTAACTCCGAATTGCTCAGGTCGCAATGGGTAAAATTGGCGGAACGCCAGTCAAATGAAGCAAATTCTCCGCCGGAGAGATCCGAACCACTGAAACTCGCCCCCTGAATTTGAGCGCCATTCCAGCGGTTTTCCCACAATTCGCACTTCTCTAGCACCACTTTCGAAAAGTTAGCATAGCTCAGATTGCTTTTTATGATGTAGGCGATGCAAAACCAGCTACGCGAAGTGATCATGTTCATAAAACTGACGCCGCGAAAATCTGCGCCCTGTGCCCGGCATTCACGGATTTCGATGCCCAATGCGTTGGCGTTTCTGAAGTCTGCCATGGATAAATCGCAATGTTTAAAACTGGCATCCTTAAGCTGTGCCCGACTGAAACTACAGCCTTGTTGACTCTCACGATCGTAAAACTGACAGCCGATAAACTCACTGCCAGTCAGATCAACGCCGGAAAAATTACAGTTGTGGAAAATGGCATGTTCAATTTTGGCGCCAGTAAATCGATCACGTTCAATCTTTTCACCCTTGAGGATCAACGTCATAGCAAGATACCTGTTTATTTATACATGTACGATGCCATTGTAGCCTTCCCTTGGCCTCAGAGTAAACCGTCATCAAGGATGGGCTGTATAAGTCACGGCTCGCTGATAACATTGCCGATCGGCGGCTACGCCAAAGACGCCGATGCGACGATGACGCTTTCCCGTGACGCCTTGAACCGTATCGTTCTGAAAGAACAGACGCTGAAAGAAGAGCAAGACAAAGGGGATGTAAAAATCACCGGCGATAGCCAAAAGCTAAACGAACTGTTGGGCTATATGGATAAGTTCGACTTCTGGTTTAATATCGTCACGCCATAAACGCAATGCCCCGGTGAGGTCGCCGTCACCGGGGCATTGCATTGGCAGTTGAATGCCGCGAACATCAGTAAGCGGCTACAACGGCGGATAATTACTTCTTCACCGCGCTGTTAACGGTTTCAGCGGCTTGCCACACGCGGTATTTCACCTCCACGTCCTGCGGCACATAGACCACGATCGGCAGGCGGCTGTTATAGCGCTGCATTGCGGCATCCCCCAGATTTGCCGCCACAAACTGCCGGTGCTTGCTACCGTCTGGACAGGCCATCATGGTAGAGGCTGGCGCAGACAGTTTATCCAGCACCAGATAATCGTAACCCCAGCCGGACAGCGTCTTGCTTTCCAGTTTGCCGCCCATCATATGGCGGTTGCAGTCCACTTCCAGCGTCTTGCCAATCAGCAGTTCCACTTTAAAGTTTTCTTCATGGTCCTGCTTCGGCAGGTAAATGACCTGTCGCGTCATGCCCTTCTCTGCCTGCGGATAAGGCGCTACCTTTTCCAGCGGCTGTTGGCTGAGGGGGTCGTTGTCGGTCGCAGAGGTCGCCGCACCGGCGGTGGTTGCCATCAGCATGCCGGCAACCAGCAAAGAGATCTTTTTCATTAACTTTCCCTATGATTTTCCTAAAATCCGAGCATACGTTAATACACTCCCTTGCCACATGCCAACGGTTTAATCTTCTTTACATATAGATATCTATAAACTTAACAACCAACATAAAAATAAAATACAGCATAAAAAACGGATAAATAACGCAAAATTCCGTATTAAGGTTTTCTTAAGACAGAATTATTACAGTCGGCGTATCCCTGTTATCTCGCGAGCGCCCCTGTGAAGCGACAAAAACTGGCACAACCTTTGTTAAATCAAACCTCAACAACACCACATATTAAGACATCTGCCATTTACTCTTTGCCGACATCCTTTTACCGTTGGCAGGTTTTTGGTTTGTTGGTCAGTGGTTTGCTGTTGATGTGGCTTTCACGCAACGAGCAACTGGACTGGGCGATCAGCAATTACTGGTATGACGCTGCCAGCGGGCATTTTCCCTGGCAAAACAATTTTTGGCTCGATTTAATCAATCATCGACTGCTGAAAATAAGCGTTATCGGCGCGGCAGCGGCCAGCTTGCTGTGGGCGATCTACCAGCGGCATGCGCGTTTGGCGTTCTGCATGCTGCTGCTGGGTATCGGCCCCTTGGTGGTCGGCGTCCTGAAGGCCAGCAGCGCGCACTCCTGCCCATGGGACCTGCTGGAATACGGCGGTCAGGCGATGTCCTATCCCCTGCTGGGCGCGGTACCGCCCCACCCGGGGCCGGGACGCTGCTTCCCGGGTGGCATGCCTCCAGCGGATTTGCGCTGATGGCGGTGTTTTTTCTGTTTTATCCGCTGCGGCCGCGCATCGCTTATACCTGGTGGTTTGGCGGCCTCACGCTCGGCATGCTGATGGGCTTTGGCCAGGTGATGCGCGGCGCACATTTCTTTTCCCATAACCTGTGGGCAGGTTGGTGGGTTTGGTTCAGCCAACTGGCTGTTTATTGGTGGGTTAGCGGCTACTTAAGCCGCAAGACGAGGTAACTATAATGGAGCAGTTGAATTATCTTCTTTTCGCCTGGATTAACGCGACCCCGGCCTCGCCAGAATGGACGATCGATCTCGCCACCTTCCTGGCACGCGATCTGATCGCCATCGTCCCGCTGCTGATTGTCGGACTGTGGTTATGGGGGCCAAAAAACGCGCTGGTTTCACAACGTGCGGTAGTGGCGAAGACGACAATTGCTCTCGGTTTTTCCCTGTTGGCCTCAGCCTCCATCGGCATGCTGCTACCGCACGAACGGCCATTCGTTGCCGGCATCGGTTATACCTTCCTGCAACATGCTCCTGACAGCTCCTTCCCCAGCGATCACGGCACTGCGATTTTCACCTTTGCCATTGCATTTTTGTGCTGGCACCGCATGTGGTCCGGCATCATGTTGATGGTTGTCGCGGCAGGCATTGCCTGGTCACGCGTCTATCTTGGCGTACACTGGCCGCTGGATATGGTGGGCGGGTTGTTGCTGGGCATGGTTGGTTGTCTGTTCGCGCAACTGGTATGGAATCTGTTTGGCGATCTGATTGCCGCCAAACTGGAACGGCTGTATCGCTTCCTGTTTGCCTTCCCGATCCGCAAAGGCTGGGTAAAAGAGTAATCACCTGCGGGGCGTTACCGCCCCGTTATTTAAACGACCCCGGTGGTCACACAAAACGTCCGGCTTTCGCCAGCGGCAAGCATCAGCAAGCTCCCGGCGCGTTCAGCCGCCAGATACCCCTCAGGCCGACAGGTTGCCGGTAAAACAAACGCGGCAACCTTCTGATCCGCATTATGCAAAATCCAGCGCGTGGCATAATTGAACTGCGCGGTGGAAAAGCGTGTCACGAACCGGTGCCCCTGCGGCGCGAGCATGAAGAACTCGGCCTGGTCGACATACTGCGACAGTCGATCGGCAAAAAAGACGATTTCCGGATCGTAATGCTGCGGCTCGCTCAATTCGCAGACCCCTTGACCACGCTCGGCCAGACGTTGAGTAAACGCCAACCATGACGGCGTCGGCTTAACGTGCGCCGGGATGCTTTCACGCAGTTGCAGCGCTGAACCGGGCAAATTCTGTCGAAACGTCGCGCCCGCCACATAGGCATAATTCATATGACACATATATTGTAGCGGCATTGGCACACCGGCCAGATTGGTGACCTGCATTTCAATATCGAACTGCGCGCTGCACGCCGTCAACCTCACCGCCGGCTGCGCTCGATAACGGTGGCCGAATCCTTTGACATATTCTACGCTGCCGCCTATCGCCAGCCGATCGCCCTCCACCTCCAGCCAGGCTGCGTCCATGGTCGCGCACGGCATTTCGCCATGCAGCGAATGACAGTCCTCCGGCGACGGGCAGCCGTTGCTCAACAGTCCCGAATGGAAGGCAAAGCAACCATAAGTATCTACAATGTTGTCGCCTGGCCGCGGCTGGCTAAACATATTCTCCATTTTTAAATCATGGCCGTCGAACTGCGCGTCCCAGATCATCTGCCCGTAGTACGGCAGCACCGTCAGATGGCCGCGGCTATTCGCCAACGTTAAACCGGCAATGCCGCTGGGATAGCGAAACGCCGTTACGCAGAATGATGCACAGCGGTATACCTCACGCGGTGCAGGACCGAACAACTCAGGAAATAAATGTATTTTCGCTTTCATCCGCATTCTCCTTATGATTGATCGGTAGCCATTCTGTGCGCAGTCTGACGTTTTTGATGGCGAAGCTCCGCCAAAAAATAGAACCCGACATAGGCAAAACACAGTAGCGAGACCACAAACGCCTGTTGCATCGAACCAAGACGGTCGGAAACATAACCCTGCAATGCCGGAACAAACGCCGCGCCGACAATCGACATGACGATGATCGCCCCGGCCACTTCGGTATATTTGTTTTCTACCGTTGCCAGGGTACCGGCATAAATGGTCGCCCAGCAGGGGCCGAACAGCACGCTAACAAACACCGCTGCGTAAACGGCGGTAAAGTTCGGCACCAGCGCTACATAGGCCAGCGTAACCAGGCCCAGCAGCGCGTAGACAATCAGCACTTTTTCGGCTTTGAAGCGGGTCATCAGGAAGTTGGCAATAAACTTGCCGATAAAGAAGCAGATAAAGCTGTAAATCATAAAGTTGGACGCATCACGTTCGTTGGCCGCCCCGAGGTTCAACGCCAAACGGATGGTGAACGACCACACCGCCACCTGCATGCCGACATATAAAAACTGTGCGGCAATGCCTTTACGGAACCGCGCGTTGCCCGCCAGGTATTTCAGCGTTTCCCCCAATGCCGGCGCCGCGGCCTGCTCACCCTGCTCATCTTGCGGCTTGCAGCGTGGATAACGGGTCAGCAGGAACAGCAGCATCACCACCACCAGCACCATAATCAGGTATTTGTACGGTTCCAGCGTATGTTCCAGCATCGACAGACGGAACTGATGAACCTGATCCGGCGACATGCCGGCCATCTGCGCTTCCAGGCTGTCCCCTTCCTGAAATACCAGATATTTTCCCAGCACGATGCCCATTAGCGCCCCCACCGGATAAAACGTCTGGCTGACGTTCAACCGCAGCGTTGCGTAATCGCGGTGACCAATCATCGAACTGTAGGTGTTGGCAGCGGTTTCCAAAAAGCTCAAGCCAATGGCAATGGCGAAAATCGCCGCCAGAAACATGGTATAGGTCGCCATATGCGAAGCGGGATAAAACAGCATGCAACCGACGATATACAGCGTCAGGCCGATCAGAATTGCCGCTTTGTAACTGCTGTTTTTAATCACCAGCGATGCCGGAATGGCAATCAGAAAATAACCACCATAGAACGCGCTCTGTACCAGCGCGCTGGCGAAATCGCTCAGCGCAAACACGCTCTTGAACTGGGTTATCAGAATGTCGTTCAGGCTGGCGGCACAGCCCCACAACGGGAACAGACAGGACAACAGGATAAATTGAAACAGCGGCGTCCTGTTCAGATAACCGTCTGCTTGCTGCTCGATGGTCTGGCGCATTTTATACTCCTTGTTGTCTGGTGGAGATAAAGTCATGGAACTGCGCAGCATCAGGATAAGAACGCTGCGTGCCCTTGCCGGTGACGCTATAGGCGGCATAGGCAACCGCCTGCTGCATGGCGCTCAGGACATCGTTTTGACGAATATAATGCTGCGCGAAGCAGCCGATAAATGCGTCGCCGGCGCCGCTGGTATCCAGCGCCCTCACTGGCAGCGACGCAACATGCTCACAGCTGTTGTCAGTCATCCACAGTGCGCCGCGTTGTCCAAGAGTAACAATCAGGTTGCGCAAGCCTTGATCCAGCAGGCTCTGGCCGGCGCGGCGAATATTGTCATCGTTGTCGACCGGCATGCCGGTAAGAATTTCCAGCTCGGTTTCATTGGGGATAAAGAATTCGCATTGGCAGGCGTAGCGAATATCCAGCTCGCGCGCTGCGGGGGCTGGATTAAGGATCACCTTGATGTGATGTCGCCGTGCAAAATCAATCGCCGCATACACCGTCTCCAGTGGAATCTCGAGTTGCAAAATGATCAATCGACACTGTTGCAGGGCATCGGCGGCCTGGTCGATATCTGCCGGCAACAGGTGATTATTAGCCCCTTTGACGATCAAGATACGGTTTTGCGAGGTTGAACGATCGACAAATATCGGCGCAACGCCACTGCTGACGCCCGGCACTTTCTTCACAAAACGCGTATCAATACCGGCCCGTTGCAGGTTACGCAGCGTGTTATCGGCAAACAGATCGTCCCCTACCCGTGTCACCATCATCACATCGGCCCCCATCCTGGCGGCCGCTACCGCCTGGTTGGCCCCCTTACCACCGCAACCCAGCTCAAATTCCGCTGCCTCCAGCGTTTCTCCGGCCTTTGGCATCTGGTCGATATAGCTGATTAAATCCACCATGTTCGAACCGATTACTGCAATATCCATCGTTGTGTCCCCGTTGTTTTTTTAGTCATATGATGTTAATTAAATAACATTATCAACGCGTGATTGTTATATGTGTGACATCGATCGCAACTATGAATCACCGGTTACACGCTAAAACAATCTATATTTGCACCGTGACAGATGTTATAATTCTCACATTACTCACGTTTATCTGGCTGACTCTGATTAAGGAATCGCAATGACTATTGAAAACATTGACTACGCTCGCTATATCGATCACACCCTGCTGGCGATGGACGCCAGTGAAGCGCAAATCGCCAAACTGTGCGAAGAAGCACAACAGCACAATTTTTATGCGGTCTGTGTTAACTCCGGCTACGTTCCGCTGGCGGCACACCTGCTGCAGGAAAGCGAGGTCAAAGTTTGTTCGGTGATTGGTTTCCCACTGGGTGCGGGTCTGACGGTGGCCAAGGGCGTTCGAGGCCAAAGCGGCCATCGCTGCCGGGGCGCAGGAAATCGATATGGTGATCAACGTCGGTTGGCTGAAAAGCGGCCTCAACGATCGGGTAAAAGCCGACATCGCCGCAGTGCGCGAGGTTTGCGCCGCGATCCCGTTGAAGGTAATATTGGAAACCTGTCTGCTCAGCGACGCGCAAATCGTACAAGTGTGTGAAATGTGCCGCGAACTTGAGGTCGCCTTCGTGAAAACCTCCACCGGTTTCAGCACCGGCGGCGCACGCGAAGAGCACGTCAAGCTGATGCGTGAAACCGTCGGCAGTGAAATGGGCGTGAAGGCGTCTGGCGCGGTGCGCGACCGTGCCACCGCCGAGAAGATGATCGCCGCAGGCGCCACGCGTATTGGTACCAGCTCCGGCGTCGCAATCGTTTCCGGTGCCGAGGCCGCTGCCGGCAGTTACTGATTCTGACGGTTGACTGCGCCACCGTTAACCGGGCGAATAACATGCGGGGTAATGCGTTCTATACGCAGCCCCGCATTTTTGTGCTTATCACCTTTTCGGTGTAGCGGCCCGCGCAAGCTGCAACATGATTCTTTATTTCTAGACCTTTGGGAACACGACATGGAAACGCGGCGCGAAGAGCGTATCAACCGACTAATCCAGGCGCTAAAGCGTGCTGACAAGATTCATTTAAAAGAAGCCGCTGCACTACTGGGCGTCTCTGAAATGACCATCCGTCGCGATCTTAGCGCCGAGCCTGCCGCCGTGGTGCTGCTCGGCGGTTATGTGGTAGCCGATCCACGCAACAACGGCGTTACCCACTATTTTGTCTCCGACCAAAAAGCCAAACAGGTCAACGAAAAACGGCGTATCGGGTTGCTTGCCGCGCCGTTGGTCAACGAAAACGACACGGTATTTTTCGACTGCGGTACCACCACCCCGGCAATTATTGACGCTATCTCCGACGATCTGCCGTTTGTTGCCGTCTGCCACTCCTTAAATACTTTCCTGGCATTGCAGGACAAACCACAGTGCACGGTGATCCTGTGCGGTGGCGAATTCAAACCCAATAACTACATCTTCAGCGGCGTCGGCAAACACAACGAGATGGATCATATCTGCCCGAACCTGGCGTTTATCTCCGCCGCTGGCCTCAGCCTGCAACAGGGGGCAACCTGTTTCAACTTTGATGAACTGGAAATGAAACACCGCGCCATGGCGATGGCGCAGCAGTCCATCCTGGTGGCCGACCACAGTAAGTTCGGCAAGGTGAAACCGGCCTGTATCGCGCCACTGAGCCAATTTGACCGCATCATTACCGATCGGCAACCCGACCATGCATTCAGCGAGTTCTTTGACCAGCACGGTATCGCCCTTCGCTATTGATGATTTATTCACCGCCGGCGGACTGCCCGGCGGTTTCCCCTACCGAAAATACCGCGTAATACTGTGCAATTAATGCGCGATCGATCGACGCGTAGCGCGATTTTCCTGCGGCGCCAGGTTAATAAATTGCAACAAAGTGCGACGGCATTTTTTAGCGTAT
Source organism: Serratia odorifera (assembly GCF_900635445.1). Lineage (NCBI taxonomy): Bacteria > Pseudomonadati > Pseudomonadota > Gammaproteobacteria > Enterobacterales > Yersiniaceae > Serratia > Serratia odorifera. Next base: position 4,838,826 of record NZ_LR134117.1, read on the forward strand.
TGGTAATCCTGATGCATTAATCCGCGGGCGCCGTAATAACGGCCACTATTTATATGACAAAGAGCAAGAAGATTCTTATCTAAATATTCACATTGAATTAACCAAATTGCTGAAAAAATAATCTGGCACGGTTATTTATATGATGAATGATTGCGCAGATTTATACCGATGAGAGTCAATAAGGGCAACGACCAATACTGAGCAAAAAACAAAAATAAATGAATTAAATCAATATGTTAACAAAAACCCCACTTAAACAACAAATGTGATCTACATCACTAAAAACGCTTATTGACAGTTTTTAACTAGATCACGCCACCCGCATAAAATATATTGCTCGACTTATTCCTAAAAGCAGCCTTTTATCTGGTCAAAGTTTCAACAAACCAGATAAACATAGAGGTTCTGCTGAGAGCGCTTTCAGCACAAAATATTACACAAATGCGCAACAGGTGCACTAAAAAAACACAAAAAAGCCTATGCCTGCGCATATTGTGCATTTGAGAGCGTGATCACGGTTGTTTCTGCTGCAAATCGTTATCTTGCCGCCAACAAAATCGGCGGACAGGTATCCTCCGGCATAAAAGGCATTTATCTGCCTGCCTGCGGCAGATAAATTTGCAACCAGTTAACCGGCAACGGTGCTTAGCACAATATATAACCAGGGGGACGTACTTATCCCCGACAGTCACATTTGATTTCACCGTCGGCGCCAATGTTCTATTACGTCGAGGGTTTTAAGCTTACGTTTATTAATTTTAAATTAACGTGTTCACTTCGGAGATATTTATGGACACTACTCAGACCGGCACTATTGCCTCTGCGGCTTCGGGTTCCAGCAGTACCTGGCGCAAAACTGACACCATGTGGATGCTGGGCCTGTACGGCACGGCAATTGGCGCCGGTGTGCTATTCCTGCCGATCAACGCCGGCATCGGTGGTTTGATTCCACTGATCATCATGGCGATTATCGCCTTCCCAATGACTTTCTTCGCCCACCGTGGCCTGTGCCGCTTCGTACTGTCCGGCAAAAACCCCGGCGAAGACATCACCGAAGTGGTAGAAGAACACTTTGGCATCAGCGCCGGTAAGCTGATTACCCTGCTGTACTTCTTTGCCATCTATCCGATTCTGCTGGTTTACAGCGTCGCTATCACCAATACCGTCGACAGCTTCATTACCCACCAGTTGGGCATGACGTCGCCGCCGCGCGCCATTCTGTCGTTAATCCTGATCCTCGGGCTGATGACCATCGTGCGCTTTGGCGAACAGGCCATCGTTAAAACCATGAGCATTCTGGTATTCCCGTTTGTCGCGGTACTGATGCTGCTGGCGCTGTATCTGATCCCTAACTGGACCGGCGCCATCTTCGAAAACGTGTCACTGTCTGGCAGCGGTGCCGGTCTGGGCCACGGCCTGATCATGACGCTGTGGCTGGCGATTCCGGTGATGGTGTTCTCGTTCAACCACTCGCCAATCATCTCCGCCTTTGCTGTGGCAAAACGCGAAGAATACGGCGCGGACGCCGAGAAGAAATGTTCACGCATTTTGGCTTACGCACACATCATGATGGTACTGACCGTGATGTTCTTCGTGTTCAGCTGCGTGCTGAGCCTGTCACCGGCCAACCTGGCGGAAGCCAAGGCACAGAACATTTCGATTCTGTCTTACCTGGCAAACCACTTCCATAACCCGATGATTGAATACATCGCGCCGGTAATCGCCTTCGTTGCCATCACCAAATCGTTCCTGGGTCACTACCTTGGCGCCCGTGAAGGCTTTAACGGTATGGTGCATAAATCCCTGAAGAGCCGCGGCAAAACCATCAGCACCAACAAGCTGAACCGCATCACCGCCATCTTCATGCTGGTAACCACCTGGATCGTGGCAACGCTGAACCCAAGCATTCTGGGCATGATTGAAACCCTCGGCGGCCCAATTATCGCCATGCTACTGTTCCTGATGCCGATGTATGCCATTCGCAAAGTGCCTGCCATGCGCAAGTACAGCGGGCATATCAGCAACGCCTTCGTGGTGCTGATGGGTCTGATCGCCATGTCGGCCATCCTGTACACCCTGTTCAGTTGATCCCGTACCGCCGGCGCTCCGTGCGCCGGCACTTCTGCACGACCCCATTCCCCTTTTTGATTGACGCCTTTATTCATTATAAGGAGGCGAGACCATGGTTAGCGTTTTCGATATTTTCAAAATTGGCATTGGTCCATCCAGTTCCCACACCGTCGGTCCGATGAAAGCCGGCAAACAGTTTGTCGACGATTTGATTGACGGCGGGCTACTCGAGCAAACCCGTCATATCGTGGTGGATGTCTATGGGTCGCTGTCGCTGACTGGCAAGGGCCACCATACCGACATTGCGATTATCATGGGGCTGGCGGGCAACCTGCCGCATGACGTGGACATTGACAGCATCCCCGGCTTTATCCGTGACGTAGAAGTCACCGCTCGTCTGCCGATTGCCGGTGGCCGCCATCAGGTGGATTTCCCCTTGGCCAGCAGCATGAATTTCCACCACGACAATCTGCCGCTGCATGAAAACGGCATGCGCATCCGTGCGTTCGCCGAGGAACAGTTGCTGCACAGCCAAACCTATTATTCGATCGGCGGTGGTTTTATCGTTGATGAAGCGCATTTTGGCCTGCCTGCCAGCGATGCACGGCCACTGCCGTACCCGTATCACAGCGCACGCGATCTGCAACAACACTGTAAGGACACCGGCCTGTCACTGTCCGGGCTGGTGATGCAGAACGAACTGGCGCTGCGCAGCAAAGACCAGATCGACGCCCATTTCGCCGCCGTATGGCAGGTAATGCGTGACGGTATCGAGCGCGGTATGAACACGGAAGGACTGCTGCCAGGGCCGATGAAGGTACAGCGCCGCGCCGCCGCGTTGCGCCGCATGCTGGTCACCGGCGACAAAAACAATATCGATCCGATGAACGTGGTGGATTGGATCAATATGTTCGCCTTCGCAGTGAACGAAGAAAATGCCGCCGGCGGACGGGTGGTTACCGCGCCGACCAACGGTGCCTGCGGGATCATTCCGGCGGTGCTGGCGTATTACGATCGGTTCATCCGACCGGTGAATACCAATTCCTACAGCCGCTTCTTCCTGACCGCGGGTGTGATAGGCGCACTGTATAAAATGAACGCCTCCATTTCTGGCGCCGAAGTCGGCTGTCAGGGCGAAGTTGGAGTAGCCTGTTCGATGGCGGCTGCCGGTCTGGCAGAATTGATGGGCGGTAGCCCGGCTCAGGTGTGCATTGCGGCAGAAATCGCCATGGAGCACCATCTGGGGTTGACCTGCGATCCGCTGGCCGGCCAGGTTCAGGTGCCCTGTATCGAACGTAACGCGATTTCCGCCGTGAAGGCGGTCAATGCCGCGCGCATGGCGCTACGCCGTACCAGCGAGCCGCGCGTGTGCCTGGATAAGGTGATCGAAACCATGTATGAAACCGGCAAGGACATGAACGCCAAATATCGCGAAACGTCGCAAGGCGGGCTGGCGATCAAAGTGGTGGCCTGCAACTGATTGGCTGATGCCGCACAACAGACGGGGCGCCGTTCAAGGCGCCCCGTCACAGGCTGCAACCGATCGCTAACCGGTTTAGCCGAAGATACTGCCGAACCACTGGGTCAACGTCATCATCACCCGATCCCAGATCCGGCTGAAGAAGTTCCCCTCTTTGACTTCCTGCATCGCCACCAGCGGGCGCTGATCGATGACTTTGCCATCAAGCTGGAAGTCGATGGTGCCCACCACCTGATTCTTGGCCAACGGTGCCTTTAGGCTATCGCTGTTGAGCTTATAGCTGGCTTTGAGGTTTTTCATCTGCCCTTTCGGAATGGTGATCGATGCATCTTTCGCGACGCCCAACGGCACTTCACCGACGTCGCCAAACCACACCCGCTGGGTGATAAACGGCTTGTCTGCCTTGATCGGCGTGGTGGTTTCGTAGAAACGGAAGCCCCAGGTCAGCAGCTTTTCGCTCTCGCTAAAACGCACGCGATCGCTCGGCGCACCCAGCACCACCGAAATCAGCCGCATCGGGCCATCGGTGGCGGAGGCCACCAGATTGTGGCCAGCGCCGCTGGTATAGCCAGTTTTGATGCCGTCAACCGACAGATTGCTGCTCCATAGCAGCCGATTGCGGTTTACCTGGCGGATCTTGTTGAAGGTAAATTCCTTTTCCTTGTGCAGCGCGTATTCATCCGGCACGTCGCGAATCAGCGCCTGACTCAGCAGCGCCATGTCGCGCGCGGTGCTGAATTGTCCTTCGGCATCCAGACCATGTACCGTCAGGAAATGCGTATTCTGCAGGCCTAGGTGCTTGGCATAGCCGTTCATCAATGAAACAAAGGATTCCTGACTGCCGGCCACATAGTCCGCCAGCGCAATGCTGGCGTCGTTGCCTGACTGAATAACGATACCTTTGTTCAGCTCCATCACCGGCACCCGATCGCCCGGTTTGATAAACATCAGCGATGAACCGCGCAATACCGGATTGCCGGTAGCCCAGGCGTCTTTACCAACGGTAACCAGATCGGTCGGCTTGATCTTGCCGGCCTTGATTGCCTGACCGATCACATAGCTGGACATGATTTTCGTCAGACTGGCTGGATCGAGCCGGCTATCCGGGTTGCCTTCCGCCAGGATCTTGCCGCTGTTGTAGTCCATCAATACAAATGCCTTTGCATCGACCTGTGGCGGAGCCGGTGGCGCGGCAGCCTGAACCGCAGGCAAGGCAAGACAAAGAATACCGACGCTAAAGGTCAGTTTTTTAAGGGAAGAAGATAAATTTTTTTTCATCATATCGTCGCCAGAGTGTCCTTTCAAACCATTGAAATAGCGTTAACTTTCAAACCTGTTGCGTTTTCAGCCAACCAGCGAGAAGTGCCCGGTACATCATTCCAATCGCCAACTCCCGGCGATTGCGTATTAATTTAAGTTATGTACCGAAACGGCCCTTGCTGTGAGTTTATTAGATTTATCTTATTTTTGCAGGGTTTAGCGGTGATTTTCAGGACTTTTACATAACTGTACGCTTTAGGCCACAAATTGAGTAAAAACCGTGCCAAACAGCCATTTTTAGTACCACTGCCGATTGACCGGACAGCGCTGTGTTGCCGTTACAGCCTCTACTCGTGCCAACAGCCAGCCAAACGTTTTAACCGCCATACGGCTATACGGCTATACGCCTTGACGCCCAAATCAAGACTAATATATTCCAAAACCGCATATAACCAGGTTATTTGTTCTTTTCAATAGCCACAATTGCAGCGCTATCATCCAAACAACGGTTTTAAAACCGAATTATTCTGGAGAAAGCCATGGCAATCGCGACATCCGCACTCGACACCATCGGCAATACGCCGATGCTGGAACTGACACAGTTTGATACCGGCCCGTGCCGCCTGTTCGTGAAGCTGGAAAACCAAAACCCCGGCGGTTCGATCAAAGACCGCGTGGCGCTGTCGATGATCGAACAGGCGGAGCGCGACGGACAACTGTCCCCCGGCGGCACCATCATTGAGGCCACCGCCGGCAACACCGGGCTGGGGCTGGCACTGGTCGCGGCGATGAAAGGCTATCGGTTGCTGCTGGTGGTGCCGGACAAGATGAGCCGCGAGAAAATTTTCCACCTGCGCGCGCTGGGCGCAGAAGTGCTGCTGACCCGCTCCGACGTCGGCAAGGGTCACCCGGCGTATTATCAAGACTACGCCCAACGGCTGGCGGCAGAAACCCCCGGCGCGCTGTATATTGACCAGTTCAACAACCCGGCCAACCCGGCGGCGCATGCCAAGACCACCGCGCCGGAGCTGTGGCGCCAGATGGAACAGCAGATTGACGCTATCGTGGTCGGCGTTGGCTCCGGCGGCACGCTGGGCGGGCTGAGCCAATATTTTTCCACCGTCTCGCCGGACACCGAGCTGGTACTGGCGGATCCGGCCGGCTCGATTCTGGCGGATTATCTTGATAACGGCCAAATCGGCGACGCCGGCAGTTGGCTGGTCGAGGGCATCGGCGAAGACTTCGTGCCACCGCTCGGTGACTTCGAACGGCTGCGCAACGCCTATCGCATCAGCGATCGTGAAGCGTTCAGCACCGCCCGCGAGCTACTGCGCAAGGAAGGCATTCTGTCCGGATCGTCAACCGGTACGCTGCTGGCTGCCGCGCTACGCTACTGCCGTGCGCAGACCACGCCAAAACGCGTTGTCACCTTTGTCTGCGACAGCGGCAATAAATACCTGTCAAAAATGTATAACGATTACTGGCTGCGTGAGCAGGGACTGCTGCAGCGCCCGCCGCAGGGTGACCTGCGCGATCTGATTGCCTATCGCCATGATGAGGGTGCGACGGTTGCCGCCGCGCCGGACGACACGCTGGCAGTGGTACATGCACGCATGCGGCTGTATGACATTTCACAACTGCCGGTTCTGGACAACGACCGCGTGGTCGGGCTGATTGACGAATGGGATCTGCTCAATACGCTGCAGGCCGACGCCAGTCACTTCAACCTGCCGGCCGAGCGTGCCATGACGCGCGCGGTGCAAACCCTGCAAAAAGACGCCGATCAACGGCAGTTGATGGCGACGTTTTCTCACGGCCACGTCGCGGTAGTGCTCGACGGCGAGCGCTTCCTCGGTCTTATCACACGTACCGACGTACTGAACGCCTGGCGTCAGAAATTAGCCTAAAAGGAATCATCATGAGCACATTTGCCACTAAAAGCGTGCATGCAGGTTACACTCCGGACGCTACCGGCGCGGTAATGCCGGCAATTTACGCCACTTCGACCTATGCGCAACCAGCGCCCGGCGAACCTGCCGGTTATGAATATTCACGCAGTGGCAATCCGACGCGCAGCGCGCTGGAAAACGCCATTGCCGAACTGGAGGGCGGCAGTCGCGGTTATGCATTTGCCTCGGGACTGGCGGCCTGCGCAACGGTACTGGAACTGCTCGATCAAGGCAGCCATCTGGTGGCGGTAGACGATTTGTATGGCGGTACCTACCGCCTGTTAGAGAAGGTGCGCAGCCGTAGCGCCGGGCTACGGGTGACCTATGTCGCCCCGGGCGACAGCGCCGCGCTGGAACAGGCGATCGAGCCCGATACCAAAATGATCTGGGTGGAAACCCCGACCAATCCGCTGCTGAAGCTGGCGGATCTGGCAGCCATCGCCGCGATCGCCAAAAAGCATCGACTGATCGGCGTAGTGGATAATACCTTCGCCTCGCCGGCGCTTCAGCGCCCACTGGAGTATGGGTTCGACGTGGTGCTGCATTCCGCCACCAAATATCTGAACGGTCATTCCGACGTGGTGGCCGGCGTCGCGGTGGTCGGCGACAACCCCGAATTGGCGCAACAGCTTGGCTTTTTGCACAATGCGGTGGGGCGGCATCCTCGATCCATTCAGCAGTTTCCTGACCCTGCGCGGTATCCGTACCCTGGCGCTGCGCATGGAACGCCACAGCAACAGTGCGCTGCGTATCGCCCAGTGGCTGGAGGGCCGACCACAGGTGGAAAACGTCTACTATCCCGGCCTGACCAGCCATCCGCAACACGCGCTGGCGGCGCGGCAAATGCAACAGTTTGGCGGTATGATCTCACTGCGCCTGAAGGGGGATGACGCCTATGCGCGTCGGGTGATTGGCCGCCTGTCGCTGTTCACGCTGGCCGAAAGCCTGGGGCGGTGTGGAAAGCCTGATCGGCCAGCCGTTCAGCATGACCCACGCTTCAATCCCGCTGGAACAGCGGCTGAAATCCGGCATTACGCCACAGTTGCTGCGCCTGTCGGTGGGCATCGAGGACGCCGACGATCTGATCGCCGATCTGCAGCAGGCGCTGGAGGAATAGCCTACGGTAGACAAACATTCATCCAACCGTCGCAAAAACGTCATCGGTGTTTCTTATGCTCAGCGCAATTTCGCCGCCGTGGCTGGCTGGCGATCCCCCTTGTTCGCTATCCTTAAGCGCGAAATACCCCTGCCGGAGAAGCACCGATGGATTTAGCCCTGTTCGACCTGGATGAAACCCTGATTGACGACGACAGCGCCAGCTTATGGATCCGCTGGCTGGTGTCTCAGGGGTTCGCGCCGGCGGAGCTGGCCACGCAAGAACAGCAGTTGATGCAGCATTACTATCAAGGCACCTTGTCGATGGAAGCCTACATGCGAGCGACGCTGGCACCGCTGGCCGGTTGCAGCGTGCCGACCGTTGCCGGCTGGGTGGAGCGCTACATCCGCCGAGATATTCTGCCGCGCGTCTACCCCGCCGCACGCGAGCGCCTGCAATGGCACCGTGAACGTGGCGATTGCATTCTGGTGGTTTCGGCCACCGGCGAGCATCTGGTGGCGCCGATTGCCGAGCGGCTGGGCGCCGACGGCGCGCTGGCCATCGGCGTCGAAATCGCCGCAGGCCGCTATACCGGCAATACCTATGGCACCATGACCTATCAGCAAGGCAAGGTGATCCGTCTGCAACAGTGGCTGGAACAGCAGACACAACGGCAATTCGCCTACATTCACGGTTACAGCGACTCGATCAACGATCGGCCGATGCTGGACTATGTCGACAGCGCAACGGTAATCAACCCGGATGCCGATTTACATGCGCTGGCGCTGCAGAACGGCTGGGAAGTGTGCCGCTGGGAACGCTGAAGAAAGGCAAAAAACGCATCCGACAGTGACAAATTACGGATTGTAGCGTAGGAATTAAGGCTAATCCGTCAATCAACCGAAGAGGCGTTTTATGCTGACCATCTGGGGCCGTGAAAATTCGAACAACGTCAGAAAAGTACTCTGGTGCGCCGCAGAACTGGAGTTGAGTTATCGCCATATCAATGCCGGCGGTGCCTATGGCAAGGTGGACGAGGCCGCCTATCGGGCGCTGAACCCAAACGGCCTGGTGCCGCTATTGCAGGACGATGACTTTGTACTGTGGGAATCCAACACCATCGTACGCTACCTGGCGGCCAAATACGGCCAGGCGCCGTTCTACCCGCAGGATCTGCAGCAGCGCGCCGCGGCCGAAAAATGGATGGATTGGGCGACCGCAACCATCGTCACCCCGTTTCGCCCGGTGTTCTGGGGCATGGTGCGCACCCCACCCGACCAGCGCGATATGCTGAAAATCGAAGCGGCCATCGCCGAGGTGGAAAAGTGCCTCGATATCGTTGAACACACCCTTTCCCAGCAGGCGTACCTGTCCGGCGACCAGCTCGGCATCGGCGACATTCCGCTCGGCAGCTTTATCTATGCCTGGTTTGAAATGCCGATCGCCCGCCGCCCACGTCCGCATATGGAACGCTGGTATCAGCAATTGTGCGCCCGACCGGCTTACCGCAGCGGCGTGATGTCCGCCATGACCTGATGTGCCCTGACGCCTCCCGGCGAGGCGTCAGGAGGCCCCCACCCGCAACAGCTTGCCGTCGCTGTCATCGGTCAGCAGATACAGATACCCGTCCGGCCCGGTACGAACCTCACGAATACGTTCGTCGCGATCGCTCAGCAGCCGCTCTTCCGCCACGATCTTGTCACCGACCAACGTCAGGCGAATCAAGTTTTTTTGCGCCAACGCGCCGATGAACAGCGAATGCTGCCAGGCAGGGAAGCGCGACGCATCATAAAACGCCATGCCGCTGATCCCCGGAGAGGTTTCCCAGTGGTGCAATGGCACTTCGGTGCCGTCGGCCTGCGCCCCCTTGGCTTCAGGGATCGGCGAACCGGAATAGTTGATACCATGGGTAGCAAGCGGCCAGCCGTAATTTTTGCCGGCCTGCGGAATATTGACCTCGTCGCCGCCACGCGGGCCGTGTTCATGCTCCCAGACCACGCCGGTCCACGGGTTCAGCGCCAGCCCCTGCGGGTTGCGGATACCGTATGACCAGATCTCGGCCCGCTTGCCCGACTGGCCGACAAACGGGTTGTCCGTTGGCACCTTGCCCTCGGCGGTCAGCCGCACGATCTTGCCTTGCAGCTTGTCCAGATCCTGCGCTGTCGGTCGTTGATTGTTTTCCCCCAGGGCAATAAACAGATGTCCCTGCCTGTCGAACACCATTTTGCCGCCAAAGTGGTTACCGACCGACAGCTTCGGCTGCTGACGGAAGATCACGCGGAAATCGTCCAGCCGGGCATTGTCGTTGCTCAAACGGCCATAACCCACCGCGGTGCCAGCCTTGCCATCGCTGCCACGCTCGGCAAAGCTGAGATAAACCCGCCGATTGCTGGCGAAGTCCGGTGACAACAACACCTCCAGCAGCCCGCCCTGTCCTCGCGCATACACCTGCGGCACGCCGGCGATCGGCGGCGACAGTCCCTTGTCCTGCTGCCACAAACGCAGGCGGCCAGGGCGTTCGGTAATCAGTATCCCCTGTTCGCCGGGTAAAAAGGCCAGCGACCAAGGGTGTTCAAGTTTGTCCTGTAATTGGGTTACCACCGGCGCGGCTTGCAACCAACCGCTAACCAATAACAAACCGGCCATCAATATCACTCGGGGCATGCATCCTCCTGGGTTAACAACGTGCTCATTCAGTGTAGCCCAGCTGAATGGCTTCGCCGTTTCGGTGTTTTATCAATCGGTTGCCTTTTGGCTACGCTATGCTTAAGTTAACGAGTAACCAAGGAGAACACATGGAAATCACCATTACCGCGGCGCTGGACGAGCAAACGCGTGAAGCCATTCGTCAGGGCCTGATGGCGCATAACCGCCCGTTTATCGATACCAGCCTGCGCACACCACTCAACGTTTTTGCCCAGGATGACGCCGGCCAGGTGATCGCCGGACTGACCGCCGTGACCTGGGGCAACTGGCTGAGCATCGATTGGCTATGGGTAGCCGATTCACAGCGCGGTAGCGGCATTGGCCGGCAGATAATGCACGCCGCCGAGCAGGCCGCCGTGGCTCGCGGCTGCCGCTATTGCCGCCTCGACACCTTCAGTTTTCAGGCACGACCGTTCTATGAAAAACTGGGCTATCAGCTACAAATGACGCTGCGGGATTATCCGGTGGAGCATGAATGCTATTTTCTCACCAAAACCATCGATAATTCACCGGCGGCATAATGAACAGTACCGACATGGTGGTAAACAGCGTGGCCTATAAGGCCGGAAAACGCTTGGGCGATGTGACCATCGACGATATCAGCGAAGTGGTGAAGCAAGCGGATGCCTTTGTCTGGCTCGGCCTGTGGCAGCCGGAAGACGCCTTCATGCGTAAAATCCAGGAAGAGTTCGGCCTGCACGATCTGGCGATCGAAGACGCGCTGTGCGCCCATCAGCGCCCCAAAATCGAAACCTATGGCGACTCGTTATTTATCGTGGTGAAAACCGCGCATATTCAGGGCGAGGCCATTGAATACGGAGAAACTCACTTTTTCGTTGGTAAAAACTTCCTGATCACCGTCAGGCACGGCGCCTCCAGCAGCTATGCGCCGATCCGCGCCAAGGCCGAGGGCAATCCGAAACAGCTGTGCCGCGGGCCGGGCTTCGCACTGTATTCGATTATGGATTTTATCGTCGACAATTACCGGCAGATCGTCACGCACTTTGAGAGCGCGATTGAAACTATCGAAGCCAATATGTTCCAGTCCGACTTTGACCAGGCTGCGATCGCCCGCGTCCATAGCCTGCGGCGGCATCTGCTGGCGCTGCGCAACGCAGCGCTGCCGATGGACGAAATTTGCAGCCAGTTGATCCGCCTGCATGAAGAGGTGATCCCGAAGGATTTGCGCGCCTATGTGCGTGACGTGCAGGACCATGCGCGTCAGGTCGTGAACACCATTGACGACATGCGCGAAATGCTGACCAACGCCATGCATGTCAATCTGGCGCTGGTAACGGTCAAGCAGAACGAGGTGGTGAAACGGCTGGCCGGCTGGGGGGCGATTCTGGCTATTCCGACGGTGATTTTCAGCCTGTACGGCATGAACTTCGAAAATATGCCGGAACTGAAGCTGCCCTGGGCCTACCACGTCACGCTGGGCGTTACCGTGGTCGGCTGCGCCTTGCTGTACCGCAAACTGAAAGGCTCCGGCTGGCTGTAAACGCAGCACGTCGAGCGGAGAACACGGCGCAAAACCACGATTACATCCGTCCCCCTGAGGGGGACGGATGTAATCCGGCAACCCGACGGCGCTCTGCCGCCGAGGTCAAGCGACACCCGCCAGGCGCTCAGCTGACCGGCATGTGCGCCGGATCGGGATACTGGTATTCGAACCCCAGTTCTTTGCAAATGCGACTGCCGTCCACCAACCGCCCTTCCTGCGGCGCCTCGTCGGCAAACTGCGGTGGCGGCAACTGCAGCCGTTCGGCCAAGGCCGGATAAAACTCACGCTTGATGGGATGGCCTGGTGCGCACAAATTGTAAACGTGCCCGCCGCTCGGCAAACGCAACAGCAACTGAATGGCGGCGATGACGTCGTCCTGATGCACCAGATTGACTCCCAGCGATCCGCCCTTCACGTCCACCTTGCCGGCCAGGAAACGGCCTGGATGGCGTTCGGCACCGACCAGCCCGGCCAGACGCAAAATATCCACCGAGGTATTCGGCAGTTCATGCAGCCAGCGCTCCAGGTCGGCCAGCACTCGGCCAGACGCGCTGACCGGCGCTATCGGCGATGTTTCGCGCAGGGTGCCGGAATAGTCGCCGTAGACCGAGGTCGAGCTGGTAAAAATGATGCGCGCCACGTTGTACGCCATCGCGCTGTCCACCAGCATCCGCACCGCATTAAAGTAGTTTTCGCTGCCGTCGACGGTACGACGCGCCGGTAAGGTCACCACCAGCGCATCCACCTGTAACAGCGCATCCAGATCGTCTGGTTCGCAGATCAGCTCCGGCGTCAGTTCCAGTTGATAACATTCGATGCCGCTCAGGCGCGCGGCTTCGACACCGTCCGGGGTGGTTTTACTGCCAACCACTTCAAACCCGCGGCTCATCAGTGACAATGCCAACGGCATGCCCAGCCAACCCAGGCCAACAATGGCGACTTTTTTCATCTCTTCCTCTCCTGCACAGCGCAGCGATTGATTCGTTAAGGCTACGCCACTCGGTATTCGGTTACAATCAACGTACGCAACTCTGAGATAAAGCGGCGTATGGCTAATAACCAGACCCGTTTCAATGAATTAAATTTATGTCAGTAAAAAAGGGTTGCGCGATCTGCGCTCAATAGTTTAGGTTAATTAGCAATTGAGTTATTCCTGACATCATTATTACGAGATTACCATGACGCGCATTCAGTTCAGCCACCATCATCACCATCATCCTGACTAGTCTTTCAGGCGATGTGTGCTGGGAGACGGTTTTAGAATCTTCCAGTGGCGCGCAGATTGCAAGAGAGAGCCCTCGGAAGATTTCTTCCGAGGGTTTTTTTTTGGCTCCGGACAGACAGAACAAAAATTTCAATAACAAATTCATAAAATTACAGAGAGTAGAGGTTACCATGCTGGACAAAACACGTTTACGGATAGCAATGCAGAAATCAGGCCGCCTGAGCGAAGAGTCTCAGGAACTGCTGGCGCGTTGCGGTATCAAGATCAATCTGCAGCAACAGCGCCTGATCGCTTTCGCGGAAAACATGCCGATTGATATTCTGCGGGTGCGCGATGACGATATTCCGGGCCTGGTGATGGACGGCGTGGTCGATCTGGGCATCATCGGTGAAAACGTGCTGGAAGAAGAACTGCTCAACCGCCGTGCCCAAGGCGAAGACCCGCGTTACTTCACCCTGCGCCGCCTGGACTTTGGCGGTTGCCGTCTGTCACTGGCCACCGCACTCGACAGCGAGTATACCGGTCCGCAAAGCCTGCAAGATGCCCGTATCGCCACCTCTTATCCGCACATTCTCAAACAGTACCTCGACAAACAGGGCGTTCGTTTCAAATCCTGCCTGCTGAACGGTTCGGTCGAAGTTGCTCCCCGTGCCGGCCTGGCCGATGCCATCTGCGATCTGGTCTCTACCGGTGCAACGCTGGAAGCCAACGGCCTGCGTGAAGTGGAAGTGATCTACCGCTCGAAGGCCTGTCTGATTCAGCGCGACGGTGAAATGCCAGAAGCCAAACAGCAGTTGATCGATCGCCTGATGACGCGTATTCAGGGCGTGATCCAGGCGCGTGAATCCAAATACATCATGCTGCACGCGCCAAGCGAGCGGCTGGACGAAATCGTCGCGCTGCTGCCGGGTGCCGAACGCCCAACCATTCTGCCTTTGGCCGGTGCACAAAACCGCGTCGCGATGCACATGGTCAGCAGCGAAACCCTGTTCTGGGAAACCATGGAAAAACTGAAAGCGCTGGGCGCCAGTTCGATTCTGGTATTGCCGATTGAGAAGATGATGGAGTAAAGGCCATGTCGAACTTCAATACCCTGGTGAACTGGGCCGAATGCAGCGCGGAGCAGCGTAGCGAACTGTTGATGCGCCCGGCGATTTCCGCCTCGGACAGCATTACCCGCACGGTGCGCGAGATCCTCGATAACGTTAAAAGCAACGGCGACCGCGCATTGCGCGAATACAGCGCCAAATTTGACCGCACCGAGGTGAGCACGCTGCGCGTCAGCGCCGAGCAGATCGCCGCCGCCGCCGCACGTCTGGGCGACGATCTCAAACAGGCGATGGCGGTAGCGGTACGCAATGTGGACACTTTCCACAACGCGCAACGACTGCCAACGGTGGACATTGAAACCATGCCCGGCGTGCGTTGCCAGCAGGTCACCCGCCCGATTGACTCGGTCGGTCTGTATATTCCCGGCGGTTCTGCGCCGCTGTTTTCTACCGTGCTGATGCTGGCAACTCCGGCGCGTATCGCCGGTTGCCGCCGCGTAGTGCTGTGCTCGCCACCGCCGATTGCCGACGAAATCCTCTACGCCGCGCAGCTGTGTGGGATACAGGAGGTATTCCAGGTCGGCGGCGCACAGGCTATCGCAGCGCTGGCATTCGGTACCGACTCGGTGCCACGGGTAGACAAGATCTTTGGCCCGGGCAACGCCTTTGTCACCGAAGCCAAACGTCAGGTTAGCCAACGTCTCGACGGTGCCGCCATTGATATGCCCGCCGGCCCGTCAGAAGTGCTGGTGATTGCCGATAGCGGCGCCACCCCGGCGTTCGTCGCCTCCGATCTGCTGTCGCAAGCCGAACACGGGCCGGATTCCCAGGTGATTTTATTAACGCCGGATGCCGCCATGGCACAGGCGGTGGCCGACGAGGTCGATCGGCAGTTGGCCGCATTGCCGCGTGCGGAAACCGCCCGTCAGGCGCTGGCCAGCAGCCGGTTGATCGTCGCACAGGATCTGGCGGAATGTCTGCGCATCAGCAACCAGTACGGCCCGGAGCACCTGATCATTCAGACCCGTAACGCCCGCGAACTGGTCGACGCCGTCACCAGCGCCGGTTCGGTGTTCCTCGGCGACTGGTCGCCAGAATCTGCCGGTGATTATGCTTCTGGCACCAATCACGTGCTGCCGACCTACGGTTACACCGCCACCTGCTCCAGCCTGGGGCTGGCGGATTTCCAAAAGCGCATGACGGTGCAGGAACTGACGCCGCAAGGCTTTATCAACCTGGCCGCCACCATTGAGCAGCTTGCCGCTGCCGAACAGCTGATCGCCCACAAGAATGCCGTCACTCTGCGCGTCGCCGCATTGAAGGAGCAAGCATGAGCATAGACAATCTGGCACGCCAGAACGTACGTGAGTTAACGCCTTACCAGTCGGCGCGCCGGCTCGGCGGCAAGGGCGACGTATGGCTGAACGCCAATGAATATCCATTGGCGCCGACCTTCGAACTGACCGCGCAGACCTTCAATCGCTATCCGGAATGCCAGCCGGCGTTGGTGATTGAACGCTATGCCGAATATGCCGGCGTGCAGAAACAGCAGGTGCTGGTCAGCCGTGGCGCGGACGAAGGCATCGAACTGCTGATCCGCGCATTCTGCGAGCCGGGTCAGGACGCCATTCTGTTTTGCCCGCCAACCTACGGCATGTACGCCGTCAGTGCCGAAACCTTCGGCGTCGAGCGCCGCACGGTAGCGGCGAAAGACGACTGGCAGCTCGATCTGCCGGCGATTGCCGACAGCCTGGATCACGTCAAGCTGGTGTATGTCTGCAGCCCAAACAACCCGACCGGCAACCTGATCGATCCGAACGACTTGCGCGCGCTGCTGGAGATGACCAAAGGCAAGGCGATTGTCGCGATTGACGAGGCCTACATCGAGTTTTGCCCGCAGGCCAGCGTGGTCGGCTGGCTGAACGACTATCCACACCTGGCTATCCTGCGCACCCTGTCGAAAGCGTTCGCGCTGGCGGGTCTGCGCTGCGGTTTTACCCTGGCCAATCCACCGTTGATCGCACTGTTGCTGAAGGTGATCGCCCCGTATCCGCTCTCCACTCCGGTGGCCGATATCGCCGCACAGGCGTTGAGCGTTGAAGGGCTGCGCGTGATGCGCCAACGGGTTGGCGAGATTGCCGCCAACCGCAGTTGGCTGCAGCAGGCATTGGCTGACTGCGCCTGTGTCGAACAGGTATTTGCCAGCGACAGCAATTATCTGCTGGTACGCTTTAGCGCCTCAAGTAATGTATTTAAAACCTTATGGGATCAGGGCATTATCTTGAGAGACCAAAATAAACAGCCTGGGCTGTCCGGTTGCCTGCGTATCCACTATAGGCACCCGCGACGAATGTCAGCGCGTTATTGACGCACTCAAGACCCTGCCCGGAGCAACCGAGACTCGCCAGGAGCCAATGTGAGCCAGAAATTTCTCTTTATTGACCGTGACGGCACGCTGATTGCTGAACCCCCCGAAGATTTCCAGGTTGATCGCCTGGACAAGCTGGCGCTGGAGCCAGACGTTATCCCTTCCCTGCTGGCATTGCAGGCCGCAGGCTATAGCCTGGTGATGATCACCAATCAGGACGGGCTCGGCAGCGCCAGTTTCCCACAGGATACCTTCGATGCGCCGCACAATCTGATGATGCAGATCCTGTCGTCGCAAGGGATTCAGTTCGAGGATATCCTGATCTGCCCACACCTGCCGGCAGACAACTGCGACTGCCGCAAGCCAAAAACCGCGCTGGTAAAACATTATCTGGAACCGGGCGTGATCAACGTGGCCAACAGCTACGTGATCGGCGATCGCCAGACCGACGTGCAACTGGCGGCCAATATGGGCATTCAGGGCTTGCTGTATCAGCGTGAAACCCTCGGCTGGAAGGAGATCGCTCGTCAGTTGACCCAGCGGCGATCGCCATGCCCACGTAAATCGCGTCACCAAGGAAACGCAGATTGACGTCAACGTCTGGCTGGATCGTGAAGGCGGCAGCAAGATAAAAACCGGCGTCGGCTTTTTTGATCACATGCTGGATCAGATCGCCACCCACGGCGGCTTCCGTATGGATATCCAGGTCAACGGCGATCTGTACATCGACGATCACCACACGGGTGGAAGACACCGCGCTGGCGCTGGGTGAAGCGCTGAATAAAGCGCTGGGTGACAAACGCGGCATTGCGCGCTTCGGCTTCGTGTTACCGATGGATGAATGCCTGGCGCGCTGCGCGATGGACATTTCCGGCCGGCCGCACCTCGAATATAAAGCGGAATTCAACTATCAGCGCGGTTGGCGATCTGAGCACCGAAATGGTTGAACATTTCTTCCGTTCACTGTCCTATACCATGGGCTGCACGCTGCACCTAAAGACCAAGGGCAAAAACGATCACCACCGGGTAGTAGAAAGCCTGTTCAAGGTGTTCGGCCGCACGCTGCGCCAGGCGATTCGCGTTGAGGGTAATACCCTGCCGAGCTCGAAAGGAGTGCTGTGATGAACGTGGTGATTCTTGATACTGGCTGCGCCAATCTGTCATCGGTGACCTACGCGGTGCAACGCCTGGGTTACCAGCCGACGGTCAGGCCGCGATCCCCGAGATCGTGCTGGCGCGCCGACAAACTGTTCCTGCCAGGTGTCGGCACCGCGGCAGGCGGCGATGGAACAGCTGGAGCAGCGCGAACTTATCGAGCTGATCAAGGCCTGCACCCAGCCGGTGTTGGGCATTTGTCTCGGCATGCAGCTGTTGGCCAGCGGCAGCGATGAGAATGGCGGCATCAAAACGCTCGGCATCATCGACACGCCGGTACAACAGATGAGCGACGTTGGCCTGCCGTTGCCGCACATGGGCTGGAATCAGGTATCGGCCCAGGCAGGCAACCATCTGTTCCGCGGTATCGACGACGGTACCTACTTTTTATTTTGTCCACGGTTATGCGATGCCAATATGCCCAAGCACCATCGCCCAGGCCAACTACGGCGAGCCGGTTCACCGCCGCCGTGCAAAAAGACAATTTCTTCGGCGTGCAGTTTCATCCAGAACGTTCTGGTACGGCCGGCGCGCAACTGCTGAAAAACTTTCTGGAGATGTAGGCAGCATGATTATTCCCGCTTTGGATTTGATCGATGGCAACGTGGTGCGCCTGCATCAGGGTGATTACGGCCAACAACGCGACTACGGCAGCGATCCGCTGTTGCGGCTGCAGGATTATCAGCAGCAAGGCGCACAGGTGCTGCATCTGGTGGATCTGACCGGCGCCAAAGACCCGACGGCACGCCAGATCCCGCTATTGCGTAAACTGCTGGCCGGGGTGAACGTGCCGGTGCAGGTAGGCGGCGGTATTCGCAGCCAACAGGACGTTGAGGCGCTGTTAGAGGCCGGCGCCAGCCGGGTGGTGATTGGCTCTACCGCCGTCAAACAGCCGGCGCTGGTGCAGAGCTGGTTTGAGCGCTATGGCGCCGACGCGTTGGTACTGGCACTGGACGTACGCATCAATGCCGAAGGCAGCAAAGCAGGTAGCCATCAGCGGCTGGCAGGAAAATTCCGACGCCCAGTTGGAACAGGTGGTTGAACAGTTTCTGCCCTATGGTCTGAAACACGTTCTTTGTACCGATATTTCACGCGACGGTACCCTGGCCGGTTCCAACGTGGCGCTATACCGGGAAATCTGCCAGCGTTATCCGCAGATCGCCTTTCAGGCGTCCGGTGGCATTGGCGGGCTGGATGATATTGCGGCGCTGCGCGGCAGCGGCGTAGAAGGCGTTATCGTGGGGCGCGCCCTGCTGGAAGGTAAATTTAGCGTTGAGGAGGCGATCGCATGCTGGCAAAACGGATAATACCCTGCCTGGACGTGAAGGACGGACAGGTGGTGAAAGGCGTGCAGTTTCGCAACCACGAAATCATTGGCGACATCGTGCCGCTGGCGCAGCGTTATGCGCAAAGAAGGTGCCGACGAGCTGGTGTTTTATGATATCACCGCCTCAAGCGACGGCCGCGTGGTGGATAAAAGCTGGGTATCACGCGTGGCGGAAGTGATCGATATTCCCTTCTGTGTCGCCGGCGGCATCAAAAGCGTCGATGACGCCAGCCAGATACTGTCTTTCGGCGCAGACAAGATTTCGATCAACTCACCGGCATTGGCGGATCCCAGCCTGATCGGTCGCCTGGCGGATCGTTTTGGCGTGCAGTGCATCGTGATCGGCATTGATACCTGGTATGACAGCGAAAGCGGCAAGTATCACGTCAATCAGTATACCGGCGACGAAAGCCGCACCCGCGTTACCCAATGGGAAACGCTGGACTGGGTGAAAGAAGTGCAAAAACGCGGTGCCGGCGAGATCGTGCTGAACATGATGAATCAGGACGGGGTGCGTAACGGCTACGATCTGCAACAGCTGCAGCGCGTGCGCGAGGTGTGCAACGTGCCGCTGATCGCTTCGGGCGGCGCCGGCACCATGGAACACTTCCTGCAGGCCTTCCGTGACGCCAACGTTGACGGCGCCCTGGCCGCATCGGTGTTCCATAAGCAAATTATCAATATCGGCGAACTGAAACGGTTCCTGGCCGATCAAGGCGTGGAGATTCGCGTGTGTTAACAGAACAACAAAAAAACCGGCTCGATTGGCAAAAAACCGGCCAGCTGATGCCGGCGATCGTCCAGCATGCCGTTTCCGGTGAAGTGCTGATGCTGGGTTATATGAACCAGGAGGCGCTGGCAGCGACCGAGCAAAGCGGCAAAGTGACCTTTTTCTCGCGCAGCAAACAGCGCCTGTGGACCAAGGGCGAAAGTTCCGGCAACGTCCTCAATGTGGTCAGCATCACGCCGGACTGCGATAACGATACGCTACTGATTCTGGCCAGGCCGATCGGCCCGACCTGTCACCTTGGCAACAGCAGTTGCTTCCACCCGGCGAACAGCGACTGGGGCTTCCTGTATCAGTTGGAGCAGTTGCTGGCAGAGCGCAAGCATGCCGATCCGAGCAGTTCCTACACCGCCAGCCTGTACGCCAGCGGCACCAAGCGCATCGCGCAAAAAGTCGGCGAAGAAGGCGTGGAAACCGCACTGGCCGCAACGGTCAACGATCGTGCCGAGCTGACCAACGAAGCGTCAGATCTGATTTACCATCTGCTGGTATTGCTGCAGGATCAGCAGCTGGATCTCAGTACGGTGATCGGCCGTCTGCGCGAGCGTCACGCCAAATAACCGAATTTGGGCCAAAAAAAACCCGGCAGCGCCGGGTTTTAATCAACATAATCCGATCGTTACGACGTTCTCTTCAGATCTTTCACCGCATTGCGCAAAATGACAATCGCCGAGCCGACGATCAGGCCGACAATCAGCGCCAGCAAAATGGTCAGCGCGCGTTTCGGACTGTCACGCAAACTCGGGCAGATCGGGACGCTGGATATAGCGGTAGGCGCTCAACCCGTCCAGGTTTTCCTTCATAATTGTTCAGTGCAATCAACGCACGCTGGGTTTCATAGTACTCACGATCCAGCGCCAGAGGACGCGTACTTTCGTTGGCCAGCAACGAATTCAGCGCCGGTGCGCCCAGCCAGGAACAGGCTGTCATCGGACAGGTCTTCCGACATCTGGACCTTCGGCTCCTGGATCTTGGCCGCCGTCGCGACTTTCACGGCTTCGCGCAGCACTTTCAAGCGCTGATTCTTTTTCTCTTCGGCCACGCCCAACTGTGCGGCAAGCGTTTCGTTTAATTCCTTTTTCTTCACCACCAGCGTGCTTTTAATGTCATCTTTGGCACCGTTCACCACCACGCGGTTGACGTTATCAATGTAGACCTGCAGTTTTTTCTGCGCTTCGGCGGCGCTGGTAGCGGTAAAGGAGATCCGCAGAGGATCGTTGGAGCCGCTGACCAAAGGATTAACGTTCAGTTTCAATGGCGTTTTCATACGTTGTAACGACATCGACAAGGAAGTCATGGTTCCATTGAAGCGGTTGAACAGCAGTTCCTGCAACGCCGGAATAGAGGTTTTATCCTGTGGCGAAGAGGTGAAAATAATATTTTGCGCAGTATTGTAGTTGGCCAGCTGGCCGGCCGTCGGACGACTCACCACCGCTTCCGAGGTCCATTGCTGTTTGGCAACCGCCAAATAAATGCCACCCAGAATCAATGTCACTATGATCGAAATAATTATCGTCTTTTTACCCTGCCATAACTGGAGTACGACGCCAATCAGGGAAAAGTCATCGCCGCGTGAAGAGGCTAACGGTTTATTTTCAAAAGTCATATATTTCTCAGACAATTAACAGGCATGAAAATCAAAAAATTGCGCGTTGCCGTGTGACAAATGACGCGATGAGGGAGATGCTGGAGAAGATGCAAAAACGTTCTTCCAGGCGGAAGAACGTTTTGTTTTTAAACCTTATGACCGCTGGAAACTCAGCTCAGCCATTCGGTGTGGAACACGCCTTCTTTATCGGTGCGCTTGTAAGTGTGCGCACCGAAGTAGTCGCGCTGCGCCTGGATCAGGTTCGCCGGCAGCACCGCAGAACGGTAGCTGTCATAGTAGGCGATGGCAGCGGAGAAGGTTGGCGTCGGGATACCGTTTTGTACCGCATAGGAAACCACATCACGCAGCGCCTGCTGGTATTCGTCGGCGATTTGCTTGAAGTAAGGCGCCAGCAGCAGGTTGGCGATGTCGGCATTTTCTGCGTAGGCATCGGTGATCTTCTGCAGGAACTGCGCACGAATGATGCAGCCGGCGCGGAAGATCTTGGCGATTTCGCCGTAGTTCAGATCCCAGTTATTTTCTTTGGACGCCGCTTTCAGCTGTGAGAAGCCCTGCGCGTAAGAAACGATTTTGCCCAGGTACAGAGCGCAACGCACTTTTTCGGACAAACTCGGCCTTGTCACCGGAGATGACCGCCGCCGTTGGGCCGCTCAGCACTTTGGACGCGGCAACGCGTTGCTCTTTCAGCGAGGACAGGTAGCGCGCAAACACCGACTCGGTGATCAGCGACAGTGGCTCACCCAGATCCAGCGAGCTCTGGCTGGTCCACTTGCCAGTGCCTTTGTTGGCGGCTTCGTCGAGGATCACATCAACCAGGTATTTACCTTCTTCATCTTTTTTGGTGAAGATGTCTTTGGTGATGTCAATCAGGTAGCTGTTCAGTTCGCCTTTGTTCCATTCGGCAAAGGTGGTGGCCAGGTCTTCGTTGCTCAGGTTCAGCGCCTGCTTCAGCAGCGAGTAGGCTTCGGCAATCAGCTGCATGTCGCCGTATTCGATGCCGTTGTGTACCATTTTCACGTAGTGACCGGCACCGTCGGCGCCAATGTAGGTCACGCAAGGTTCGCCTTCGGCAACCGCGGCGATTTTCTCCAGGATTGGCGCAACCAGTTCATAGGCTTCTTTCTGGCCGCCAGGCATGATGGAAGGACCTTTCAGCGCGCCCTCTTCACCGCCGGAAACGCCGGTGCCGATGAAGTTGAAACCCTGGTCAGACAGTTCGCGGTTACGGCGAATGGTGTCCTGATAGTAGGTGTTGCCACCGTCGATCAGGATGTCGCCTTTATCCAGATGCGGCGTCAAAGACGCGATAGTCTTATCGGTTGCTTCGCCTGCTTTGACCATCAGCAAAATGCGACGTGGTTTTTCCAGCGATTCAACGAATTCTTCGACGGTATAGTACGGCGCCAGGTTTTTACCCGGGGTTCTCGGCGATAACTTCGTCAGTCTTGTCTCCAGAACGGTTGAAGATGGAAACGGTATAACCGCGACTTTCGATGTTGAGTGCCAGATTGCGGCCCATTACCGCCATGCCGACAACGCCGATTTGTTGTTTGGACATTACTAACTCCTGTCTGAAGTAGGACGTCTGAGGCTACAACTCGTGCCTCAGCTATGTATCAAGCATGTTAACTCAGGTACAAGGAAAGAGGATAGCAATTGATGTGATAGGCAATAAAAGTAAGAAAAACACGCAGTAACTCCTCGTAATTGCTCATTTTTATTCCACACATCTGCAAATGACATGAATTCTTAACGCGTCAGCACCGCGAGAATTTCTTCTGTTTTTTCTTTCATTAATTGCCCGTTAGCCGACAACTCGACCTTCGGCCGCAATGCGAGCGCATCTCCACTGGCAAGCTTGCCTCGCGCCTGCTCGGCGATAAACACCTCAACGTATTTTCGACACCGTTGCCTTAAATCCGCCCGTAGCGATCGTGCAAACGCTCGATGTCATCTTCACCCAGATAGTGTCCGGATCTGACCTCAATCATTTCCAAATCGATTTTACCCGGGTTTTCAAGCGAATGAACGCTACCGGCGGCGATGAAGGTCGACTGGTTTTCCGCCAGATAAAACTCGTTACCATCAACGTTTACTTTTGCCATCCCGCTGACCACCACCCAGTGCTCGGCACGATGCAGGTGGCGCTGCACCGACAGGCCCTCCCCCGGACGAACGATGATTTTCTTCACTTCGAAGTGTTCGCCGCGGTCAATATCGCTGATTTTCCCCCACGGGCGGTAGGCCGATGAATGCTGGCGGAAGTGGTGGAGGTTGCGTTTTTTCAGTTCATCGACCACTTTTTTCACTTCCTGCACCCGGTCTTTTACCGAAATGAGCAATGCATCGTTGGTATTGATGACAACTATATTTTCTAGGCCAATAGTAGCGACCAAAGCGTTCTCTGAAGAAATATAGTTATTGCTCGAGTCGATGGAGATGATTTCGCCGTCCGTCACGTTACCCTGCGCATCTTTATCGGACACGTCCCACAACGAAGACCAGGAACCCACGTCGCTCCAGCCGGCATCGATCGGGATCACCACCGCCGCCTGGGTTTTTTCCATCACCGCGTAGTCGATCGAGTCGCTTGGACAATGATTGAAAATCTGCTCATCGACGCGAATAAAGTTCATATCACGGTGGCTTTGCTGAATCGAGCGTTGCGTGATTTGATAAATTTCCGGGCTGAGGGTTTTCAATTCGGCCAGGAAGGTCTCCGCCTTGAACATAAACATGCCGCTGTTCCAGCTATATTCTCCGCTGGCCAAATATTCCCGCGCCTTTTCAAGGCAGGGTTTTTCCACGAAGGCATCAACCTCGAAGCACGCATCGCAGAACGCACTACCGCGTTTGATGTAACCGTAACCGGTTTCCGGATGTTCAGGGATGATGCCGAAGGTGACCAACTGCCGTTTGGCAGCGTATTCCATTGCCAGGTTAATTGCGCGGTGGAAAACATCCACGTTCTTGATCAAATGGTCAGCGGCCAGTACCAACAGCGTATCACCCGGGCTGCTTTCCGCTGCCAAATGCGCAGCCAGCGCCACTGCCGGCGCGGTGTTACGGCCACTTGGCTCCAAGATGATATTGCTACCCAGACGTTCGATTTCGCGCAGTTGCTCGGCAACCAGGAAGCGATGCTGTTCATTGCAAATCACCAACGGATCCGCGACCTCGATGCCTTGCAGACCGGTCAGGCGCTGCAGGGTTTGCTGCAATAAACTGAAGCCCGTATTATCAATCGATAAAAACTGCTTGGGAAAAGCTTCGCGCGACAGAGGCCACAGACGGCTGCCGGTACCACCTGCCATGATGACAGGAATTAACTTGGACATGAGTTAACCTTCGATTAATTTATCAATCTGCTCGACAAACGGTTGTAATTGCGTGGCCCAGCTTTGATTGCGTGCAATGAAGGCCTTGCCGTTTAGCGAAATGCGTTGATAGTAGTCTTGATTGCTGTTCAGTTTCAAAACTGCCTGTACGTAGTCGTCTACGCTTTCGGCAATGATCAGATCCCGATCCGGCTGCGCATGGATGCCTTCATAACCGACGGAAGAAACAATCGCCGGAATGCCATGCGCCATATATTCCAGCACTTTGTTTTGCACGCCGGCGCCAAGGCGCACGGAACAGATACCGGCCAGTGCCGGCACCGTATAATGACCGATGTCTTCGATCTCCCCCGTCACTTCAACGCCTGGGTACTGCAGCAGGCTCTTGATGCTGCTTTCTTGGATACGGCCAATCACCACGAAGGTATAATCGCCATGCTGGCGTAATACCGGCATCACTTTACTGGCAAACCACAGGGCGGCATCCATGTTCTGCACGGAATTCATATTGCCGATAAAGACCAAACGTTTTGAATCATTCTTTTCGCTGTTAGTGTAGGACGACATATCTACGCCGTTAGAACACACCAAAACTTTATTATCGTAGTTATTTTTATATAAATATTCTTTGTCTACTTTAGAAACAAATACTGCCAAATCAATTTTTTCGATTAATTGTCTTTCATAACAGTTCAAGCGATTTTGCTCGAGCGAGTAAATGAAGTTTTTTAACCCCGCCTTACCCGCGACCTGACGCACCCGTTCGTAATTCATCGAGATGGCGTCGGTCATCTCTACCACTTTAGGTTGGGGAAGATTAACGATGTATTCGCTGGTGCGCACCAGGTGCGCCAATAACAGCTGACACTCTCTGGCCTTGCTATTGACCAGCTGTTGAAACTCGTCCGAACGGTAGTAGGCAATCTGCAATGGCGTACGTTTAAAAACGTTTACCATTGTCAGCAGCGTGTTCAGTCGGGATTTCCAGGTGGGCAACATGACGCGATGCACTTCTGAAAATACGCCGTCCTGCGGCACCGGATAGTTTAATTCGCTTGGCGTTTCACAGAGAGAGACCAGAATCAATTCATACTTTTTGGCGAGTTCTTTGCAAATATTAAATATTCTCAAACGGTCACCGCCAATTACCGGATATGGAAACCGCGGGGTGACTATCAAAATTTTATTCACCGTTCCCTCTCTTCAGTAGACGGTTTAATTCACTTTCTATTTGATGATGCTCTTGCGGCGCACGCGGCGAATAAAACGCGTCGCCAAACCCTTGCCCCAAGAAACGCTCCATGGCGGCCAGCCCTTGCTTGAAGTCATGGCCGTCGCGGTACAGCCAGACAAATTCGTCACGCTGCTCTTTGAAGGTAGCAATGTCGGACGCCAGGACCAGTTTACCGGCCAGTTTACCTTCGGCAATGGTACGCCCGTACCCTTCGTTAAGCGAATGCGCCCAGACAAACGAACAAGAGTGATACAGTGCGACAATGTCTTCATCGGCAATCTGCGGATAGATGGTCACGTGCTGCTGAATAGCCGCGAACTCGGGCCGTGCGAGCATCGAACGATCGCCGCTCATGCCAATCACCCGCAGCGGCAGCTGGCGGTATAACCCGCTTTGCAGGTAAAGCATCAGCGCGCCGTGGAAATCTTTGTTTTCGCCGCGTCCGGAACACAGCAGGATGAACTTTTCATCCGAAGGGCTGGTTTTGGCAATCAGGCTCTCGAAGCGATAAAAACCGTTGAGTAAAACGCGCTTTTCACACGCCGGGAAGCAGTTATAGATATTGGCCTGCCGCAAGATCGCCTGGGAAACAAAAAACACCTTGCGCTTCAAGGCGCAGGCAAACTGCTGACTGATACGAATATACAACGCCGCAAAGCTGGTTTTTTTATTCGGGATAAAGTCATGCACCACCATCACCGACTTTGGCGAGAGCGCCCCCAACAGGGCGATCGAATTATAAGGATAAATGGTGACTGTCGCCCGTGAAAACCAGGCGTAAAGCGGTACGTAGCATTGCTCGAACAGTACAAAGAGAATATTAATCAGCCCGCGTGGCAGCTTGTACCATAAACGAGGCATGCGCAGCTGGACACACTCATAGCCCAGTTTATTCAGGGCAAACGCAAGATTGTCACAGTATACCGGGATACCTCGATGCAGGTAGCCAGAGAAAAAATTGTTAATCAAGATTTTTTTCATCAGATTGCTGTGGCCTTACAAAAAAAAGATAGGAAATCAAAATAACGGGCAACGCTTTAAACAACGAGACGAAGGGTTGAACCATCTCCGCGCGGGTCGTATAGAACAGGAACGGCAGCATGGCGATACCGCACAGGTTCAGGATTGGATTGCGCGTTTGTAATAATTTATCAATCACCACGATAAACAGGATGCAATAGCCGAACAGCACCAGCGGGAACAGCACCGTGGAGACAATCATCGACTCAAGCAGAATCGACGATGACAGGGCAATCCCCTCGCTGGCACCGGAGAGCGCCACATGGGTATAGGCCTGTGCAACCGTTGCGTCACCGCTACCGATGCCAATCAGATCGAAGAACTGTCTGAACACCAGGGCCGGGTCGACGCCGGCCAACACCTCCGGCCCGCTCGACATTTGCAGTACGTCCTTGATGCCAAACACGGTCGAAGAAAGCGAATCCAGCACGATCAGCAGGTAGCTGGTGAAATCGATGGTAAAACCTTCACGCACGTATGACACCACGCTGAGCAACACAAACACCGCGATCACCGGTACCACCCCGGTCATACGCTTAAACAGCTGGTAACCCCGTTGTCTGTTTTGTATTGCCACCAAAATGAACAGCGCCATCAATGAGAAGAAAAACTTGTTCCTGACGCCGATCACCAGATCCGAGGCAATCATCAACAAGCCAATGAACTTCACCTTTTTAGAGCTGGGGAACAGGAACACCGCCAGACCGAGCACATTGGAGAACCCGCTGATCGAACGAATGATAAACGGCACCGAGGCGTGCAACTCATCGCCCTCGGTATAAATCGCCAAGTGACCCAGCCCGGAAGAAATCAGGAATGATGCGTAGACAAATATTTTATAAAACTGGCAAACCGCCACCAGCAGAAACACCAGATAGAAAATCTGGCTTAACTGATACTCGTTGCGCCAGGTCGTGGCCTTGACCTCAAACAGAGGACAGCAGGCAAACAGGAACAGGTTGACCCAGATAACCGACAGTAAAAAAAGCTGAAAATTGGCGTCCGTGGTCGTATAGATAAGATAGACCGCCGGTATGCCCAGTATCAGCGAAAACATAAAGCAGAACATCAGCGCCAGCGAGAAGTAACGTATCCGGTTAAAGTAGAAAAACGCCAACACGCTGAAGAAGAGGATACTGACGATGGCAAAGGTAATATTTCTATTACTGTCGAGCAGGTTCAGCGCCGAGGTTATCGCCATGAAAACCGCAAACAGCGCGGCAAGAGAAAATGTCAAAACGACATTTTGCTTCCTCATGTCTATCTGCAGGGGGGAATAGGTTTGGCTCATAAAGTAGGCTTGTCTTTTTTCATATAGATAAACAGGAAGAGTAATAAGCAGACAAAACTGATCGACTCTACCAGCAGAATAGAGCCTGCGGTGCCAGTCACCCCCCAACGGGTGGTGGCATAGTACATCGCCGGCAATGCGACGATAAAGCACAGAATGGAGGTAAACAGACCGACCTTGAATAACCCTTGCGATTGCAGCATTGCCGTCAGCGCGCCGTTAACGCACTTGACCGCGGCAATCATTAAGAAGATCACGATCAGGCTTTGGTATACGCATTATCCAGCAGGAAATACTTGCCAAACAGCAGTATCAACAGGTAATAAGCGAGCGTCGAAAATAGGGTGTAGCCAATAATCAAGCCGAAAAACTTGGTTAACAACGCCGAGCAATTACGATTGAAACCGAGCGGAATACCGCAGAACTTGGCATATGCCACCGTCGACAGCACCGATGACACCATCACCAGCGGATCGACCATGCGGAAAACCTGCCCATAGGCAGCCAGGTTTTCCGGCGAGAAATGCTTGATGTAGAAGTTATCCAGACGGCTGTAAAATATGACGATAACCGCAGTAAGCCCAATGCTGTAGGTATGTCGATAGAGCGGCGCAATCTCTTTTAACCGGCTGAGGCGCAATACCCGCAGCCAGGAAAAATCGGTGGCGAACATCAGTTTACTCACCACCAGCAACGAGAAGATCACCTCAACGCACAGATATACCCAGGGTGATAACGCCATGGCCGAAAAATAACTGATGGCAAAAAACACCCCCAGTAACAACGTGGCCAAAATAACCCGATCCAACAGCATGCGGTTATTGTTCTGCGACTGAAAATAACTGACTGCCAGATTAAATAATAACGAGAAAGGCAACACCAGCGCTAATGGCAGCAGGAAACCTGCCTCATAGCCTTGGAAAATCAACACGGAAAAAACCACCAGGCTGACGATCACACCAACGCTGATCTTTTGTAAACACACCAACTCAAGCAACCGCGTTCTTTCTTGCTGCTGTAATTCGGTATAACGACGGATAACAAATACATCGACACCGAAATCAACCACGATCCGCATGATTTCGATGATACCGACCAGCAGCACAAAGTCCCCGCCGTTTTCGATACCTAAAGAACGGGTAATAAGGATAATGGCCAGCGTTTTAAGACTGAAATAACATATTTTATTAATCAGCGAATAAAAACCATCTGATAATATTTCTTTAATCATTTTACTACTCAGCCATGCGCTTGTTTATTACTCAAACCTGTTTCAGAAGGCCACGGTTTGACGAAAATGGCATTATTTCTGGCTTAACTCGCCAGCAAACAATGAAGAAAATTTAACAGATAGCCGTACTGCGTAATGAAAACCGTTTACATTATACGCCGGCGACTTGTTTGGTTCGGAAATAACATCGGGGTTTAAACCTGCAACACGCCTCGACAGCGCCGATTTTATGCACGCTACCGCCCTTGGCTTGCAGCTACCAATGCACTGGGGATTTCATAAACGGCGTTCATCGACCAAAAACGCCCGGCTTGACGTCCAGTTTCTACCAGCGCGTGTCAATTAGATAACCGCTGTTAATACATTTACTAAACAAATTTGGCCAATGTTACCATAGCGACTGAAACACCAACAGCGCCGCTGGCCAGCGATAGTAGGCCGTTTTCCCCTCGCCAGCAAATACAAATGATTTAAAAAAAACCGATTGCCTGATTTGCCTCCGCTAAGACATATCTTAGCGCTTGCCCTGCCCGACGCCGGAACCGCATATTTAATTTGCGCCTCAGTTGGCCGAGTCAAATAGCGATCTGATGCACCAGCGGATAATAACGCACGTTATTACCTTACCGGCAAAGCTTATTCCGCAGCGGATCCGCTTGCCAGCAACGGGTTGACTTTACTTTTTATATCCCTGGGGATTGTTGCTCTGCCAGTTCCAGGTATCACGCATCATTTCATCAATGCCGCGTTTGACTTCCCAACCCAGCTCCCGCTTGGCCAACGCGGCATCGGCCCAGAACGCCGGCAGGTCGCCGTCTCGGCGTGGCAGAATTTGATAGGGGATCGTTACCCCAGCGGCTTTTTCAAAGGCATGAACCATCTCCAGCACCGAGTAACCGACCCCGGCGCCGAGATTGTAGGCTTTGCAGCCGCTGTTGCCGTTTAAATGATCCATCGCCATCAGATGCCCTTCGGCCAGATCCATAACGTGAATGTAATCACGCACCCCGGTGCCATCCTTGGTCGGATAGTCGCCGCCAAAGATACCGAGCTTCTCCAGTTTGCCGATGGCCACTTGCGCAATGTACGGCAACAGGTTGTTAGGAATACCGTTCGGATCTTCACCGATAAGCCCGAAGGATGCGCTCCCACCGGGTTGAAGTAGCGCAGCGCGATAATGGAAAACGCCGGCTCGGCCTTGGCGAAATCCTGCAGAATCTGCTCGACCATCAGCTTTGAGGTGCCGTAAGGGCTGGTTGTGCCGCCGATCGGCGTGGTTTCTACGTACGGTACCGGCGCATTGGCGCCATAGACGGTGGCAGAAGAACTGAAGATAAACTGGTGTACGCCGGCCTCGCGCATCGCCTGCAGCAGAACCAGGGTGCCGGCAACGTTGTTCTGGTAATATTCTAACGGCTTGCGGGTAGACTCACCGACCGCCTTCAGACCGGCAAAATGAATCACCGAGGAGATGTCATGCGCGTCAAAAATGCGCTTTAGGCATACGCGATCCTGGATATCGCCCTGATAGAACACCGCGGCCTTGCCGGTTAATTGTTCGACCCGGTGCAGAGATACCTCGGATGCGTTCGACAAGTTATCCAGTACTACGACATTTTCACCACGCTCTAACAGCGCCAATACGGTATGTGACCCAATATAGCCGGCACCGCCGGTGACCAAAATCGCCATAACTTCTCCTCATTTGTGCCCGATGGCACGATATAGTTCGAACTCAGCTGCCTTATTCTACTCCTTAATTATCTTTCTGTGTGCTAACTGTCACTGTCATCAAAGTAGAAATGGACAAAAAAACCGCGGGTTGCTGCGGTCAACCTTCACGTCCGAGGTCATAAGGCTGGATGAGAGTAAAACGAGGCCGCGCCGAGATCTGTCAGAAAGAACTGAAAAGGCCCGACGGTAAGACACCGTCAGGCCGGGGAAATGCCTACTTCGCCCGCGCGAAATACTGCGCTACGCGTTTCACATCGTTCTCATCAAGGGTGCCGGAATCGCTCAGCAAGGTGATCCAGGATTTTATGTAGGTGTATTTGGCCGACGCCAGATCGCGTTGCGCACTGTACAGTTGCTGCTCGGCGTTGAGCACGTCAACGTTGACACGCTGCCCGGCCAGCACGCTTTTACGCGTGGCCTCCACCTGCGTGGTGGCCGATTTGACCGCCAGCTCATAGGCCGCCAGCTTGGCGCGACTACTGATGCACAAATTAAACTGTTTACGCAAATCGTTGAGCGTGGTGCCTACCTGCGCATCCATCTCGTACATCGCCTGACCATAGCGTGCCGCCGCCTGGCGGGTCGAGGCGGCGACACCGCCGCCCGAATAGATCGGCATGCTGACCTGCACGCCAATGCTGTCGGTGCGGTATTTCTGGTTGACGGTGTTATCGCTGCTGGAGTCATTCTCGGAATGGCTGGCGTAAATCTGTACCTGCGGCATAAAGCCGGCACGACTGCGTTCCACATCGTACTTGGCTGCATCCACCCCATGACGCGAAGCCGCCAGTTCCGGGTTGTTCTGCATGGCAATTTTCTGCCACTCCTCAAACTTGGAGGGGATCAACGGCGCGATCTGGAATATGCCCGGCCGCAATACCTGTAACTCGTCAAACTGGCTGAGCGGCATGCCGATGATCACTTCCAGTTCCCGCTGCGCCGCGTCCAGCGCGTCGCGTGCTTCGATCTCCTGCGCTTCGGCCAGGCTATAACGCGCCTGCGTTTCGGACAGGTCGGTGACCGTCCCCTCACCGGCAGTCAGCAAACGATCGTTGAGCGCCAGCTGTTCTTTATAGGCCGCCTTTTGCGCTTCTGCCAAGGCAATCTGATCTTTGGCATACGCGACTTCGACGTAAGCGCCAACCACGCGCACCGCCAGATCCATAAATTTGGCACGGTAACGCTCATCAGACATCAGCGTCTGTGCCACGCCGGCTTTATATCGCGCATAGGCCTCGTAATCGAACACCGGCTGGGTCAGCGTCACCGAGCCGGAATAACTGCGATATTGCTGACTGTTGGTGGTCTGGATCGTTTCGCCGGTAAATATATTGCTCTGCGGTTGTTTCACCGTTTGCCAGTTCTTGGGGGCGTTCTGGTAGTTGAATGCCACTTTTGGCAGCAAGCCGGCTCGACCGATATTTTTGTTTTCGTCCCCTGCCTGTTTCTCTTTTAATGCCGCCTGGAAGGTCGGATCCTTATCAAGTGCCAGCGAGTATGCGTCCAAAATCCCTATCGAATAAACCGGCGCAGACATCGCAAACATACAGGCGCTGGCCACCAGGCCAGTCGCCCGCCGTTTAAATCGATTCAAAATTATTCCTCAGTCAATGAAGTATGAGCGCGATCCAAAATAGGTTTAAACAGGTAACTGAGCAGCGAACGCGAACCGGTTTTAACAAACACCTCAACCGGCATACCCGGCTTGATTTCTTCCGCGTTGAGCTTTTTCATCCCTTCCGGCGTCACCGTTACCTGCATCTGGTAATAAGGTTCGCCGTTGGCCTTATCCACCAGTCTGTCGGCGGAAATCAGCGTCACCGAGCCTTCTATTTTCGGGGTTTTGTTCTGATTGAAGGCGGTAAACATCAGATCGACCGGCAAGCCATGATAGACCTTGTCGATCATGTCTACCTTCAAGCGCGCATCCACCACCAGATTGGCCTGGCTTGGCACCACATCCATCAGGTGATCCCCCGCTCCCACGACGCCCCCCTGAGTGAAGATGGTCAAACCGACCACCGTGCCGTCGACCGGTGAGGTGATTGCGGTATTGCCCAGATCGAAGTTCGCCATTTCCAGCTTGTTTCTAAATTCACTGGCGTCCATCTGCGTTTGCGCCAGCTGGGTTCGAACCTCCCGTTGATAATCGGCAAAACGTTGATCCACTTTCTGTTGCGACTCTTGCAGCTGTTTCTGCAGTTGACCAATGCGTCCCAAGGTCTCATCGATGCTGCCATTGACTTCGGCAAACTGGCGCTGCACTTCCAGATAGCGGTTGCGCGGCAGATAGCCGTCTGCCGCCAGCTGTTTCATGCTGTTCATCTGCTCGCGCAGGCTGGCAAGCTGGATGTTTTTATTGACCTTGGAATCCTGCAACCCTTTCAACTGGAAGCGCATGCCATCCATCGATTGTTTATAACCATCAATTTCGCTTTGCAGGCCGAGGCGACGTGAATGGAACAGCTGGTTTTGCAGCGCAATGATTTCCGCTACCCGCGGCTGCGTTTGCAACTGCAGCAGTACCGGTGAAAAGGTGACTTTATCCAGCCCATCGCGTTCGGCCAGCAGTCTGCCCTCCGTCGCCAGGGTGGTGTAATACTGATCGCGCAGTGAATCAACCTGCGCCTGCGCCTGTACCTGGCTCAGCTGTACCAATACTTCGCCGGCCTTGACCTTGTCGCCTTCTTTTACCGCGATGTTTTTGATGATACCGCTGGCCGGCGCCTGCACCGTTTTGCGGTTACCGGACACGATCACCGAGCCTGGTGACGCCACGCCTTTGTCCAACGGCGCGAAGGCCGCCCAGGCGAAGAAGCCAAACAGCCCCCACGCCACCACCAGCCACCCCATGCGGGTAAAACGACGTTCATCCTGCGGGATCTGCTGTGAATACGAGTCCTGCGGCTCGCCAATTTGCATAGACATACCAACTCCTTTGACTGCAGGCGGCCATGACAGCACCGCCGGGCAAGTTCACAACTAATTTGTTTGAGTTTTTGGGAAGTTGCCTTCATCCGTCGGTGTATTCACCGCGCGCACCGCCTGTTGGCTAGCCTGGGCTTTCTGCGCATTGGTCAACGCCTGCAATACCTGTTGCGTTGGACCAAACGCATTGACCACGCCATTGGTCAGCAGTAACAGTTTGCTGGTCATCGACAGTAAATTGGTGCGGTGCGTAATCAGGATCACGGTTTTATTGCGCTGTTTGAGGAACAGAATTGCCTGGTTCAAGGCTTTCTCTCCGGCGTCGTCCAGATTGGAGTTCGGCTCGTCGAGCACCACCAGCGACGGATCGCCATATAAGGCCCGCGCCAGCCCGATACGCTGTTTCTGGCCGCCGGACAGGCCGGCGCCGCCGTTACCGATAATCGAGTCATAGCCTTTCGGGAAGCGCAAAATGAGTTCATGCACGCCGGCCAGTTTGGCCGCCTCGATGACCTTTTCGGAGTCCACTTCGTTAAAGCGGGCGATGTTCTCGGCAATGGTGCCGGCGAACAGCTCGATATCCTGTGGCAGATAGCCGATGTACGGCCCAGTTCGTCCTTGTTCCATTGATAAATGTCGGCATTGTCCAGGCGGACAATACCTTCGCTGACCGGCCAGATACCGACCAGCAAACGCGCCAGCGTCGACTTGCCCGATGCACTCGGGCCGATAATCCCCAACACGTCGCCGGGCTGCAGCGCAAAGCTCACGTTGTGCAACACCGCTTCGACCTTGGATCCCGGCGGAGCGGCGGTAACGCCCTCGACCGACAGTACCCCTTCCGGACGCGGCAGCGACATGCCGGTTCCGCGCTGCGGATGCTCATCCAGCAACTTGACCAGACGGCCATAGGACAGTTTGGCGGCGCTCCAGCTCTTCCAGACGTTAATCACCTGTTCAATCGGCGCCAGGGTTCGCCCCATCAGAATCGAACCGGCGATCATCATCCCCGGCGTGATGTGACCGTCGATCGCCAACCATCCCCCGAGCCCCAGCACCAGCGACTGCAACGAAAGACGGACGAATTTGGTTACCGAGGTCACTCTGGCAGCGCGTTCGCTGGCCACACGTTGACTATTGAGGAACCGCTGATGCAGACCAAACCAACGACGCTTTAAATTCGGCAACATGCCCAACGCTTCGATCACTTCCGCATTGCGCAAATTGGTGCTCGCCAGACTGCCGGACATGATGGACAGTTTGCTGGCCTCCCCCAACGGCTTTTTCGACACCATTTCGTTAATCACCGCCAGCGCGATCAACAGCAGCGAGCCGACCAGGGCAAAAAGTCCCAACCACGGATTGAAGAGGAAAATCACCAGCAGGTAGATCGGAAACCAGGGCGCATCAAAAAACGCAAATAAGGCGCTACCGGTGAGAAATTGACGCAACGTAGTCAGATCGCCCAGCATTTGCCCGGCGTCGGACGAGCCGTTTTTAAGATTTGATTCGTATGCTGCGGTGTAGATACGCGTATTGAGGCGCATATCCAGTTGGCTGCCGATGCGGATCACCACCATGCTGCGCACGTATTCCAGCATGGCCATCATGCCGAACAACCCCAGCATGATCAGCGTTAACATCAGCAAAGTGATTTCATTACGCGAAGGAAGAACCCTGTCATATACCTGAAGCATGTAAACAGAAGGAACGAGCATTAATAAATTTATAAATGCAGTAAATATACCAACGGTCCAAAAAACTTTACTGCGTGTGCGTATAACATCCGCAATCTCATTGCGCGGTATGAATTGGTTCACTTTTTATCCTTACTTCACCTACGCTGCCAGTCAAATCCACAGTGATACGTACTAAGGAAAATCTTAATACGCTCATCATCCCAACCCTGCTCAAGACTACAGCGGCTTTTTCATTAACTATAGTTAGACAATCCGAGTTTCGGCAAGATAACAACGAAAAAAAAATCATCGCAGAGAGAATAAATAACAACATGAATCTTATAGGGTTTCTTAGGTAAACAGACAGGCAAAAAGCATAACATCAGTTACTGTAGGGTTAGTGCGGTGAAGAATCGTTCACTTTGCCTAATGTCACCAAATTGAATCATTAGAATACTAATAATAAACAATAATTTTTGGAAATATAACCCTATAATAACTCTGTTAAAAAGATTTTTGCCTTTCTCTGGTCAGCGCCATTTCCGCCGAATAAAAAAGCTTAGCTCTCCATCGAATAATTAAAAAAATAAAAATAATCCGACCATCTTGACAAAAATCGCTTTCACTCCTTTGCTTAAACGGTGAAAACAGAATTGCCATTAATGCGTCTTTTTTAACATTTGGCCGTTTTCGCGTGCATGCACATTTATTTGGATTGCGGGTCCTGTGATTTATTAAACAGGCCTGCTGCTTAATATGCTTAGGTTTTTCAGCTCTGGTTATATCTAAAGGGGTAACGTATGGCCACATTAGTCACACAGCAAACAACTGCTGCCTTTTTCCTGGCGATTTCCGGGAAGAATATTGATAAAGCAGGGTTAGACTATTTTTCGCAAAAGGTTGAAACCAATGCACTTTCTTTAGAGCAACTTGCTCAGAAATTCATTGCCGGTACGGCTGCCTATGCCGGGCGCAGCACCAGCGAGATTGTGACCTCGATTTACACCAACGTTCACGGCAGTGCACCAAGCGGCACCGTGCTGGCCGAACTGTTGGCTAACGGTGCAACATCCGCCTCTGCGGTAAGTTCCATCATCGGTGATTTAATTGGCTATCAGGGCTTTGACGCCACCACACTGGCTCAGCAAAGCGCCTTTGAAACCAAAGTTGAGCAGTCTCTGTTCCCGGTTGCCAGCGCAGCGGCTTCCGCTGGTGCCGCTGACGTTCAGGGGATCTTCCACGTTGTCGGTCTGACGCAAACCCAGGAAGGCGTCAACTACTGGGGTACCGTGCTGGCGAACGGCGCTAAAACGCTGGCTGACATCGCGCAAAGTTTCGTCAACAACAGTCCGCTGAATGGCGTGTCCGATAGCGCATTCATCACCGCGCTGTTCCAGAATGCCTATGAACGTGCCCCAACCAGCGCCGAGCTGGCCTCTTATCAAGAGACAATTAACGGTGGCGCTAGCCGCGGTGACGTGGTGGCGCAGGTAATCGGTGCACTGAAAGATACCGTAGCCGCCGGTGATACCGTAGCTCAGCAACACTTCCAGGCGGCGACGCACGTATGGCAGCCGGGTGAATTGCCAGCGTTGAACTTCCAGGAGCAGGTCGCAGCCGCGTTCCTGAGTATTCCTGGCCGCGGCGTTGACGCTGCAGGTCTGGATACCTGGAGTAAAACGCTGTACAGCGGCGATACGTTTGCACAAATGATCACTACGCTGCTCAATTCTGCCGAATCGCAGAAGAAAGGCGCACAGCTGACCGGGGATGATTTTGTCCAGCACGTTTACACGCTGGTGCATGGTACTGCGGCCAATGCTACCCAGTTGGCACAATACAGTGGTCTGGGCGATAAAACCGCGATCACTCAGGCCATCATCAACGATCTGCGTACCTCGACCGCCACCGATGCCACCACCGTGACCCAGCAGCATGCGTTTGAAGCGGATATCGGTGCCAGCCTGCTGTACAAAACTGCGGCAGCGCTGTCGGCAACCACTGCCGGCGGCAACGCGACCGGCACGGTAAATACCGGTGCCAGCCATGTGCTGAGCAACGCTGAAACTGCCGTTTTGACTGACGTAGTGTTAAACGCCAACGCCGCCAGCGCGGTTAACCTGAAGTTCGCCGATAATCTGGCTAACCTGACCATCAACGGCAGCAGCGCCGCCACCGTCAGCCTGTCCGATAATGGCGTAAGCGCAGGGGTCGCCGTCACCGTGAATAACGGCAACGTAATCCTTAACGGTAGCTCTGGCGAGGATCATGTGCTGCTCACCAGCGAAGCCAACGTGGCTAGCGGCACCGGTGACTTTAACCTTGGCGCAGGCAACGAATCGTTGAAATGGGCAGGCAACGCCGCCACCGGTGCAGCCAACACCGTCGGTAGCGGCATTAGCGCTAACGGTGGTGACGGTATCGACACCATTTCTGCCAACTTTATCACCAAGAACGTCGCCATCACCGGCACCCTACTGCGCACCGCAACCATTACGTCCAACTCTTCGCAGTTCAGCAACTTTGAAAAAGTAGATCTGGCCGGTTATATCGGCAAGGCAACGGTTACCGGCGGCACTTCTACCGCGGCAAACCATACCTTCGACTTCGGCGTACTGACCGGTAATGCCACTACCGAGTCCAGCACCTCTGTTTCGACCACCAACCAGGCGGCGACCTCAACCGTCGGTTCACAGGGCTTCGTGCTCTCCGGTCTGGCCGATCAGGTCAAGGTGATCAACGCCGCTGGCGGTAACTCCGCGCAGTTGGAAGTCACCGGTAACGCTACCTCTGCCAGCGATGTGGCGATCGCCTTCCGCCAGAACGCTACCGATCACTTTAACGTCAACTTCACCGCTGAAAGCAATACCGACATCAATGCCGGTTCGCTGAGCCTGAGCAGCAGCAGTTCCCTGCTGGCTGGTACCGCCCTGCGTACGGTGAATATTTCTTCCGGCGGGACCGGTGATTTTGACAACGTTCTGGCACTGACGGGCACCAACGATCAGGTACAAACCATCAACGTGTCTGGCGATCATACGCTTGATTTGAACCTGGGCAGTGGCTTTACCGACGTACGTACCATCAACGCTTCTACCAACACCGGCGGGCTGAACCTTGATTCGGCACACGGCGGTACCGGTGACGGCCTGATCGTGCAGCTGTTGAACGCCCTGCCATTGAGCGCGGTCACCACCACATTGTTGGCGCCAGTACTGACAGCGCTGGGCTTGAACGGTTATCAGTTGAACGTAACGGGTACCGGGACTGCAGACAGCTTCGACATTGCTGCCAACACCAGCGTTACCGGTGGTGCCGGCGCCAACACCTATGAACTGAAATCCAGTACTTCAGCCGCAGGTGTGACCATCAATGACTTCAGCAGTGCGAAGGACAACATCGTTGACGGGCTGTCCGGCCTGAAAATCTCCAATGATGAGTCTGGCACCGCAATTGCGGACTACGGCACACGTTCGTCCGACGTGCTGGATGGTATTCTGGGGACATTGCTGGGTGGGGTGGTGGGTTCTGCGGCCGGCCTGCTGGGCGGCATCCTCGGGCTGGGCAACAGCAACTCGTTGACCGCGAAAGTGGGTGTGGCGTCGGTGGTATTTGATGGCTTGAATACCGATTCCTATCTGATCGTCGACAACAACGATAACGGTACGCTGGATAATGCTGACTCGGTAATCTACCTGACCGACCAGAATCACCAGAACCTGCTGGATACGCTGCACTACGCACCACAGGTTGCACTGAACGGCATCGCCGATGCCGGTGCCAGTGCTGACCTGGTAGCCGCGTAATCTGCTATCGACAATCAAGACGCCAATCAGCCGATTGACGTCAATAAAAAAGCCCGGACAATGATTGTCCGGGCTTTTTCTTAGGTCATGCAATTTAACTAGGTTACCGTTACCAAGGTGAGGCGATTGGGGAATCTGAACGCACCATGACCGGCACATCTCCCTCCGGTGTCGCCTTATTGCCCCTTACTTCTTTGAGCGGCGTTACCGGCGCCTGCTGCGACTGGTCACTGCTGACGAGGCTGCGCAACGTCGAGGCAATGCCCTCATCAGGCTGCTTTACCGGTTTCTCTTGCCAAAACAGCATTGCATGTTGCTGATTGTTTTTGAGCTGGATGGTGATTTTTCCGTCCTGCGAAACCTGGTATTTATCAACCGAATATGAACGCACAACGTCCGAGACACGCTTAAACGCCAACATCGACGGTTTCGGCTGGCCATTGCGCGTTAACAAGCCAAAACGATGTTCGTTAATCTTGGGATTATCGCCATCGTCCAGCAGATCGTACCACCAGACACCTTTGATATACGGGCGCGACTTGGCCAGGAAGGTGTACTTGACTATGTATTGCGCAGCAGCATCTTTCGATATCCCGCCCTTCCCTGAATAGGTCGGCACGCCAATTTCGGTAATGTAGATCGGCACCGGACGTCCGGCCGCTTTTGCCAGTACCGCCTGGAACTTGTCCACGACGCCAAGGTTCCCCTCGGGGGTGCGCCAGGCGTAATTGTCGTTACCGTATGAATAAGGGTGAATGGAGACGCCATCAACGTATTTTAATACGTCAAGCTTGAGGATCTTGTTGAACCAGGCCGGATCGCGCGTCCCGGTTGGATTCGCCGAACCGGTCATGATGATGGCGTCCGGGTCGGCTTTGCGAATTGCCGCCGCCGTTTTTTTCACCAGCGCCACAAATACTTCCGGCGCTGGCGGATTACGCGGCTTCGGTTTTATCGCCGTCGCATTGGTCCATTCGTTCCATATTTCGTAATATTTGATCTTCCCTTTATATTTACTCGCCGTCCAATAGGCGTAGTTGGCGAAAGCGTCCATCGCCTCAGGCGTGGTCGGATAACCTGACGGATCGTACAGCTTGTTGCCGTAAGCCAATACCAGCAATCCATTCAGACCATATTTTGCATGGCCGTCATTAAAAGCCTTATCAGACTTTTGCATATTCCCTGTCACCACGTACTGACCTTTCTTTTGCTCTAAACCGCTCCAGGGAAAATCAGCACGATAGGAAGTAAAGCCATAACGCTTTACCAGTTCCAGATAATTGTCCGGATCCTTCGGATACCAGCGAAAATGTGTATGGACTCCGACTTCAAAAGCAGCCGCGCTGCTGCTGTAAAAAAGTGACAAGAGCGTAAAACCGACAACGGATAGCGCTCTCTTACCATGATTGGTTTTTAGCTTACGGCTTGCAATCGTCAGCATCTGACCTCCAGCTGTAGATAAAGAGTTAACTGCCTGAGAACCCAAAAGACAGGAGTTTATTTCGCCGTATGTAAAAATAGAGCCAATATGATCAATACGCTGATTTATTAATAAAGCCTTTGAATATCGTCAAAACACGATTTTGATATCCAGCCAGACGCTCCAGTTACGGATATAGTCCAGATCGAACTCAACGCGCTTTTGCATTTTTTCCAGGGTGTCGGTTTCACCGCGCCAGCCGTTGATTTGCGCCCAGCCGGTAATCCCCGGTTTCATTTTATGTCGCAGCATGTAACCCTTGATCAATTTACGATACTGCTCATTATGTGCAACGGCGTGCGGGCGTGGCCCAACGATCGACATGTCACCCTTCAGCACGTTAACGAACTGCGGTAACTCGTCGAGGGAAGTACGACGTAAAAATGCCCCTACCGGCGTCAAGCGTGAATCGCCCTTGGTTGCCTGCACCACCTTGTCGCCGTCTTCCATTACCGTCATCGAGCGGAACTTCCACACTTCAATCGCTTTGCCGTCCATACCGTAACGACGCTGTTTAAAGATAATCGGCCCGGCAGAGGTGAATTTGACCATCGCCGCCAACAGCAGCAACACCGGAGAAATAAACAGCAGGATAAACACCGAAAGCAAAATATCCTCAACGCGTTTAATTAACTGGTTAATCCCACTCATTGGCGTATCAAACAGCGACACCACCGGCACGCCATTAATTTCTTCAGAGCGTGATTGCAGAATATTAAAGGTGAAGATATCGGGGATCAGCATGACGGAACAGGTGGTATCCGACAGTTCAGCCACGGTATCTTTGATCAGCTTTTCCTGCTCCATGGACATGGCGATATAAATACGGTCAATACGCCCACACTTGGCGTCTTCCACCAGTTGATTCAGATCGCCCCGTTTTTCTACCGATGTCTCGATTGGCGCACTGCTATTGTCGTAGATGCCAAGGACTTTGAATCCCATCCAGTGGGCATCGCGCAACGTTTCAGCCAGGCGAATACCGACCGGCATCGAGCCCATGATGGCAACGTTACGGGTATTGAAGCCGATATTGCGCATATAGCTCAAGCCAAGGCGAATAATGCTTCGAGTAATTACCAGACCGCAGCTAACGATTAAATACCACTGGATATAAACAATATACTCATTGTGGAACGGACTCAGCAGCGCCACCACCCCGGAGGTCAATAACAGACTCAGGGTCCAGTTTTGCAAAATAAGCTGCACTTCCAGACCCGCGCGAACGCCACGCCAGGAACGATAGAAATCCGTTATTCCACCGATCATCTGGAAAATAACGATCGAAATCAGCACCATGACCCAGTGCTGCATAATAAAATCTGCGCCAGAGAGCAAACAGGATAAATAGAGGCCTGCAAAGATGATGAAAATATCTGAAAAGCGCTGAATCATTGAGGTCAATGAAGCATTGGTATGCAATGCGCCTCGACGGAAGCCGTTCATAGATAACTGCCTATTCACTATCATAGTATAGATGCCTTTTGTTAGTTTCCTTTGGTACCTATATCACTTCATTTTGCTGGGCCGGCATCTACCGGACCCAGCTAAAGAATATAGCGGAAACGCAGAGATTAACTGCGCAGCAAGGCGAGTATTTCTTCTGTTTTTTCTTGCATCAACGCAGGGTTAGCTCTTGATTCTACATTCAAACGCACCACCGGTTCCGTGTTGGAACTACGCAGATTGAAACGCCAGTCGGCAAATTCCAGACTGATGCCATCGGTCGTATCGTAAACCAGCGCTTCTGGCTGATAACGCTTCAACACGCGATCAATGGCCTTCGCCGGGTCAGCCAATTTACTGTTGATTTCGCCCGACGCCGGATAGGCTGCCATGCGGTCTTTCACCAGCTGACCGAGCGACTGTTTTTTGGTGCACAACAGTTCGGCAATCAACAGCCATGGAATCATGCCGCTGTCGCAATAGGAGAATTCACGGAAGTAATGGTGAGCGCTCATTTCCCCGCCATACACCGCATCCTCTTTGCGCATGCGTTCTTTAATGAACGCATGACCGGTTTTGGACATCACCGGGACGCCGCCAGCCTGAGTGACTACATCAATGGTATTCCAGCTCAAGCGCGGATCATGGATAATCTTGGCGCCAGCCTCTTTCTCGAGGAAGGCTTCGGCCAACAGGCCAACGATATAGTAGCCTTCGATAAACCCACCCTGCTCATCAAACAGGAAGCAGCGGTCAAAGTCACCGTCGAACGCGATGCCCATATCGGCCTGGTGCTCACGCACCGCCTGCGCGGTATCTTCCCGGCATTCAGGCAGCAGCGGGTTGGGAATACCGTTCGGGAAATTGCCGTCCGGCTGATGGTGCACCTTGATAAACTCGATCGGCACGCCTTTTTGCTGCAATTTGCGCTCGATGGCGTCGATCACATGGCCGGCCGCGCCGTTACCCGAGTTCACCACCAGTTTCAACGGGGAAAAGTTCGCGGTGTCAACATAGCCCAACAGGTGATCGATATAGTCTTGCTCGATGGAGATCTGCTTGTATTCGCCGCGTTTTGACGGATCTACCGGGGCGAAATTGTTTTGTTCCGCCAGATGCTGGATATCACGCAGCCCGGTATCACCGCTAATAG
Organism: Serratia odorifera; assembly: GCF_900635445.1. Taxonomy (NCBI): domain Bacteria; kingdom Pseudomonadati; phylum Pseudomonadota; class Gammaproteobacteria; order Enterobacterales; family Yersiniaceae; genus Serratia; species Serratia odorifera. The sequence continues at coordinate 4,882,751 of NZ_LR134117.1, forward strand.
GCTGCGCTTTGCTGCGAACCAGCTTCATGCCGTTATAATCCATCGGGTTGTGGCTGGCGGTAACTTCAACGCCGCCGTCAACCCCCAGGTGGAAGGTGGCAAAATAGACTTCTTCCGTGCCGCTGACGCCGATATCGAGAATATCCACGCCGGAATCACGCAGGCCATCCGCCAGAGCCAGCTTCAACTCTTCGCTGGTCAGGCGAACGTCCCCACCGACCACCACGGTTTTCGGCTTGAGGAATTCCCCATATGCTCGCCCGATGCGATAGGCAATATCGCTATTCAGTTCTTCGCCCAATTTCCCACGAATATCGTAAGCTTTAAAACAGTTCAATGATTGTGACATGTTGACGTCCTTACCAATAAATATTGCAGCGTTGCGCAAATGTCGCGCCGCTAAATTCACTTGTGCTGATCTACGCTCTCAACACGAATAATATCGTCTTCGCCCAGATAGGTACCTGACTGTATCTCAATCAGATCCAGATTTATTTTACCTGGATTTTCAAGAGCATGTACAACCCCTAACGGAATATAAATCGATTCGTTTTCACTGATTAACTGCGTTTTGCCGTCGGTATGCACTTTTGCCGTGCCTGACACCACAACCCAGTGCTCTGAACGATGATGGTGCATCTGCAAGGATAACTTTTCGCCTGGTTTGACGGTAATGCGCCGAACCTGAAAACGCTCGCCCTGGGCAATGGCGTCATGCTTGCCCCATGGGCGGTAAACTTCCCGATGCTGCTTGCTTTCCGGGCGTTTCTGGCGTTTCAGCTGATTAACGATCTCTTTAACGTCTTGCACGCAATCCTTATTGGCGATCAGCACCGCATCTTTGGTCTCAACCACCACCAGATTATCAACGCCGACGGTGGCAACCAGTTTATGATCTGCACGAATATAGTTGTTCGAGCAATTGTGCTCCAATACGTCGCCAAAGGTAGAATTGCCTTTGACGTCTTTTTCACTGATTTCCCACAGCGCAGACCACGAACCAACATCGTTCCAGCCGGCGTCGAGTGGCACCACCACCGCATCGGCGGTTTTTTCCATCACCGCATAATCGACGGATTCATCCGGGCAAGCGATAAAGGCTTCGCGATCGACGCGAACAAAATCCATGTCCGGCGTCAGGTGCGCCAGGGATTTTTGACATGCCTCAAGAATGTCGGGGCGGAAGCGCTCCAGTTCCTCAAGATAACGGCTGGCCTTGAACAGGAACATGCCGCTGTTCCACAGATATTCGCCGCTGTCGAGGTATTGCTGAGCCGTTTCCAGATCGGGTTTTTCAACGAAACGCGCAACGCCGGAAATGGCAGACTCGTCGATGCGTGCGCCCTGCTGGATATAGCCGTAGCCAGTTTCCGGCCCGGTTGGCACAATGCCAAATGTCGCCAGTTTGCCAGCCTCGGCATAAGGAATGGCTTGATTGACGGCATCTCGGAAAATGGCTTCATCCTGAATGACGTGATCGGCGGCCAATACCAGCAGGATCGGATCGTCGCCATTTGACACCGCCTGCAATGCTGCAAGCGCGATTGCCGGCGCCGTATTGCGCCCTACGGGCTCAAGAATGATATTGTGCGACAACTGTGTGATCTGACGCAGTTGCTCAGCAACGATAAAACGGTGCTCTTCATTACAGATCACCAAAGGGCTCATAATTTCCAGACCCTGAAGGCGCATAACGGTCGATTGCAACATCGAAAATTCATTGCATAACGCTAAAAACTGCTTCGGAAACAGCTCGCGAGAAAGTGGCCATAGTCGGCTGCCTGTTCCGCCAGCCATAATAACAGGATAAAGGTTACTCATTTTCACTCTCACCGATCAAATATATAAATAAAAGCTCGAACAATTACGGAGCATGATACGCAGTTAGGCTATAGGGATACACACCACTGGATTAGCGATAAAGACTATAAGTGTTATGTATCATTTTTTCGGATGTAAAATTAGCAGAATAAAAATCAATACAGGCCTGATGCATCGTAGCCCAATGTTCTTTGTTATAGGAATTCAAAATATTCACCGCCTCATCAGACTGGTTGGTGGTGAACAAATATCCGGTCTTGCCCTCGTCAACCACCTCGGGTAGTGAACTGCAGCGGCTGGCCACCACCGGTAAACCATAGCTTTCGGCTTCTACCGCAACCAGCCCGAAGGATTCCCAACGGCTCGGCATGAGCAGTACATCAGCATGGGAAAAATAAGGCGCAATTTCCGTTGACGACAGCCAGCCTTTATAGTCGATGCGCGGATGTTGCTGTGGCGCCTCGGTAGCATGCACGTTGCCACCCACCACGGTAATACGGAAGTTATCATTTAACCTATCGGCAATCTTCAATACCAGGTCAAAACCTTTTTGGTAGTCGAAGCGGCCAACAAACAGGATATTGGTTTTGTCCTGCGGGTAGGGATCGCCTGAATCCGCTCCCGTGGTCGGCGCTTCCACACCGTTATAGACCACCACCATGTTGTGCGCCTTGACGCCGACATTCAACGCCGCTGCCTTCTCATATTCGCTGGTGCAGACAATGACATCGGTTTGTTTTTGCAACAGCCGTTCGATGGCGGTATAAACACGCTTCTTCATCGTTGATGTATCCATCAAAAATGAAAAAGCATGCGGACAATAAATAATCTTTGGCTTATAACTCAACCGCACAACAGGCGTCAGTACGCGACAAATAACACCGGCGAAGGTACTGTGGATATGAATAACGTCAGGTTTCTCACGTTTCACCAGCGCTATATATTGCCTTGCCAAAGAAATAAATGACTTGATATTTCTTCCACTGCGGGAAAACAGCGTCAGCTTCTCCGTCGGGAAAGCGCCGATTTCTTTATATTGGCTATCAGGGAGTAAACAGTAAAAATCAAAATCATCATTGGGTTTGACCAATTGCCGAATCACCGTCGCTACCCCACCTTTAACGGTTTCAGCTACATGTAATACCTTTTTTTTCATCGGTTGACACTCATTATGATTCTGTTTAATTCTTGTGCGGATTTTGCCCAGTCAAAACGCTTAACATTCTCATAGCCTGCCTCGACCAGTTCTTGACGCAGGTTTTCATCTGTCACAATTCGCTCCAGCGTTTGTGTCATTTCCTCGGTATTTTCCGGATCAAAATAGATCACGCTCTGAGCCAACACTTCTGGCAACGATGCTCGGTTGGATGAAATAACGGCGCAGCCACAAGCCTGCGCTTCTAGCGGTGGAATGCCAAAACCTTCATACAGGGAGGGGAAAACAAACGCCTTGGCGTTTGAATATAACGCAATCAATTCCTGGTCAGACACCCGGCCGACAAACTGTATGCGTTCCGCATTGGCACTACCTTGAGAAAAATCAACGCCCGAGAAGTTTTTATTCGCCGAACCAATGATTTTAAGCACAATGTTATCAGCGCCTTTCATCCTGGAGAAAGCGGCTATCAAACCATGAAAATTCTTGTGGTAGTTTGGCGATGACACCGCCAACAAGTATGGCTTGGCCTGCGTGTGCCGATCGCCGCTCGGCTGGAACTGCGATGCAACAGCGTTATAAATCACATGTATATTTTCCAACGGATAGTCAAATACGGCATGCAGCTCTTTTTTTGAGAACTCACTGACCGTCAGCAAACCCCGACTTGATTTCAACATCAGCGGCACCAGAGCGTTATAAACCAACCGGAACTTCGCCGAGAAACTCTGCGGATAACGTTTATAAATGACGTCGTGATGGGTGACCAGCTTATTTTTATATGACACCGGCGCCGTATTGCACAAGTTGATCAGCAAAGGATTCCCTTGCTGGCGCAAGTAGTTTGGCAGATCCCATTGTTCCCAAAGGTGCCCCTGACGTGTGCCTACAATCTGAACGTTAAGCCTGGCGGCAATATCCTGATGTAGGATATTGGCTGGAGAAACAAACACCACATCATCTCTCAATTGAGCAATCGCCAAACTGATCTCTTGAGCAAAGCGCTGAACCCCGGTCAATTCTTGTGTCAAAAAGCGCGCATTGACATAAATCATTCGCTTACTCCATTCCATTTAAATAATTTTACTGTCAATGTGTCGTGGATGTTCTTGCCAGTTTAGCGCTGGTTTGCGCCCTTTCCCGCTGTGGGGATTTTCTAATCGACATCAGCAATATTGATACGATGATGGCAAAAATATACCCAGGGTAATTACTGATCGGGTTGTTATAAACAAAGTTCATTGATAACGAGATCATCCAGTAAAGGTATACGCTGGCGGTGAGCCCATTCAATGTCCGCGAATAGAGCATACTCAATATCACCACCGACACCAGCACCAGAAGAATAATCCCGACATTGCCGTAACTGGAAAGCATGTAAATATAAAGGCTGTCTAATGGAACGGTATTGGAGTTATCGTCCCCAACCACGGCGTTACCATTCACAGCGTAACCCGCGCCGATAAACGGTGAGTATTCGCTGTCGTTTTTTACCGCCTCAATATTTACGGTTCTCAGCAATATGCTGTTTTCAGCGTAGGTATTTTCCTCCGGGAAGATCATCTCGTAAATGCTGTAGTTAGTGGTGGTCACATAGAAGAACAGCGACAGAACCAACGTAACCATCGTGACGATATTCAGGCTGGAGCGTAGAGACAGCACCCGTCGCATCATCAGATACATGATATACAGCAACGCCATGATGATCGCCGTCTTGGAGGTTGAAAACACAATCGCGACAAGAATCAGGATGATATATTTTTTGCGATTTTTGTCGCTGACAAAAGGAGATAATACCAGGGCAAAGAATAGATATTCACTGAGGCTAAATGGTCCGGTCAGCAAACCAAAGGCGCGTAGCTGCCCCTGAACCGTACGCAGCAGCAGACCGTATTGTTTGCCGAACTCGGTCAACTGAGGACCCGGGTCAAAACCGACAACCGCATACAGCGCCCCGGCCAGCGTGGATTCCGCAATGGCAAATAGCGCATTGATCACAGCACAAACAATATAGAACTTGATGATTTTGTTGAGGATCTCAACCCGCTCTTCATATTCGAACAGCATCAAGACGGCGGCAAAGAAGAATGAGCCAAACGTCAGCAATTCCAGACGGAATTGCACGATGGAACGAAAGAAGTCAAACTGACCAGTCATCATGCTTAACAGCATAAAAATCAACGAACACAACACCATCGAAATAAAGAAAACCAGCACGCTACGGCATTGTGGTGTGACTCTGGGATTGCGCGCATACAACAGTATCAGCACGAAAACCGGAACAACAAGAGCAAAAAAATCCTTATAAAGCAGAATATTGCGTGTTGTCATATAGGCTGCGACGGTAACGACACCATTAATCGACAGCAGAGCTATATATGCCAACAAAATGAAAACGACCAGCGATTTTGTAGAAACTCTCATTATTATCCTCTGTACAAACCTTCGTAACTGCTGGCAATTTTTTCTTTTTCAAAACAAGAGGTTCGCAGCCTGTTTTGGTTGGCTTTCACGGCGTCAATCGCACCTTCGATAGTGAAGTTTTTGATTTCAAATATATTATCGTAGAAATTGGCAATTTCGGTTACGCCGCCGCTGAAGGTAGTATAAACAACCTTACCAGAGATGGCGGATTCCGCAACCGCACGGCCAAAGGGCTCATTCCAGCGGGTTGGCAGCACCACGGCGTCCACCTGCGCCATGAACGCATCCACTTTGATAAAGCCGAGCAGGATCACACCGGCATCCCGTGCCATCGCAGCCATTTCCTCGCCGGAGACGCCATTGTTAAAGCGCCCCGCCGCATAGAACTCGGCGCGCGGATCCTGTTTTGCCGCTTTTGCCAACGCGCAAAACTCATCAAAGCCCTTGTCTTCCGTCAACCGGCCGACAAAGCCGATGCGGATGTTATCACTCGTAGTCGGCGTATAATCAATCGGCTCAACGGAGTTGTAAACATAGGCATGTTGCGCCTGGCTGGCGAAGCCATTATCTTTATGCAAATTGGAAATGTACTGGCTGATACCGACAAACGCATCGACTTTCTGGCTAGCCGCTTTTTTCAGCCAAGAGGTGACGCGTACCGACCTGCCGTTGACGTCCATATTCTGTCCGTTTTTAAACAGCGTGCCGTTCGGATGAAACAGATAATAGTCACGTGTCGTATGCACCACCCGCGCACCCAGTTTTTTGGCGCTTTGCCAGACCGCCACCGAAAATCCGCTCAGGTTATTGGTATGAACCACGTCCGGGCGGATTTCCGCCAAAGCCTGACTCACGCGCTTGGCCATGAAGGGATTGTGTATATCAAGAAGATGCCAGAGTGCTTTCTTATATTTTGACGGCGACTCACTCTTGAATGGCCAATATAGGTTCAATAATGGGAAGTAGCTTACCTGCACCCCATTAATGGTGTCTTTCTTGATTTCATCACCTTCATGAAGACAAAATACACAAACTTGATGCCCTAATTTTACCAGACTTTCCGCAAGCATTTGCACAGAAACTTCAGCGCCACCTATCTTGTAAGGAGCATACAGTGTATTTATTATAACAATCTTCATTTACAGGCCACCAAAAGTGTTTAAAATTAAAACTTATCTCTAAGCAAAGTTATATTAGCCTCGCCATAACCCTCATAGTTATTATAAATAGAGTTGACAAACCCTAGCCAATCCGGCGCCAGACTTTTTTCGTCAAGAACATATGCGGTAATTTTAATTTTATCATCATAAATCTTTATCAGGTTGTCATATAAAGAAGAATAGAAACCCGCAATTGAAACCACATTCTCACCCGCCACGATAGGGTAGACTTCGAAAGGAAAATCCAGGCGCTGTACGGTGACGACATTTTTAATCGCGGTGATTTTTTCGTCACGTTCCCGACGGTGTGGGATGTAAATAAGCTCAATATCGCTATTGTTTAGCTTAAGATCCTCAATCATCTTCAAGGTCAGTTCGATGTCATCAACCTTGGTCACCCCCGCCTCGTACAGCGGCGTCCCAATAATAAAGGTTTTATTATTACTTTGTGGCAGGGTTTCCAGCTTGGTTTTATAGTTCTGATAATTATGCCGTATAACCTCATCGCGCCCGGATACGTTGTCTTCGATATTATAAACGGTGAAAAAAGTTATTTTTTCAAATTCGTTGTTGGTCATACCCAACGACTTGAGGAACAGGCTCTTGGCCACGCCGCGCGGCGTCAGTTTGCCATGGCGCTTGATGCGCAGCGTTGCGGTGCCGTCGTCCAGCAAAACGATATTGCGCTTGGGATACTTATTGGCCAACATCCAAAACACCCGGGCGCGATATTCACCCGCAATCAGGGTTACCGACTGATTGCGTGCCACGCTGTCCGTGATGCCGCTAAGTTGTTTGCGGATCTCCATCACCTTGCCCAGCGTTCCTTCAACGTCAATCGTCATCAGGGAACGGTGCTGTATCATATTGAGCAAATAACTGATCTGTCCATGATTCAACGGCGAATTGGCGGTACGCTTGTTGACAATCAGCAGATCAAGAACAATCTCTTTTGCATCAAGGTATTCGATCAGATTAAACGCTTGCAGCGGTGACTCTATATACGCGATGTACTTACTCATTTCTTATTACCCTATAACCACTCAACGTTTCCGTGTCAATTAATGGAACTTGCCTTCAGCCTTTAGCCGCAGATAATGCTCCACATCGCGCTGGGCGAACGCTTTTGCCGGATGGCCTCCGGCAATGGCATACGGCTCAATGTCCTTCACCACCACGCTGCCCGCCTGGATAATGGCGCCTTCACCGAGGGTCACACCGGGTAAAATGATGACGTTGATTCCCAACCAGACGTTGTCGCCGATGGTGATGTCCTTGATAACGTAAGTATTGTCATAAGGAATGGCGTTACCGTTATGGTTATGATTTTCCGTGATCAGTACACAGCCAAAACCACAGTGAAAATTATCACCAACGGTTACCGCCCCTTTACCGACGATCGTCAGACCGTTAGAGTTGAAGTTGTCACCCAGGCGGGTTTTATTATTCACTAACGTCGGGAAGTTAATTTTGGGTTCACGACCACATTTGGCTGCCGTCTTGATGACCTTCGCGGTGTAACGCCCTTTACGACGGTTACGCAGCCAACGCTTCATGCTCGCTATCATCTTTTCCTCTCAATCCGAATCTGTCGTTTGCCATAGATAAATGTCACCACGCACGAGAACAAGCTTGAAATGGCATACACCAGGCAAAAATATTCCACCTTTATCGAGGTCATGGTAATAATCACAATACCCAGCAAATGCGTTAACATTGATCCCATGGTGATTATCGAGATCATTTTATTTTTACGATAGTAAAACAGCGAGTGGGTAAAAATATAATAGATCGACATAAAGGCAGTGCCCGGCAGCAAGATATTAAAATAATAAATTGCGCGGTTAAATTCGGGCTTGAATAGATATGGGAAAACAAATGGCATGATCAGGAAATAGATTAAACACGCTACTACCACCAGACCAGTATAACCATACTGTATGAGCTCTACGCCTTTAAAGTCTTTGTCCTTCAGCTTACGGTAGATAAACGGCTGGAACGCCTGGTTTATCACGCTAAAGAATAACATCACTATCGATGTCAACTGGAACGCCAGCCCATAGATACCCACCACGGCGGTACTCATATAGTGAGCAATAAAGAAGCGATCGATCGACGATTTAATCCAGTAACTGCCATGATGCGGCAACAGCGAAATACCGTAGCTGACAATCTCTTTGTATCGCTTGCCCAACGGCGCATCTGACTTGATATCTTTGCTGCGCTTGCGATAGATGATGAACTCGTACGCCAGTTGGATGCAGAAGAACGATGCGGCAATGGCTATCAGGCGCTGCCCTGGCGTTGCGGCGATCATTTCAAACAATGCAATGGTAAACAGGACGTTAAACGCCGACAGCAAAAACTGCCCAATCGCAGCAACCTTATATGTCTGACTGATACGCAGATGTGAAAGGTTGATGAAATTCAACGCTTGCGCCAAGGATGCCAAAATCACCAGGCTACCGTCAGTGAAGCTGACCGGTATGCTGGCCACACGCGTAGCGACAAAGTAAATCGCCACCAACAGCACGCTTGAAGCGACAGCCAGCGTGATGTTATCCCGACGGAACACCAGGGAACTCCCTTCCCCCTCTTGCATATATTTGACCGGCAACAAACCCTGACCACTGAATGAGATAAAGATGATCAGGATCTGAATGACGGAAAGATAAAGAGTTAGCGCGCCGTATCCCGACGCGCCAAGGTGTGCTGTTAAATAAGGCAGAATAATGAAGCCGATGACCTTGCCGAGAATATCCCCAATCGACAAGGCCGCAGCCCCAATAATGACTCTGCTCATTTACAGATACTTTTCCAGGAAGTTCAGGGCGTGCCAGAAACCTTCGCCCTGGTTCTTGTGGCCCTGCCACACTTCAGGAATAAACTGGGCGCCCGGCGCATAACGCAGCAGATCGTCCGCCAGTTCATCGAAGTTGACGTCGCCCTTGCCAATCTGCACGCCTTCGCCATCAACGCCCAACGCATCGACAATGTGCATGTGTGCGGTATAAGCGCCCACTTTCTGGGTAAACTCGTGCAGATCCCATTGATAGTAGTTACATGCCATCATCGAGTGCGAGGTGTCATAACAGATACGGTAACCGTGCTGTTGGCAGAAGGACTGGATTTCATCTGGATCAACAAACAGGTTGTGGTAGCTCTGACCGCCAAAGTGCCATGGGAACGGAGGCATGGTCTGGATAATGATTTCCACACCATCCTGATTTACCTCTTTCAGCGATTCGGCAATACGATCGTACATCGCCTGACGCGCTTCCTTCGGCAGGAAACCGGTGGTGTTGAAACCGCCTGCGTTCACCACAATCACCGGACGTTCGGTTTTCGGGAAGTACTGCTTCAGCGCACGGGTAACGTCACACACGCGTTGCATCTGTTTGATCGAATGTGCACGGTAGGCGTCATCTTCGGTAGCCAAATCCAGAATATGGTCGTTGGCAAACAGTTCCGGGCTGTGTACCGCAAAACCGATATCTTCAGGACCGGAGAAGAATTCCGTCAGATCCAGTTCCATATCCTGATAGCTCAGGTGGAACTCAACAAAGTCCAGATTGGATTTGTGCTTCAGTTTGCTGTAATCGTGGTAACGAACCGGAATGCCAAACGGACGATCAAAATCGTAGTCCTTGGCTTCGATAGCGATTTCGTTCAGATCGGACTCGTAGAAATAGCCGCCTTTTTCGTGATCGCGATTGGCTTTTTTACCCACCAGCTGCTCAAGATAGAGCGGCTGTAGGCCTTGGCCCGGGCTTTTCACTTCTACCATTTCGCGGGTGATGATTTCGCCTTTTTTCAGATCGCGGTTGATGATCAGGCTTTTCGCCAGGGTTTCACGGTTGATCATCTCGCCCTGAGTAATCGCACGCTCACCGCCCTGACCCATTGATTCTTCAACTTCACGAATGCGGATCACCATTTCCTTGAATTCTGGCGGCAGCAAGGAAACCTTGTGGTCATTACCTTCCATGCTTTTATCGATGGTGAAGTGCTTCTCGATAACGCGCGCGCCCAATGCGGTTACGGCGATCGGCACCGAGATACCGCGCTCATGGCCGGAATAGCCGACCAGGCAGCCGGTCACCTGCTGCAATCGCTTGATATAAGCCAGATTTACGTCTTTAAACGGCGTTGGGTAGGTGGAGTTGCAGTGTAAGATGACAAACTCGGCGCCCTTCGACTTGAGGAAATCAACCGAACTTTTAATTTCCGCTTCGCTGCACATGCCAGTTGAACAGATCAGTGGCTTACCGGTTGCCGCCAAAGCCCCCAGCATTTCATGGTTGGTAAAGTCGGCAGAAGCCACTTTGTAGGCTTCCATACCGTAATCTTCAAGCACTTCAAGGCTCTTCAGATCCCAAGGGGTACACATCGGCGTCAGCCCCTTGTCTTTGCAATAGTCGAACACTTCCAACAGTTGCTCGTTCGACAGCTGGAACTTACGCAGCAGGTCGATGGTGTATTGCGCACCCAGGTCGGCTGATTTGTCTTTATCATTACCGCCCTTGTACAACGAGCTCAAATCACGCATCTGGAATTTGACGCAGTCGGCACCGGCGTCAACGGCCAGATCAACCAGTTGCTTGGCCAGATTGATATCACCGTTATGGTTGTTGCCAATCTCGGCGATGATGTAGGTCGGTGAGGTTTCGGTAATGGTATGTTTACCGATGGTCAGTCCTTTTTCGCTTTCAAGCGCAACGGCAACCAGGCGGCGATAATCGTCAACCAAAGGAATAACGTCAACGCCGTTGGTAAACAGGGTGTCGATTTCAGCACGTGGCGCATCCACTTTTTTGTAGCGCACGTTCTGGTTCATCACTTCCGACATTTCACGGTTCAGGTCGAAGTCACCTTGGGTGATCCAGCGACGGAAATCGCCGTCAGAAAATGAACCACACAGTTTACCATCTTCGGTAACGATAAAAATAATGCGTTTTTTGTTCGAGTTGATTTTTTCCAGTGCTTTAATAATTGTCTCTGTTTCAAACACTAAAAAATCAGAAATCTTTTTCTGAATTAACATATATTATCTCCCATTCCAATTCTTCAAAATAACTTCTACCACTGCCCAATCGAGCATGGTGTCAATTTCAAAACTTTCTTCTTCAGACATTTTGTGTGCAACGACCTTACCGCCTAACCGGTTGCCGCTGGACAGCAAAATATCGCTTTTGGTAACGTAAATTGAGCCGTTCTCTTTCAATTTAATATTTTCAGGCTTGATATCCTGACGGCGAGGACGATTCAGATAATCATAATGTGCTTTGGGATTATCTTCGTTTTCCCATAAGAAATGCCAAAACTCGCACACGCTCAGCAGTGAATCTGCCTGCTTGTCGATAATCTTGCGCACGGCCAGATCGATGGCATCGTCTTTACGTACAGGCGACGTCGCCTGTAGCAGGACGGTATATTCTGGGTGATAACCTTCATGCTCGGCCAGCCACTCCAGAGTATGCAACAAGGCAGGCTCAGTTGCCGCAGTATCAACCGCCAGATGTGCCGGTCGCATAAAAGGAACTTCAGCGCCATGTTCTCTGGCGACGGCGGCAATGTCTTCACAATCAGTGGTAACAATAACGCGATCGATTTCCTTGGAGTTCAATGCTTGCTCGATACTCCATGCAATTAAAGGCTTCCCTGCAATATCTTTGATATTTTTTTTAGGTATACCCTTTGACCCACCCCTTGCCGGAATAATTGCAAGATTACTCATATAATATCTCCGCGAATGGAAATTCTGAAATTTGCCAGAAGATAGCTCCCCCGAACGGAGGAGCCATTGTAACTGATTGATTATTTATATTCGTAAGCGTAATAGCCGTATGCGCTGCCGGATTTATTCTCGACGGCGTTGAGGATAATACCTTTGATTTCCATGCCATTCTGTTCAAAGCGACGAATACTGACTTCGATCTCTTTCAACGAGTTCACGCCGTAACGGGCTACCAGCAGTGTGGTGCCCACATTACGCGCCACAATCGCCGCGTCGGTTACCGCAAGAATTGGCGGTGTATCCACCAGAACGATATCGTACTCTTTGCCTGCCCACTCCAGGAACTCCGTCAAACGGTTATGCATCAGCAGTTCGGAAGGGTTCGGCGGGATTTTCCCGCGCGACAGGAAGCTCAGATTCTCAATCGCCGTTTTCTTGATGGCCTGCTGCGCAGAAGCCTGACCAGAAAGTACGTCAGACAGACCGGTACCCAGTTCACAGTTCAGCAATGAATGGGCATAACCTTTACGCATATCCGCATCGACCACCAGGATCCGCTGACCCGCCTGGGCAATCACCGCCGCCAGGTTGATACTGACGAAGGTTTTACCAATGCTTGGACTGGCGCCTGAAATCATCAGCACATTGTTCTTGGCTTCAAGCGAGGCGAAATGCAGGCTGGTACGCAGACTGCGAACCGCTTCGATCGCCAGATCGGCAGGGTTGCCCACCGCCAATAACGTATAGTTTCGTTGGCTGCTTCTACGCCCGGACAGCATGGTTTCACGGTCGCTTTTCTGTTGCCATTCCGACAGCGGAATGCTGGCGTATACGTTGATGCCTTGCTGTTCCAGCTGTTCCGGGCTTTCAATACCACGGTGCAACATGGTTTTCAGCAACACAAAACCGGTAGAGAACAGGCCACCCAACAGGGTAACGATCAGCACGATCAGGGTTTTTTTGCGGTTTGACCGGCCGTGGTTGCGTTACCGCAGGGTCAACGATACGTACGTTACCGACGGTACTGGCTTTGGTGATGCCCAGCTCTTGCTGTTTGTTCAACAGCTGCATGTAGATTTCCTGGCCGGCCTGTACGTCGCGCGTCAGACGCCAGGATTTCTTGCTGAGTTTTAGGCATGCCGCTGACGCGTTTGTTGAGCTTGTTCTTTTCCTGCTCCAACGTAGCGCGTTTTTCCATCAAGGCACGGTAAGCCGGGTGTTCTTTGGTGTACAGCTTGGAAATTTCCGCTTCCTTGAAGGTCAACTCGTTGAGTTGAGCTTCAACGCCAACGATGGTATCCAGCACCGATTTGGCTTCCAGTGATAAATCAACAGAATCGTTTTCCTGACGGAAACGATTGAGTTTGTCCTCTGCCAGATCCAGAGAATTGCGTACTTCCGGCAATTGCTCTTTCAGGAAATCCAGGCTTTTGGCGGCCTCTTCGGATTTACGCTCGACGTTTTGCAACAGATAGTTTTTGCTGATGCTGTCCAGGATCTTGCGCACCAGCAGCGGGTCATCGCCCACCAGGCTCAGCGCCAGCACGCCGGTATCTTTGCCCTTATCTTCGACGGTTAACGCATCAAGCAGGTTATTGGTAGCCACCAGACGCGGTAATTTGGCAACGTCGAATACCGTATCAGGCTCCGCGATAATTTCGCTGACCAACAGCGATATACCGCCGCCGCTTTCCATTTTGCCGACCTGCCCTTTAATCACTTCCGTCCCGTTCTTGCTCAGAACATAGTGACTTTTATCTACTACCGTCAGTTCCAGTTCAAGATCGGCATCGGTTTCAGGCACCGTCAGGCGAGATAACGCGATACGACCTGGCTCTTGCCCGGTCAATCGTGCCCAGCCACGGCCAAATACAGGGAAATATTGCTGCTGTGCAACGGTATCCAAATGCAAATCGTCAACGGTTTTGCCTGTAACCATCCGCGACTTGATCAGCTCGATTTCGGTAGAGGAACCTGGCTGACTGTTCGGCAACATTTGCGACAGATCGTTGACAAGAGAATTACCCACGTTTTGCTCGACCTGCACCATGGCATCAGCCTGATAAATCGGCGTGGCAAACAGTGAATAAATGATACCGCTAACGGTAAACAGCGTGGTGATACCGATAATCAACCATCTATGGTCAAGTAAAGTACCCAGCAAACGACTCAGGTCGATCTCGTCGTGATTATTGGCCGTCGATAAGCCTGGTTTTGTATTATCAGTCATTGTCATCTCTGGTTAACGATTTAGTGCCTGCGCCCATTTTTGAGCGGCTTCATCAAGAAGGCGGTAAACGAATTCAAACGCTTCAGCGCTTTTTCTGTAGGGATCGGGGACTTCCTTCTGCCCTAACCAGTGGGCAAAAAGCATCGTTTTACCTCTGACCTCCGGCGCCAGCCGGCAGACGGCATCAACGTGCCCCTTTTCCATCACCAGAATCAGCGAATACTCACGGCACATTTCTTTTGTTAACTGCCGAGCGACATGATCGTCCAGCGACAGATTATGTTGCTGTGCAACGGCCGTAGCACTTTTATCTGCAGGTTTACCCACCAGCGCGCTAATTCCCGCGGACGCAATGTCCTTCTGTGGCAAATGCTGCCTTAGCAACCGCTCACCCGTTGGTGAGCGGCAAATATTGCCGACGCAGACAACCAAAATAGAATCAAACATTACAGCGTCCTCTACGGCCAGTTACGAATACGCAAAGTACCTTCCGTCAGGTTGTTGAAACCATCGATTGTCGGCACCAACTGCGTGATCAAACGGTTCCAGCGGGCCACAGGCGCGGCGGTCACATAAACGATATCGTAAGGTTTAAGGTGGAATTCAGCCCCCATCACCAGCGCTGTCGCATCCGCCATATTCAGCTGATAGATATTCGCCAGTTTGTTCCCTTCGGTACCGTGCAGCGGACGGATAACAAATATCCCGGTCGCGTCGGCACTGGCCTGGGAAATGCCTTGCGAGGAGCCCAGGGCTTCGGTCAAGGTCATACCGCTGCGATCCATTTTCAGCGTTGCCGGGGTTTTCACTTCCCCCATCACGAACACTTTCAGATCGTCGTTGCGCGGGATATACAGGATGTCGCCAGGATAGAGCAGACGGTTTTGCGTCAGATCGCCATTTTGCATCAGCCGCTGTAAAGACAGGGTCTGTTCTTTACCGTTATGGGTCAGCACGATATTGCGCCAATCGGCATTTTCCGTCAGGCGCCGGCGGCGTTGATGGCATCCATCACCGTCAGCGGGACGTTGGTGATCGGTTGTTGGCCGGATTTGGCGACCTCGCCGGTAACATAGGCTTTTTGCGAACGGAATGCGGCAATATTGACGTCAACCTGAGGGCTTTCGATAAACTGGGCCAGACGGTTGGCAATTTGATCGCGGATCTGCGAAACCGTTTTACCGACCACGTTCACCTTGCCGATATACGGATAGAAGATGCTGCCATCGGAATGTACCCAGTTACCGGTATCGCTGGCGCTACGGTACTGCCCCGCCGGGGTGGTCAGTTCCGGGTGATCCCAGACGGTAACGTTCAACACGTCGCCAACGCCGATACGGTATTCATAATTACGCAGCGATGCGTCTAACTCGTTGTTGGGCTGGGCAACCACTTTGTCAGGGCGCATGCGGTCAAGCAGTTTCGGCGTCATCGGGTATACATTGACCAGCTTGTCAATATCGAAGTCCGCATCTTCCTGTTTGACAACATCCTTGCCTGATGTAGAGAGGTGGGTCCCCGGGAATATGGTGCAACCACTGAGTATGCTGAGTGATACCAGTAGCGATATCATTTTCAATTGTCGTTTTGCCATCAAATTTTCATCACTTCAAAGTAAATGTATCTGCAAAGCTACAATACTAGCCAGCCTTGGCCTCGTCGCTGTAGCTTTACCAATATGCCTCGGTATATTTCCCCAGCGCGTATGAGGAAAACCTGCAATAAAACTTACAGCGTTTATCTGTTATTGAATTAGATAACGGTATTGTTATTAACAAGCGCAACGTACAAAAAAACACCAGCAGCACGCCACCTTCGCTGTTGAGCACATTATCTGTTGCCTTATTTGTAACCGACCACCGCGTATTGGCGCTGGCACAACGCCCAGGCCAGATACCCCTCACGGCTTACGGTCCAATACTCAGTAACAGAATGTATACCATTATACAAAATGAAACAGTGACTTTTCCTAAAAATTAACTGGCGCGGCAGGATCCTCGTCAATAAATACTGATTAAACGCGGATCGCAGGTCAAATTACAGCGTCAGTTGATTGGCCCATGCCTGGAATGCCTTACCCTGAGTCGGGTGGCGCAGGCCATAGGTGACAAACGCTTTCAGGTAGCCGAGCTTCTCGCCACAGTTAAACGATTCCCCCACCAGCTCCATCGCCTCGACCGGCTTGTTTTTCAACAATGACGCGATGGCATCAGTCAGTTGAATACGGCCCCAGGCACCGGGTTCGGTCTGCTCGAGTATCGGCCAGATATCGGCTGACAGCACGTAACGGCCGACGGCAGAATAGTTTGAACGCAGTTGGATCTCACGCCCCGGCTTTTCGATAATCGAGGTCATACGGGCGCTTTCACCCGGTTGCAGCGAATTGGTCTCGCACTCGACGACCGAATAGTCATGCAACACGTTTTCGTCCGCTGCCTGCACCAAAACCTGGCTGAGACCGGTCTGTTCAAAGCGCGCAATCATGTGCGGCAGATTGTCTTTGCTCAAGTCGGCCTTGGCATCGTCCAGCAAAATATCCGGCAGCAACACCACGAACGGTGAATCACCTACCAGCGGTTTGGCACAGAGAACCGCGTGTCCCAGCCCTTTCGGCTGCCCCTGGCGAATATGCATCAGGGTCACGCCTTTCGGGCAGATGGATTGCACCTCGTCCAGAAGTTGACGCTTCACCCGCGCCTCAAGCATCGCTTCCAGTTCAAAAGAAGTATCGAAGTGATTTTCGATGGCATTTTTAGACGAATGCGTAACCAGAATGATCTCTTTGATGCCGGCGGCCACGCATTCATTCACGATATATTGAATTAATGGTTTATCAACGATCGGCAACATTTCCTTCGGAATCGCCTTGGTAGCCGGCAGCATGCGCATACCCAGACCAGCAACAGGAATAACGGCTTTCAACTTGGTCATGGTAATCCTCTTCAAATATTGTGATCGTAAAAGCGTCACTCAGGGTTGCTTCAACGCCTGTTTTAGCCACTGGCTAAAACCTTCGCCTTCGGTTTTATGACGCAAACCATATTGTACAAATGCTTTCATATATCCCAGTTTATCGCCACAGTCATGTGATTTACCGCTCATATGAAAAGCTTCAACGGTTTCCTGCCCCATCAGCATGGCGATGGAATCGGTCAACTGAATTTCGTTACCCGCACCCGGTGGTGTTTTCTCCAGCAGCGGCCAGATATCCGCCGACAGCACATAACGGCCAACCACTGCCAGGTTAGACGGCGCCTCGTCACGCGCCGGTTTTTCAACCACTGCGGTCATCGGGGTACTTTCCCCCGCCGCAAGCGCCACACCGCCACAGTCAACCACGCCGTATTTCGACACGTCTTCTTCTGGCACCGGCTCTACCATAATCTGGCTATAACCGGTTTCGGTAAAGCGCTCGATCATCTTGGCCAGGTTTTCCTTATGCAAATCGGCGGTGGCGTCATCAAGCAATACGTCCGGCAACAACACCACAAACGGCTCATCACCCACCATCGGCTTGGCACACAGTACCGCATGCCCCAGTCCCTTCGCCTGCCCCTGGCGTACCTGCATGACGGTCACGTCCGGCGGGCAAATGCTTTGTACTTCTTCCAGCAGTTGGCGCTTAACGCGTGATTCCAGTACGGCTTCCAGCTCAAAAGAGGTGTCGAAGTGGTTTTCGATGGCATTTTTGGACGAATGGGTCACCAGCACGATGTCTTTAATGCCTGCGGCCACACATTCATTAACAATGTACTGAATCAATGGCTTATCGACCACCGGCAACATTTCTTTAGGAATGGCTTTTGTTGCAGGCAGCATTCGGGTTCCCAAACCCGCCACGGGGATTACAGCTTTCAGTCTCTTTTGCATCTTATTTACCTACAATCAAATAACTTATAAATGTAGCTCAATCACACCACTCTGGTTTGATTTGCCCGCATATCAGCAGCGTTCAGACACGCTACCGCCCTTGGCTTTCAGCTACCAATGCACTGTCATCGATGTCCTGCGGCCGGCTTTGTTGTTCCCGGACTCGCCTGGTATTCCGTCACTGTGTGCTGTAAGTGGTATGCAGCTCACAGAAAACTAAAAAAGAAGTATGTCCTTATAAGTAAACGATGATACTTGTTAACGTTTATGTGGCTAAGATTCTTATACTATTGCGGTATCGATACAAGCCAAACATGGCCTATGGATAGCCTTTTCAGAATAAGACTACCAAAACAGAAATATTCAACGGTTTTTCGTCACAGAATAACAACATAACCAATTGATTTTATGATTTTTTTACGGCGACTATTTTAAATGAATTGTCAAAATCACTGTGGAAAAAAGTCCAATTCTGCGCACTGAAACGTCTTTTTTTTCGTAAAATTCAGACTATGCCTCACTTTTGCGGGCGGTTTTATACGCAAGTAAAACGCATAAAAAACCACCAATCGATAATCACCCCATCAGATCTTGATTTGAATTTTCTCATCACAGCACCCATCATTGTTTTTACGGCATAAGCCGTTGAACAAATAAGGTGCAAACGGGCGTATGGAATGGATCGCTGATCCAACAATCTGGGCGGGTTTGGCCACGCTGGTGGTGCTGGAAATCGTCCTGGGAATCGACAATCTCATTTTCATTGCCATCCTGGCAGAAAAGCTGCCCCGGCAGCAGCGAGACAAGGCGCGTGTCGTCGGCCTACTGTTGGCGCTGCTGATGCGCCTGGTGTTGCTGGCCTCCATATCCTGGCTGTCAACGCTGACCAAACCTCTGTTTAGCCTGCTGGATCAACCGTTTAGCGGTCGCGATCTGATCATGCTTACCGGCGGGGTATTTCTGCTGTTCAAAGCGACGATGGAGCTGAACGAACGGCTGGAAGGTAAAGACGAAGAACAGCAGGGGCAGCGTAAAGGCGCGCGGTTCTGGCCCGTGGTGGCGCAGATCGTGGTGCTCGATGCCGTGTTCTCGCTGGATTCGGTCATTACCGCGGTGGGGATGGTCGATCATCTGGCGGTTATGATGCTGGCAGTCTGTATCGCCATCGGCTTGATGCTATTGGCAAGCAAGCCGCTTACGCGCTTTGTCAACGCCCACCCGACCATCGTTATCCTGTGCCTGAGTTTCCTGCTGATGATCGGCTTCAGCCTGGTGGCCGAAGGGTTTGGCTACCATATTCCCAAAGGATACCTGTATGCGGCGATTGGCTTCTCGGTAATGATTGAGGCGCTCAACCAACTGGCGCAGTTTAATCGTCGGCGTTTCTTGTCCAAGGTTCGACCGCTACGTGAACGTACCGCCGAGGCGGTGCTGCGGATGCTGAGCGGCAGGCACGAAGACGCCGAAGTCGACCGGGAGTCGGCCGACCTGCTGGCCGACAGCGAAGGCGAAGAGATCTTTAATCAGCAGGAACGGCATATGATCGAACGGGTGCTCGGCATGGCGCAACGTACGGTCAGCAGCATCATGACATCACGCCATGACGTTGAATACCTTGAGCTTAACGATCCGCAACAGAAACTCAGACAGCTGCTGGAAAAAAACCAGCATACGCGCATCGTGGTAACCGAAGACAGCGCCAGCGACGAACCGCTCGGCGTGATACACACCATCGACGTGCTGAAACAGCAGTTGACGCAGCAGACGCTGGATCTGCGCAGCCTAATCCGCCAACCGCTGATTTTCCCCGAGCAACTGACGCTGCTTGGCGCGCTGGAACAATTTCGGCTGGCGCAGACCCACTTTGCCTTTGTGGTCGACGAATTTGGTTCGCTGGAAGGTATCGTTACTTTGACTGACGTGATGGAAACCATCGCTGGCAACCTGCCGGAAGCCGACGGCGAGCTGGATCCGCGCCATGACATTCAGCAAACTGATGACGGCGGCTGGATTGCTAACGGTTTTATGCCGCTGGAAGATTTGGTGATTTATCTGCCGCTGCCGCTGGAGGAAAAACGCGAATACCACACCTTGGCAGGGTTACTGATGGAGCATTGTCAGCGCATTCCACAGGAGGGCGAACGCTTGACGATCGGCGACTATCTGTTTGTACCATTGGAAATCAACAGTCATCGCATCATGCGGGTGAAAATCACGCCGCTGAATCCTCCCGACCCGGATTATGAGGTCTGAACCTTGCCGGGCGCGCATCCTCCCGCGCCCGGGCTCTGACGGTTAAAGATGCACCGGCACCAACAGCTCGGTGGCCACCACCACCACGATCAGTCCGACAATCACCGGCACCGAGGTGCGTTTAACCACTTCAAACGGCGAAATTTTGGCCATGCCGGCAACCGCGACTACCACCCCTGAAACCGGTGACAGCGTACGCCCCAGGTTGGAGGCCTGTAACATCGGAATCACCAGATACGCCGGGTTGACGCCCATCTGCGCTGCCAGTTTCGGGATCAGTTCAACAAAGGCATAAAACGGCGCATTGCCGGAGCCGGTGGTCATCGCCGCCAGCATGGTGATCACCACCAATACCAGCATCATGATGATGCCTCCGGTACCGAACGACTGCGCCATGCCTATCAGGCCGCTGATAAAGCCAATGGTGCTCAGCCCCTGGGCAAACACCCCGGCAGCCACCAACAGCATCACCACGCTGGCAAAGGCATCCGCCATGCCGCGGTAGGCCACCTCCAAACCGCTGAACACCGTTTTGGCATCAAAGCTGCGTACAAACTCGATCACCGCCGCCAGCAACATGCACAGCACCAATACGGTAATAATGTGCAGTTCCGGCCCCCACTTGCCGTCAAATACCAGCACGCCGAGGATCGGCGTAAACGGCAGTACGGCGTAAAAGCCCGGCGCGTGGGTGGTAATTTCGCTGACGTCCATGATGTGATGCTGCTCATTGCTTTTGTTGTCGAGATAGCGTTGCCAAAAGTAATGTGCCACCGCCATACAGGCAATGGCGGCAATCGAAATCGGCAGCGTGGTTTTGAAAGCAAAGTCCACCAGCGGCATTTCAGCCGCTTTGGCCGCCAATACCACGTCACCGGAGGTCGGCGCCAGAATGATCGCCGCCGGTGAGGCGCAAATGGCCGCGGCCGCGCCGCGACTGATACCGACGTTAACCATCAGTGGGAACAGCGTCGCCATCAGCAACACCCCCAGGCCGGTGGCAGAAGACACCGCCAGCGACATCAGACAGGCGACAATATAGGCGGCAACCATCAGCAAATACGGCGAGTTGATCATTTGCAATGGACGTGACGCCAGCTTGACCACCATATCGTTAGCGCCGATGTGGGTCATGTAGGCGGCAAAGCCACACAGCATCATGATCATCATGCCAAGGTCGCCACCGCGGCTCATCAACAGGATTTTGACGTATTCGAGAATATCGGTCGCGCCCCAGCCGGTCGCGGTGGCGCTGGCCGGCAACACGTTTTTCCCCATCGCCACGCTGATCGCCAACAACAGCAAGCCGCCGACCATCAACACACCGGTAGCAGAATAGCCCTTGATGATGTAACGCCCCACCCCCACCGCCACGATCACCCCAATCAGAAGCTCTATCATATTTCCCCTATCTCTTTTTATGCGAATTGTCCGTCAGAGCCGACAGAATCGAGCCTCACTGTGCCCAAATTCAGTATAAGGGAACATGACCTTTGTCAAAGGGGAAAAAGGAAAACAGTGGGAGAGTGCGATTTACCATCAGAAAAGCGGCGCGGGTAGCAGACCCCGCGCCGAACAGACTTACAGCTTATCGAGCAATTTCTTCAGATCCTGCCCTTCACGCGACTCTTTGTTTTTATCGGCCCATTTATTGAGTGCATCCTTGGCCCGGTTTTGCAGCGTTTTGCGCAACACCTGGTCGACCTGCAACTGATAGTTCAGCTGCTGCCATGGACCATAAACGCGCAGTGGAATCGGCGTTTTTTGCAGTTGTTCAATCAGTTCGCTGCGCCCTTGCCAGCCGCCGGTGACGCGTACATTCAGCCGCATGTCGCACTGCTTGCCCGGCATATCCAGCTTGCCGCCGCCGGTAATGTTCAGCATCGTCGAATCGGCATTCAGATCGCTAATGGTAATATCGCCATTATCCAGCTTGGCATTGGCACCGAGTTGACGCACTTCGGTATTACGCTGGTACTGATCCAGACCGCGCACGCTGCTGTCGTTGCGTGCCACCGCCTGTTGGATCAACTGCTGAATATTCAGGCCGTGCAGTTGAGCATTACTCATTGCCAACTGGGCGCTGCCCTGCCAGTGATGCTCGAACGACTGTGCGGTCAACCGGTCGCCAGTGAGCTCGCCGCGCATGGTCAATTGCCCGGTCATCACCTGCGGCAATGCGAAAGCCTTCAATACCGTTCCCAGCTCAACCGACGTCAGCTGTGGCTGAACGCCGATAATCGGCTTTTGTCCACGGGCGTCCAGTGAGCCAGGCAGGGAAAAATCACCGCCGGCCACGTGACCGGACAGGGTTTTCACCGCCAGCAGGCCACGCTGGTTTTCCGCCTGGAGATCAAGCCGGGTGATATCCATCCCGCGGTAGGTCAGTTGGTCAGCGCTGAGATGGAAGCGCGCGTCGAAATCACGCAGCGCCTGCATGTTTTTTTGCTGCTCTTCACCGGCGCTGGCAATCACCGGCGCACCGGCCATCGCCTGCATTGGCTGCTCACCCTGACCGGCATTACTACGCCAACCGGAAAGTGCATCCATATCCAGGTGCGGCGACGAGAGTTCAACCACGTAGTTTGGCACATCGCCAAGGCTGATATCGGCCCGGCCCTTCAGTTGGCTGTCATTGACGCCAAGCATCAGGTCATTGAGCGTCAACTGCCGTGGATCCTGCTGGTACACCGCCCGTACCGAGCCCTGCCCCTTGATGCCGCCGGTCGGGATATCAACCCCTTCGAGCTGATAGTTGAACTGATTTACCGTGGTGCTGAACTGACGCGGGAATTGCTGCAAGTCCAGGTCCGCCGACAGATTGAAGGTCAAATCGCGCTGATCGCGGTTAACCCGACTGGACAGTTCCATTTCCGCCTGTCGGTCACCGCTGCGCTGCATCGTCAGATTAAGATCGCGTACGTTGATCTGTTCATTGTTGGCACGTTGCCAGATCAACAGACTGTCGGCGACGCGCAGGTTATCAATATCGAATTTCCACGGCGTATCTACCGATTCGACGCTACTGCCACCGGGCGCGATCGGCGCATCCGTTCGGCTTTGTTGTTCACTGTCCGGCGTGAGACGAATCACCGCGTTTTTCAGCATCACCTGTTTGACGAACAGCTGATGCGACAGCAGCGGCAACAGCTTGACGTCAAGACGCATATTTTCCGCGCTGACCACCGGCGCCTTGGCTCCCGGGGCGGTCAGGGTCATGCGGCCGGCCAGAATGCTCAGCTGCGGCCAGACGTGCCAGCGCAGATCGCCCTCCAGCGTCAGCTGGTAGCCACTGCGCTGTTCGACCTTTTTGACCATGTAACTACGGAAATCATTTGGATTGACCAACAGCACCAAGGCGGACATTCCTGCCACCAGCACCACCAGTAAAATCACCAACGTCGTCAATAATCGTCTCATGCTTTCCTCTTGTCAGCGCGCGTCCGCGCGGCACCCGCCGCGGTTAGTCCTTGTCTATACGGCTGGCCACAGCGCCTTGCTGGTCCTTGTACTTCGCATCTTGACGGCTGTTGTACGGCCGAGCAGCCGGGCCGGACAAAGGTTCAAAGCTCAATGCGCCGATCAGCATACCGGGGCGCAGAGCCAACGGCAGCTTACCTGAATTATAGAACTCCAGAACGATTCGCCCCTGCCAGCCGGGGTCGATACGGTGCGCAGTGACGTGTACCATCAGGCCAAGTCGCGCCAGTGAGGAACGCCCGTCCAGCCAGCCGACCAAATCATTGGGCAACGTCACGGATTCCAGCGTTACCGCCAGCGCCAGTTCGCCGGGGTGCAGAAAGAAGGCCTCGCCTTCCGGCAACACGATTTCGTCGCTCATCACGCGATCCAGCGCGGCGCTGACTTCATCCTTCGGCCCGCTGAGATCGATAAATGCCGCGGTATGTCCACGAAATACGCGGAACTGATTGCCCAAACGGACATCCACTGTGGCCCCGTTAATCCGCTCTACCGGCGGGCGCGGCGAAATAACCAGTTTTTCGCTATCCAGCCAGGCTTCAATATCACGGTCGCACAGTCTCATCTTTGTTTCTCCATCAGGGCGCATTAACTACCACAAAAATTGCCATACAACGGGCAAAAGGTCTACGTCAGGACGTAAATAGTTGACTACAGGCCGGAATTGGCACTCCCGGCCCGGGGCTGCATCATTCAAAGAACTGGCTGATTTTGGCTTTCAGAATGTCAATCGCGATGCGGTTCTTGCCGCCGCGCGGCACAATGATGTCAGCGTATTGCTTGGAAGGTTCAATAAACTGCAAGAACATCGGGCGGACGGTTTTCTGGTATTGCGCCATCACCGAGTCCATCGAGCGCCCACGTTCGTTCACGTCACGCTTCATGCGACGCATCAGGCAAATATCCAGCGGCGTATCAACGAAGATCGAGAAGTTCATTTCCTGGCGCAGGCGAATATCGGTCAACAAGAGTATCCCTTCCAGAATAATGACCTTTTTCGGCTCCAGGTGCACCGTTTCGGTTTTGCGCGTGTGCTCGGTGTAACTGTACAACGGCAGCTCAATGGCCTTGCCGGCCTTCAGCGCCTGCAGGTGCTGAATCAGCAGGCTGTGATCCATGGCGCTAGGATGATCGTAGTTGGTCTTGACCCGTTCTTCCATGGTCAGGTGAGTCTGGTCTTTGTAATAACTGTCTTCAGGGATCACGCCAATGTGTTCATCGCCAACCTGATCGCGCAGTTCGCGATACAAGGTGCTGGCAATAAGGCTTTTCCCAGAGGCAGATGCGCCAGCTATACCAATAATGACGCACTGATGCGGCTTGTCAGTCATAAAATTAAAGACCTGAATTCGTAATGTGAGGAGGGGGATATAAAACGCGACAATTATAGGGAGTTACCGGGCTTTGCGCCAGCACTTAGCGGACACGGCGGCAAACCAGGCCAATATTGTCAGATGATCAAAGGCCAAATGCCGTTTTCAGAACATTTACGCTAGGGCATTACCCCAAGCTAAAGTAGAATTGTTGAACATTTTCACAGATTTTTATTCAGGCTGGTTATGCGTCTCAACCATCGCCTGCTTTATTGACGGATTCCGAAGCAACCTTGATGAACTGGCATTTTCTTACCTTCTTTGGTGATAGCACCTTGCTACTGCCAAGCGCAGCGATCGTGTTTATTCTGCTGCTACTGTCACCCGCCAGCAGCAAACGCACCTGGCAATGGTAATGCTGTTTGGCACCGTCGGTGGCGTGGTGTGCATTTCAAAACTGGCATTTATGGGCTGGGGCATCGGCAGCCGCGAATTTGACTTCACCGGCTTCAGCGGCCACTCCGCGCTATCGGCCAGTATCTGGCCGGTGATGCTGTGGCTGTTGACCGGGCGCTTCCCGACAACGGTGCGCCGATTAGCCATTATCGTCGGTTACCTGCTGGCGTTCGCCGTTGGCTATTCCCGCTTGATGATCCATGTACACTCCACTTCGGAAGTGGTGACCGGTCTGGCGTTAGGTGTGATAGTCAGCGCTACCTTCCTGTTCTTGCAGCGCGGCGTCGAACCTCCGCGGCTGTCGCTGCGCAGAAGCGTGGCGGCATTGGCTTTGCCACTGTTGTTGGTCAATAGCGGCAAAGCCGCGCCGACCCAGGGGCTGCTTGAACAGATAGCGGTGACCATTTCCCCTGCCAGCAAGCCGTTTACCCGTGCCGATTTGCACCGCAAGCCGGTATCGCCGGCGTCGGTGTCACCTGATGCCCGCTAACCATGCCACGGCGGCCAGCGGCCGTTCCTGCCCGCGAGGCGAGCGGCAATGGTCAGCGCAGCCCAAGTAAAAAACCCCGGACACTGTCCGGGGTTTTGCTTTTCATGCCTGGGCATTGCCGACCATTACAGCGCTCTGAAGGCGATTTCCGTCGGGATCGCTTCGCCCTGCCAGTACATCTGCGCGGCCACGCGCCCGGCCAGTTGGCGGTACATCTCGGCGAACTCACTGTCTGGCCGGCTAATTACCGTCGGTTGGCCACGGTCCAGATCTTCACGCAGCGATATGTGCAACGGCATCTGCCCCAGCAGGCGGCTGTGGTATTTCTGTACCAGTTTCTCGGCGCCACCGGTGCCGAAGATCGGCTCATGGTGACCGCAATTGCTGCAAATATGCACGCTCATGTTCTCGGACGATGCCCAACACCGGCACATGCACCTTTTCAAACATCACAATGCCTTTTGCCGCATCCAGCAGAGCGATGTCCTGCGGCGTAGTCACCACCAGCGCGCCGGTCACCGGAATGTTCTGCGACAGCGTCAGCTGAATGTCGCCGGTGCCCGGCGGCATGTCCAACACCAGATAATCCAGATCCGGCCACAGCGTATCCTGCAACAGTTGCATCAGCGCCTTGCTGGCCATCGGGCCACGCCACACCATGGCATTGTCGTCGGTCACCAGATAGCCGATTGAATTGGTCGCCAACCCGTGCGCCATGATCGGTGCCATATGCTGGCCGTCCGGCGAGGTTGGCCGCTGGTTTTTCGGTACCCAGCATATTTGGGGATCGACGGCCCGTAAATATCGGCGTCAAGAATGCCGACCTTTTGCACCTTCCGCCACCAGCGCCAGCGCCAGATTGACTTGCCGTGCTGGATTTTCCCACCCCGCCCTTGCCGGAACTGACGGCAATAATATTGCGTACGCCCTTGACGCCCGCCTGATCGTTGGCGCGTTTCAAGGTGCTGATATCGTGCTTCAGCTTCCAGTCGATGGCACGGGCGCCGGTGACGCGCAGCAGTTCGTCGCTCACGCCGCTCTTCAGCGCTTCAAAAACCGCTGTACCAGGCAAAAGGCATGGTCAGTTTCGATATGCAGTACATCATCCAGCAACGCACAGTGATGAATCGCTTTCAGCGCCGTTCAGGTTGTTTTTTAGCGTCGGGTGTTCAAAGGCGGCCAGTACACCGGTCACCAGGGCACGCAGAACTTCGGGATTGCTCTGCTCGGGGGATTTTGCGTTCATCCCGGCTCCTTGATTTTAATAGATAGCGAATAAATGCCGTTATGCTCAAGCATATCAGAACTGCACCACGGCTGGCGCGTACAAGACAAAAGAAACCGCCCTAGCCGCGACGCGTGCGATCGGTTAACATCAAAGCCCCTTTTATACATAACAGAAAGCAAGTTCTCACTATGGCTCAAGTCGCGAAAAAATTATTGGTGACGTGCGCGCTACCGTACGCAAATGGTTCCATCCATCTCGGCCACATGCTCGAGCATATCCAGGCAGATATCTGGGTTCGTTACCAACGAATGCGCGGCAACGAAGTTCATTTCATTTGTGCAGACGACGCGCACGGTACCCCTATCATGCTGAAAGCACAGCAAATGGGTATCAAGCCGGAAGAAATGATTGCCGAAATGAGCCAGGAGCACCAACAGGATTTCGCCGGTTTTGGCATCAGCTATGACAACTATCATTCAACCCATAGCGATGAAAACCGTGAGCTGTCGAGCCTGATTTATGGCCGCCTGAAGGAAAACGGTTTTATCAAGAACCGCACCATTTCTCAGCTGTACGATCCGGAAAAAGGCATGTTCCTGCCGGATCGCTTCGTGAAAGGCACCTGCCCGAAATGCAAATCACCGGATCAGTACGGCGACAACTGCGAAGTGTGCGGCGCTACCTACAGCCCGACCGAGCTTATCGATCCTAAATCGGCGGTATCCGGCGCCCACGCCGGTGATGCGCGATTCCGAACACTTCTTCTTTGATCTGCCGTCCTTTAGCGAAATGCTGCAGGCCTGGACACGCTCCGGCGCATTGCAGGAGCAGGTGGCCAACAAGATGCAGGAATGGTTCGAGTCGGGGCTGCAGCAGTGGGACATCTCGCGTGACGCACCGTACTTCGGCTTTGAAATCCCGGATGCGCCAGGCAAATATTTCTACGTTTGGCTGGATGCGCCAATCGGCTATATGGGTTCGTTCAAGAACCTGTGCGACAAGCGCGGCGATCTGGACTTCGATGAGTTCTGGCGCAAGGACTCCACCACCGAGCTGTATCACTTTATCGGCAAGGACATCGTCTATTTCCACAGCCTGTTCTGGCCGGCAATGCTGGAGGGCAGCAACTTCCGTAAACCGACCCAATCTGTTCGTACACGGCTACGTCACGGTCAACGGCGCCAAAATGTCCAAGTCACGCGGCACCTTTATCAAGGCCGGCACCTACCTGCAGCACCTGGACGCCGACTGCCTGCGCTATTATTACGCGGCCAAGCTGTCCTCGCGCATCGATGACATCGACCTGAATCTGGAAGACTTCGTGCAGCGCGTCAATGCCGATATCGTCAACAAAGTGGTGAACCTGGCCTCGCGCAACGCCGGCTTTATCAACAAGCGCTTTGGCGGCAAGCTGGCAGCCAGCCTGGGCCGATCCGGCGCTGTACCAAACCTTCACCGGATGCCGCAGACAGCATTGCCGAGGCTTACGCCAGCCGTGGAATCCGGCCGCGCCATCCGTGAAATCATGGCGCTGGCGGATCTGGCCAACCGTTATGTGGGACGAGCAGGCCACCGTGGGTGGTGGCCAAGCAGGAAGGCCGCGACGCCGATCTGCAAGCCATCTGCTCGATGGGCATCAACCTGTTCCGCGTACTGATGACCTACCTGAAGCCGGTGCTGCCGTCACTGACCGGAGCGCGCCGAAGCGTTTCCTCAACGGTGAACTGAGCTGGGAAGGCATCCAGCAACCGCTGCTGGATCACACGGTCAACCCGTTCAAGGCGCTGTTCAATCGTATCGATCTCGACAAGGTAAATGACATGGTCAACGCATCCAAGGAAGACATGGCTGCCAGCCAGGCCCCGGTTAGCGGGCCCGCTGGCGGACGATCCGATTCAGGAAACCATTACCTTTGATGATTTTGCCAAAGTGGACATGCGTATCGCGCTGATCAAAAGCGCCGATTTGGTCGACGGTTCCGACAAGTTGCTGAAGCTGGCAGCTGGATCTGGGCGGGTGAGAGCCGGCAGATTTTCTCCGGCATCCGTTCCGCCTATCCGGATCCCAAGTTGCTCGAAGGCCGGCTGACCATCATGGTGGCTAACCTGGCACCACGTAAGGATGCGCTTTGGTATTTCCGAGGGCATGGTGATGGCCGCCGGTCCTGGCGGAAAGGAAATCTTCCTGCTGAGCCCTGACAGCGGCGCCCAGCCGGGTATGCAAGTAAAATAATCATCAACGTGCTAGTGAGAGCCGGGCTTGCCCGGCTTTTTTATGCCCGTCGCCTGCCAGTCAAACATTTCGCTATAACGCCAGCCAAAAAGTCATAACGAAGACAATTCCCTATCAAAACCCTTCTGGTTATGATGCTAGCCAGACAAAATAGACGTCTGGATAGCAAGACTGCTATTTACCTTTTAATCGGCCAGACTTACCTGCTTCGGAGTTGATAATGAAAACGATAAAAATCTCTTTGCTTGCGCTGGGCCTGTTTAGCGCGCTGCCGTTATACGCCGCGCCAGACGCAACGCTGGCAGCGGTACCGGCCGCCATCGCCAATCATCAGGGGCCAATCCGCGTGGCGGTGATCCGCAATCTGGGGTCCGATGACAACACCACTCAGTTCCTGGCCGGCGCCATTCAGGAAGGCCGCAAACTGGGGTTCAAGGTGGATACGTTCCTCAGCAATGGCGACGATGCCCGCTTCCAGGATTTCGTCAATCAGGCCATCAGCCAGAAATACGATGGCATTATTCTTTCGCAGGGGCGTGCCCCCTACTCCACCGATCTGGTGAAGCGTATTGCCGCCGCGGGTATTGCCGTGTCCGCCTTTGATACCGACGTCAGCGGCATTATTCCCGGCGTGACCGTTTCCCAGCAGGATGACGCCTCGCTGGCCAATGAATCCTTCGGCCAGTTGGTGAAAGACTTCAACGGACGTGCCAACATCATCAAACTGTGGGTGGCCGGTTTTCCGCCGATGGAACGACGTCAGGCCGCCTATCAACAATTGCTCAAGCAACACCCCGGCATCCATGAGCTGGAATCGATCGGCGCGGTGTCTTCCGACGTGCAGGGCGATACCGCCAACAAAGTCGGCGCGGTACTGGCCAAATACCCGAAAGGCAAGATTGACGCCATTTGGGGAACCTGGGATGCCTTTACGCAAGGTGCCTATAAGGCATTGCAGGAAAATGGTCGCAGCGAAATCAAGCTGTACAGCATTGATATCTCCAATCAGGACCTGCAGCTGATGCGTGAAGCCGGCAGCCCATGGAAAGTCAGCGTCGCGGTAGACACCAAACTGATCGGCGCGGTAAACCTGCGGCTTATCGCCAACAAAATTGCCGGTGAAACTACGCCGGCAAGCTACCAATTCAAGGCCGCCGCCATTCCGCAGGCGCTACTGGTCAGCCAACCGGGGCCGGTAAACGTGGCCAGCCTGGGCAAAATCATTCCCGGCTGGGGCAGCAGTGACGATTTCGTCCAGCCATGGTTTGCCACGCTACAGTCACAGGCAGGCAAATAAGCTGTTTTAAGCGGGGGCGACAGCGGTTGCCCCTTTTTTGTGCTTATTTTCCATCAGCCCCTTTCCTGTTTGCCAAAATGCGCTATGTTATCAACACTGTGTTAATAACTGTATGCATAGACAGGCATTGTCATGAAGGGATTCCCGGCGCAAATCAATACCTTGTTGGCCAGTTCGTTACTGCTGACCATTGGCCGCGGCGTTACGCTGCCATTCATTACCATTTATCTCACCGAACATTTCCATCTGTTGCCTAAAAGCGTCGGCATCATCCTTGGTCTCAGCCTGACGATCGGCATTCTCAGCAGCCTGTATGGCGGCTATCTGGTGGACAAGTTCAACAAAACCACCCTGATTGCGCTTTCCATGCTGTTGTTCGCGCTGAGCTTTTTCATTATTCCCTGGATTGCGCAACCGGGCAGCATAGTCATCGTGCTGGCGGTGCTGCATACCACATATGCCGTGCTTGGCATTACCATTAAAGCCTGTTTCGCCGAATGGCTGCCGGTAGCGCAGCGCATCAAGGCGTTTTCGATCAATTACACCCTGGTGAACGTCGGCTGGGCGATCGGCTCATCGCTCGGCGTACTGGTGGCCGGCTTTAGCCCCTTGCTGCCGTTCTACCTTTCCGGCGGCCTGGCACTGCTGACGGTAGTGATGGTGAACCTGAGACTGCGCCAGCAACAGGCGCAGCCGCAGGTTACCCGCCAATCGGACGCGCCCACGGTAATGCCCAGCTTCCGCCAGACGGCAAAAATCCTGCGTCAGGATCGCCGGCTGATCTACTTTACCCTGGGCAGCACGCTGGGCGCGGTAGTGTTCGGCCAGTTCACCGGTTATCTGTCGCAGTACCTGATCACCGTCTCCAGTGCCGACTTCGCCTACCGGGTGATTGGGCTGGTGATGATCGTCAACGCCTGTATCGTGATTGCGTTACAGTATCTGCTGAGCCGCGGCATGCGGCAGGACAACATTCTGCGCTGGCTGGCGCTGGGCACGCTGTTTTTCATTATCGGCCTGCTGGGCTTTCTGTTTGCCGGCCAGTCGCTGTGGCTGTGGGCGACGGCCATGGCGGTTTTCACCCTCGGCGAAATCATTGTCATCCCGGTGGAATACATGTTCATCGATTTCATTGCTCCCGGGCATTTAAAAGGCAGTTACTATGGCGTGCAAAACCTCAGCAATCTGGGTGGGGCCATCAATCCGGTACTGTGCGGCCTGTTGCTGAGCTATGCCGCACCGGCGCTGATGTTCGTCATGCTGATTGCTGCCGCACTGTTCAGCCTGCTGTTTTTCTTTCTCGGACATCGGCTGGCGCAACGACAGCGGCTGGCGCAACGACAGCGGCTGGCACAGGAGGCGTAACCTACACTTGTTCCATGCCGTCAATAGCGCCTAATGGCATCGTATGCATAGACAGGATTCATGGCGTGTTTTGTGGCCAAGCTCACAGTTTAATTGTATGATGAATACATCAGTTAAACAGGAAAGAATCATGACCAACCTATTCGCACTGTGTTGGAAATACCTGCGGGCCTTCGCTTTAATTTATCTCTGCCTGTTTGCCGGCAATGCGATTTCCGCCCTTTTACCTATCACCATCCCCGGCAGCATCATCGGCATGTTGCTGCTGTTTGCCCTGCTGTCATCGCAACTGCTGCCAGCCAAATGGGTGCGTCCGGGCTGCAACGTCTTCATCCGTTACATGGTATTGCTGTTTGTGCCGATTGGCGTCGGTGTCATGCAATATTATCGGCAGATTGTCGATCATCTGGCGCCGCTGCTGGTGTCCTGCCTGGTCAGTACCGTGCTGGTACTGGTGGTGGTGGGTTATTCCTCCCACTATTTTCACCGCGACCGTAGCCTGCCCGCTGGCAAGCGCGATGCCAAGGAGGACAAATGATGGATAACATCTGGTGGTCGTTACCGTTAACGCTGGTGGTGTTTTACGCGGCACGGGCGTTGTCGCAGCGACTGAAAATGCCACTGCTCAACCCGCTGCTGGTGTCGATGGCCATCATCATTCCTTTTCTGCTGTTCACCGGTATTCCTTACCAACGCTACTTCCAGGGCAGCAAGATACTGAACGACTTTTTACAACCTGCGGTGGTGGCGCTGGCCTTTCCGCTGTATGAACAGATACACCAGATCCGCGCACGCTGGAAGTCGATCATTACCGTGTGCTTTATTGGCAGTCTGACCGCGATGATCAGCGGCGGCGCCATCGCGCTGTGGATGGGCGCTACGCCAGAAATCGTCGCGTCAATCCTGCCAAAATCGGTCACCACGCCGATCGCCATGGCAACGGCGGAATCGATCGGCGGCATTCCGGCCATCAGCGCCGTCTGCGTGATTTTTGTCGGGATTTTCGGCGCTATTTTCGCCCACCCCCTCTTCAACCTGATGAGGATAAACACCAAATCTGCACGTGGTCTGGCGATGGGCAGCGCATCACACGCCCTGGGGACCGCGCGTAGCGTAGAACTGGACTATCAGGAGGGCGCATTCAGCTCACTGGCTCTGGTTGTCTGCGGGATTATTACCTCGTTATTGGCGCCGTTATTGTTCCCGCTGCTGTTGCATCTGTTTGCCTAAGGCCAAAACTTGCGATACATCTCGCAATAATGATTTCTATTACATGAATTTCACCAATAAGGAGATCTTAATCACACTTTATTGATGGCGGGCTGCCTAGAATGCCCTATCCAATTAATTCGAGATTGCATTGCGGCGGCTGCCTGCAAAAGCCTGATACGTCAGGCGTGGCGCAAACCGCCAACGATGTGAATCGGTAACAGCGGCCTCCCCGTTAATCAATAGAGAGACCTACCATGCATACGCGTTTTCACACCGCTTTCAGCCAATTGCCCGCTTCCTTGCAAAGCGCCCTGCAGCCTTATATGGACACACCTGATTTCCCGGCGATGTTCGACCTCAGCCAGGTTGAGGCAATCAAGCAGCGCTGCGGGCTGGATGATGATGCCCTGGCATTTGCCCTGCTGCCGCTGGCGGCAACCTGTTCCTTAACCCCGATCTCACATTTCAACGTCGGTGCCATCGCCCGCGGCGTCAGCGGCAATCTGTATTTTGGCGCCAATATGGAATTTCACGGCGCGCCGATGCAACAAACCATCCATGCCGAACAATGTGCAGTGACCCACGCCTGGCTGCGTGGCGAACGCTCACTGGCCTCCATCACCGTCAACTACACACCGTGCGGCCACTGCCGCCAGTTTATGAACGAGTTGAACAGCGGCGGTGAACTGCAAATTCGCCTGCCGGGGCGCGACGCGGCCACGCTGGCAGATTATCTGCCGGATGCATTTGGCCCGCGCGATCTGGCTATCAGCACCCTGTTGATGGACCCGGTGGATCATGGTTTCCAACTGTCGCTGAACGACCCACTGGACCAGGCGGCGCTGAACGCCGCCAACCGTAGCCATGCGCCCTACAGCAACGCCCACAGCGCGTAGCGCTGGAAACCGCCGAGGGTAAAATCCATGCGGGTCGCTATGCCGAAAACGCCGCCTTCAACCCAAGCCTGCCGCCGTTACAAGCGGCACTGGTACTGTTAAACCTCTCCGGCGGCGATTGCCGGCAAATCCGCCGCGCGGTGCTGGCGGAGCCGCAGAGCGCCATACTCAGCCAATGGGATGCCACCCGCGCCACGCTGGCGGCGTTGGGTTGCGACGCGGTCAGCCGTATCACCTTCTGACGCCTTGGACGCGGGGCCGTTCGGCTCCGCAGCTACCAGTCCCGCCGGCCAAATACAATGCCATTCATCTTCTAAAACACTTTTTTTAGTTAAAAAATGATTTGAACGTCGATAATTTCATCAATTTGCCTCATGATCCGATAACAATTGCTGTACATATTTTCCTTATCTTTTAGGATCACCAGTTATAAAAATTATCTGATACGTTAAGAGTAAACTGATGGAACTTGAATACGAAAGCAAACGCCCGCTGTATATCCCCTATGCCGGTCCAATTCTGTTGGAATTCCCGCTGCTCAACAAAGGCAGTGCATTTACAGAAGACGAGCGTAGCCATTTCAATCTGCACGGCCTGCTGCCGGAGGCGGTAGAAACCATTGAAGAACAGGTTGAACGTGCCTATCGTCAATACCAGGACTTCAAAAACGACAACGACAAGCATATTTATCTGCGCAACATTCAGGACACCAACGAAACGCTGTTCTACCGCCTGCTCGATGCCCACCTGAGCGAAATGATGCCGATCATCTACACGCCGACGGTCGGTGAAGCCTGCGAGCACTTCTCGGACATTTATCGCCGGGCACGCGGTCTGTTCATTTCCTATCCGAATCGCGACCGCATCGACGATATGCTGCAAAACGCCACCAAGCAGAACGTTAAGGTGATTGTGGTTACCGACGGCGAGCGCATTCTCGGCCTGGGCGATCAGGGCATTGGCGGCATGGGGATCCCTATCGGCAAGCTGTCGCTGTACACCGCCTGCGGCGGTATCAGCCCGGCCTATACGCTGCCGGTAGTGCTGGACGTCGGCACCAACAACCCGCAACGCCTGAACGATCCGCTGTACATGGGCTGGCGTCATCCGCGTATCTCCGGTGACGAATATCACGCGTTTGTCGAAGAATTCATTCAGGCGGTCAAGCGTCGCTGGCCAAACGTACTGTTGCAGTTCGAAGACTTTGCGCAAAACAACGCTACGCCGCTGTTAAACCGCTACCGTGACGAAATCTGCTGCTTTAACGACGACATCCAGGGCACCGCTGCAGTCACGCTCGGCAGCCTGATCGCCGCCAGCCGCGCCGCCGGTAGTCAATTGCGCGACCAGACCGTCACCTTCCTCGGCGCCGGCTCCGCCGGTTGCGGTATCGCAGAGCAGATCATCGCGCAAATGAAGTCGGAAGGCCTGAGCGAAGACGAAGCCCGCGCCCGCGTCTTTATGGTTGACCGTTTCGGTCTGCTGACCGACAAGCTGCCGAACCTGCTCGATTTCCAGAGCAAGCTGGTGCAAAAAAGCGAAAACCTGACCGCGTGGGACGTCTCCAACGATGCGATTTCGCTGCTGGACGTGGTACGCAACGCCAAGCCAAGCATTCTGATCGGCGTTTCCGGCCAGCCAGGCCTGTTCACCGAAGAGTTGATCCGCGAAATGCATCGGCATTGCCCACGGCCGATAGTGATGCCGCTGTCCAACCCGACGTCGCGCGTGGAAGCTCGTCCGGAAGACATTATCCACTGGACCGACGGCGCCGCACTGGTGGCTACCGGCAGCCCGTTCGCCCCGGTGAATTACAAGGAACGGCAGTTCCCGATTGCCCAGTGCAACAACTCCTATATCTTCCCTGGCATTGGCCTGGGCGTGCTGGCATCCGGCGCGGCGCGCGTCACCGACGCCATGCTGATGGCCGCCAGCCGGGCATTGGCTGATTGTTCACCGCTGGCCACCGATGGCCATGGCGCATTGCTGCCGGATATCGATGATATTCAAGGCGTCTCCAAGTGCATCGCCATGGAAGTGGGCAAGGCGGCACAATTGCAGGGCGTGGCGGTAGTCACCTCCGAAGAGGCGCTGTCCAAAGCCATCGAACACAACTTCTGGCGCCCGCAGTACCGCAGTTACAAACGCACCTCGTTTTAATCTGTCGATAAAAGCAACAGACCCGGCATGCCGGGTCTTTTTTTATGGTAAAAAGCGCTGAAAAATGCGGCGCCCCCGCGCTAGGCACGGTGGACAGCTTGCGTCCGCCAGTCAGGTACAGTAGCCTTGATCCACCCTTTTTCAGATTTGTGCGCGTAAGGCCTCAACATGTGGAAACGCCTGATTATCAGCCTTTTCGTCATCACCGCGGTGTTGATGCTATCGGCTATCGCGCTCGATCGCTGGATCAGTTGGAAAACCGCGCCCTATATTTATGACGAGCTGCAACAGTTGCCAAACCGTCAGGTTGGCGTGGTACTCGGCACCGCCAAATATTACCGCACCGGTGTGATCAATCAGTATTACCGCTACCGCATTCAGGGAGCGATAAATGCCTACAACAGCGGCAAGGTAAAATACCTGCTGCTGAGCGGCGATAACGCACTGCAGAGCTATAATGAACCGATGACCATGCGGCGCGATCTGATCGCCGCCGGCATCGCGCCGAGCGATATCGTGCTTGATTACGCCGGATTCCGTACCCTGGATTCAATTGTACGCACCCGCAAAGTGTTCGACGCCAATGATTTCACCATCATTACCCAGCGTTTTCACTGCGAGCGCGCGCTGTTCATTGCCCTGCATATGGGCATCCAGGCGCAATGTTTCGCCGTGCCGTCGCCAAAAGACATGCTGACGGTGCGGGTGCGCGAGATTTTCGCCCGTCTGGGGGCGCTGAACGACCTGTATATCCTGAAACGCGAACCACGCTTCCTCGGCCCGCTGATACCGATTTCCTCGATGCACAAGGTGCCGGAGGATGCGCAGGGCTATCCGGCGGTGTCGCCGGAACAGCTGGTAGAGCTGGAACATAAACTGGCCGCAGAGAAACAGAAAGCGCGCGGCAAATCATAATCGCACGCGCGCCATCGGCGCGGCACAAACAACAACGGCCAGCAATTGCTGGCCGTTGTGTTGTTACTGCGCAATTGATTACTTTTTCTTGGCGTACTTGAGCGAATCCAGCGCCACGGCGAAAATAATGATGCCGCCCTTGATAATGTATTGCCAATACGGATTGACGCCGATATAGGTCAAACCGTAGTTGATAACGGTGAAAATAATAACCCCGGTCACAACCCCCAATACCGTGCCGACGCCGCCGGCAAATGACACCCCGCCGACCACGCAGGCAGCAATGGCATCCAGCTCATACATAAAGCCCAGATTATTGGTAGCGCTGCCGATACGCCCGGCCTCCAACATGCCGCCGAAGGCATAGAACACCCCGGACAAGGCATAAATCAGGATCAGGTTAAGCGGAACGTTAACGCCGGAGACTTTCGCCGCCTCGGGGTTACCGCCGATGGCGAAGATGTTTTTGCCAAAGCGGGTCTTGTTCCACAGGATCCAGACAAAAACGATGGCGATCAACGCATAAAAGGTGATGTACGACAGTTTGAAATCGCCGAACTTCAAGAAGCCCTGCGCAAAGCTGGAAAAACCGGGATCAAAGCCCGCCACCGGCGACGCACCGACCGAATCGTAATACAGCGAGTTGATGCCGTAGACGATGATCATGGTGCCCAGGGTAGTAATGAACGGCGTCACGTTCAGGTAGGCAATAATCAGGCCGTTAACCAGACCGATCAGCGCACCGATGGCGCAGACCAGCAAAATCACCAATGGAATCGACCAGGTCTCCATCTGCGGGAACACCTTGTTGACGTTATCCATCGATTGCAGCAGCGTTGCTGCCACCACCGCCGCCAATCCCACCTGGCGACCGGCCGACAGATCGGTACCCTGGGTAACAATCAGCCCCGCCACGCCCAGGGCGATGATAATACGTACCGA
Source organism: Serratia odorifera (assembly GCF_900635445.1). Lineage (NCBI taxonomy): Bacteria > Pseudomonadati > Pseudomonadota > Gammaproteobacteria > Enterobacterales > Yersiniaceae > Serratia > Serratia odorifera. Next base: position 4,921,388 of record NZ_LR134117.1, read on the forward strand.
AGATTGGGTCAGGATATTGCTCAGGTTCATCAAGCTGAGAAAGGTCGGATCCTGAATAATGATGATTGCCAGTAAAACCAGCAACACCATATAGATGCCACCCTCTTTAAAATAGGTGAATAACGTTTTTTTGTTTAGCGCGCTCATAATTCGTTTCCCTTAAAGATGCAAGGAGGCTAAGCGTAAGATTTCATTTTGCGAGGTCTGTTTGGTATTAACGATGCCCGCAACCTGACCATTACTCATCACCAATATTCTGTCGGTAATCCCCAAAAGCTCCGGCATTTCGGACGAGATGATAATGATCCCCTTGCCCTTTTTCGCCAACTCGGTCATCAACTGATAAATTTCAAACTTTGCGCCAACGTCAATACCGCGCGTCGGTTCATCCAGCATCAATATTTCCGGCTGGGTCAGCAGCCAGCGACCAATAATCACCTTCTGCTGATTACCGCCAGACAGGGAACCGATATTGGTACGATGCCCCGGCGTTTTTACCCGCATCGCGTCGATCACCCATTGGGTATCGCTTTTCATGCGCGCATTATCCAGCAGGCCGATCTTATTTTTATAATTGCGAATATTGGAAATCAGCGAGTTAAAACCGATATCCAGAAAAGCATAAATACCGGTCGAACGCCGCTCCTCGGTTACCAGGGCAAATCCGTGGTTGATTGCTTCGTTGGCGCTGTGGTTATTAATCGCTTTGCCGTGCAGTGTGATGGTGCCGCTCACTTTCTCGCGAATACCGAACAGGGTTTCGACAATATCGGTACGCTTGGCGCCGACCAACCCGGCGATACCCAAAATTTCACCCTGGTGCAAATCAAACGACACGTCGCGGATCGACGGTTGGCGCAGTGATGTCAGGTTCTTCACCTGTAAAATCACCTCTCCCGGCGTATTCTGGCGATCGGGAAAACGCTGGCTCAGTGAACGTCCGACCATCATGGCGATGATCTTGTCCATATCCAGCCCTTCCAGCGGCTGGGTAGCAATCCATTGGCCGTCGCGCAGGATGGTTATTTCGTCGCACAGCTGGAATATCTCCTCCATCTTGTGCGAGATATACACGATGCCGCAGCCGCGCTGTTTCAATTTACGGATAATGGTGAATAAATGATTGACCTCCTTTTCCGTTAATGACGAGGTTGGCTCATCCATAATCACTATTTTTGCGTCATAGGAAAATGCCTTGGCAATTTCAATCATCTGCATCTGCGACACCGACAGCGTACCGACCTTGGCGCGCGGATCAATATCAATATCCAGCTCGTCGAAAATGCTTTTGGTATCCTGGTACATCTTGTGCTGATCGACAAACAGACCTTTGGTGGGGTAACGCCCCAGCCACATGTTGTCCATGACGGTACGCTGCAATACCAGATTCAATTCCTGATGTACCATGGAAACGCCATGCTCCAGCGCTTCTTTGGAACTTTTAAAATCGACTTCCTTCCCCTGAAAAAACAATGCTGCCCGAATCTTTTTTATAAATGCCAAACAGACATTTTAATAACGTCGATTTACCGGCGCCGTTTTCTCCCATTAATGCATGAATGGAGTGTGGACGAACGCGTAGATTGACATTATCCAATGCCTTGACGCCGGGGAATGACTTATTGACGTCGGTCATTTCCAGCAGATATTCGCGAGAACTGTCGGCCATAGATATACCTTAATGTACTGAAATTCCCCGCCGCACGGCCAATGGGTGTTGGCGTCAGGTCGCCGCCGGCGGGGAACGCTAGTCTCTATCCGTGCTCGTTTACGCTGCATCCTGGCCCTGGCCGATCGATGCAACGCGCATAAGCCCGGGTATAACCGAAGTTTATTTAACGAATTGTGACAGGTTGTCTTTATCTACGCCGACGTAAGGAATACGCACCACTTTATTGTCGATCTTGTAATTGGTGCCTTCAGCGGCCGGTTTGCCCGCCGCCAGATTCTTCGCCAGTGCAAAGGTAGCTTTCGCCTGGTTGTCGGCGTCGTTCAGCACGGTACCGGCCATCGCTCCCGATTTCACCAGCGCCAGCGCTTCTGGCAGCGCATCCACGCCGAACACCGGAATAGCCGACTTGTTATGCGCCTTCAGCGCCTCAATGGCGCCCATTGCCATGGCATCGTTGTTGGCGATGACCACTTCAACCTTGCTGGCGTTCGGGCCCGACATCCAGGCATCCACCTTGTCTTTCGCCTGGGCGGTATCCCACATGGCGGTGTCCATCTGCAGCTGCTGGGTCTTAATGCCCTTTTCATTCAGCGTCTTCACTACGTAAGTAGTACGCGCTTCGGCATCCGGGTGGCCCGGTTCGCCTTTCAGCAACACGTATTGAATTTGGCCGTCTTTGTTCAGATCCCAGTTCGGATTGGCCTGCCAATGCTTGGCAATCAGCTCGCCCTGGATAACGCCGGACTCTTTGGAGTCGGTGCCGACATAATAGGCTTTGTCATAGCTGTCGAGCGCCTTGCGCGAAGGTTCCTTGTTGTAAAACACCACGGGAATGTCGTTGGCACGCGCCTTGTCGATCACCACCGGCGCCGCGGCCGGGTCAACCAGGTTGATCGCCAGCGCTTTAACCCCCTTGGCAATCAGCACATCGATCTGATCGTTTTGCTTGGATTGGTCATTCTGCGAATCATTCATCAGCAAAGTGATATCCGGTGCCGCCTTGGCATCTTTTTCCAACGCCTTACGCACCACCGACATAAAGTTATCATCGTATTTGTAAACGGTAACGCCAATGCGGGTATCTGCGTGCGCAGCGCCAAACAGCATGCTGGCGGCCAGTGCGGCCAGGGTGAAAACCTTCTTATTCATTGTGTGTCTCCGGTTTATAGAGGGTCGTTCTCGATGTAATAAGCCAGATTTCACGGCGTGCGCACACGACCGAGCCTGGCAGGATCCCTGTCATCCTTGAATCATGTTATTCCTGAAAATGCTGTGTCAGCGCGCGGATAAATAATCGGTGGCAAGAGCCTTTGCGCCGGAAAACGCCTAGAGCATAAACGGCACTATGTTAATATTCTGTGAATTTTCTCACAGATTGAAAACGGTTACACAAGATTAAATGTTCAGAGAGTGACCACCGCCTCACTTTGCCACGGCGCCACCGAATGGCGTCGTACCAGCGTCGGCATGAACAGATGGCTGGCCTGGGGTTCCAGCTGCCCGGCGGCCCCCTTGAGCGCCAGCTCGGCCGCCAGAGTGGCCATGGATACAATGGGATAGCGTACGGTAGTGAGTTTGGGACTGGTGTAACGCGCAATCGGAATATCATCAAAGCCGATCAGCGAAAATTGCTGCGGTACCGTGATACCGTTTTCTTTTAGCACCGCCATGGCGCCTGCGGCCATGGCGTCATTGTAGGCGAACACCGCGCTTAAACGCAGATTGCGCCCCAGCAGCTCGACCATCCCCGCTTCGCCACCCTGCAAGTCCGGCGAATTAAAGGCGCACCAACTTTCCCCCACCTGCACCCCGGCTGCTGTCATGGCCTGCAGATACCCTTGCTGGCGCAGCGGGCCGTCCTCGATGCCATGGTTGGAGCCCAGGTAGCCGATACGCCGGTGCCCTTGCGATAACAGCAACCGCAGCGCCATTTCCGCGCCGCAGACGTTGGCCAGCCCCACGCAGCGGTGCTCGTAACCGGCCACGATACGGTTAACCAGCACCATGCCGGGCACCTGGTCCATAAACGCCGCCAGTTCGTCGTCATCCAGCGCTTTTGCATGCACTATCAGCGCATTGCAGCGCTGGCGCAGCAACACTTCAATGGCATGTCGCTCTTTTTCCGCCTGATGATAACTGTTGCCGATCAGCAAATATTTGTGATGCTGCTGCGCAACGGTATCAACCGCTTTCACCAGCGCGCCGAAGAACGGATCCGACACGTCCATCACCACCACGCCAATGGTTTCGCTGTTCTGCGTCGCCAACGCCTGGGCATTGGCATTCGGTCGATAACCCAGCGCCGCTGCCGCCTGCAACACTCGCTCGCGCGTCTGTGGGCTGGCCACCGCGCTGTTGTTTAATACGCGAGAAACGGTCGCCACCGAAACGCCGGCACGTTCGGCAACGTCACGAATAGTGATGAGATGGGCTGGACGCATCAAGGATCCTGGTTCGGGGTAAGCTACGTGTGGCGCTATCCTACCCCGAGATCCCGCTCTCCCTACGCGAATTGCGTCACATAAAAGAAAACGTTTACATACATTTTTTTAACTTAACCAGTTTACATCTCGCTTTGCCGCCGGCGATCGCTGTTACCTGCACCAAGCGCTGTCAATTTACGCCATAACCATTCCATCGGTCCCTGGCTAAAATAACGTAGCCACAGGGTAGAAAACAGCAGATTGATTACCCATACCAGCGGTACCAGTGCCAGCAGCTGCAGGCGATCAAACTGCTGATACCAGCCGAAGCGGTAGAACAGCGTGGTGCACACCAGCGTTTGCAGCAGGTAGTTGCTCAGTGCCATGCGCCCTACCTGCGTCAGCCAACGGCCAAGCGGCAGCCGCGCCAGCTGCGGCCAGAAACCGTAGCACAATGCCAGATAGCCCATCGCCTGCAACGGCGCGCCCAGTTCGCGTGGCACTTGCAGCAGGAAGCCGCTCCAGCGGTAATCCCACTGCAAATGCCATTGCAGCACCACTGCGGGCAGTTGGATCGCCAGCGCCAGCGGTATCAGCCAGGCGGCCTGCCGGCGATAATACCCCGGCGAGAAATGACCACGCAGCCAACCGCTGCGCATCAGGCCCGCACCGAACAGCATCATGCCAGCCAATTCCCAACCGTACTGCGCGCCAATCGCCAACAGGCTGGAAGAGAGTAGATCGACACGATTACGCCAGGCCTCCATCCCGCCCTGCAACTTCCAGAACTGCTCATATTGCAGAACCGCCGGGCCAGGCTGCCAAAAGCTGCCGGGCTCTCCGCGGCTGATAATCCCCAGCAGCAACAGCACCGCGACGCCGATCAGATACAGCACTACGCCGGTTTTCAGCAGCGTAAACGTATCTTTCGCCTCACGGATCATGCGCCAGCACACCAGCCCGATCAGACCATAAGCCAGCAAGATATCACCGTCCCACAGGAAAATGGCGTGCCCCAGGCCAAACAGCACCAACCAGCTCAAACGTGCACGCATCCAGCCCTTGCCGCGGTGCAGCAACAGCTGCAAACCGGCACCAAACAGCAGCGCAAACATCGCCAGAAACTTGGCCTGTGCCAGCAGATCCAGCAACGCCCAGGTCCAGGCGTCATGGAGTGCCGGCAGCCCGGCATAGGCCGGGTTGAGATAGGCTGCTTTTGGCAAGCCAAAGGCGCTGATATTCAGCAACAGAATGCCGAGAATGGCGATACCGCGTACGCAATCCAGGGTTGCGATACGCGGCAAGGGGGCTGTCGATTGGTTATTCATCTGTTTCGCCGTATTTCGCTCATTAAAAAGGCGCCCGCAGGCGCCTGTCGCGTAACGCTGTAACCCTTACCCCTGATGATGGCGTACCGCACGCAGGAATTCCTGACGGGTATTCTGGCTGGACTTGAACAGTCCGCCCAACGAGGTGGTGGTCGTGGCGCTGGTCGCATCGCGGATACCGCGCGCCTTGACACAATAATGGACCGCATCGATAGATACCGCCACATTATTGGTGCCCAGCAGCGTTTGCAAAGCCACCAGGATTTGCTGCGTCAAACGCTCCTGCACCTGAGGGCGCTGGGCGAAGAACTGCACAATACGGTTGATTTTCGACAGGCCAATCACCGCATCTTTCGGAATATAAGCCACGGTGGCCTTGCCGTCGATGGTGACGAAGTGGTGTTCGCAGGTGCTGGTCAATGTGATATCACGCACCGTCACCATTTCATCTACCTTCATTTTATTTTCAATGACGGTGATTTTAGGGAAGTTGGCGTAATCCAGGCCGGAGAAAATCTCGTCGACGTACATTTTGGCGATACGATGAGGGGTTTCCGCCAGGCTGTCGTCGGTCAGATCGAGGTTCAGCAGTTGCATGATTTCCGTCATGTGCTCCTGAATACGACGCTTGCGCGTTTCACGATCCAGCATTTCGCCGCGTAACGGGGTTTCCAGACCGCGCGATTCCAGCGCGGCATGAACCAATGCCGCTTCTTTACTTAATGTAGTCATTTTGTGTGTGTCTCCAGCAGGCTACCCTGATTACCCGTCCAGACTGTTGCCGTAACGTTGAATGATGGAGCAGGGATTGATTCTTGTCTCCGACCGACATTTAACGCCAACAGCGTGAAGCCGATCAAGATTTTGCCCACTGTAAATGAGAGTGAGTCGTTTATCCAGTGATTGTGTTTCAACCAGTGGTGAAAAATCCGCATATAGCACGATCGGGCTGGTTGCGGATTTTTGTTGCTATTTTGTACAATTGCGCGACAAATTGCCCACTGCGGCACGCGCCGGGGTGTTCACCACCAGCAAACCGGCCACCATCAAGCTGACCACGGCGACATACAATGCCGGCTCCAGACGTTGGGTCAGCGCGGTGGACAACGCCGACAGCATCGGCCCCACCAACTGACCGACGGCATAACCGGTAGTCAGCAGGCCGGCCATGTAGCGCGCATGGTTTGGCGCCAGTTCACGGCCATGCTGCAGCGCCAGCTGTACCACGCTGAGAAAACCGCCGCCGGTGAACAACGCCCCCAACGCCAGACCGGTGACGCCCGGTACCACCTCCGCACACAGCACCCCCAGCGCCTGTACCCATAACGTCAGCGCCAGACGGGTCTGGGTGGTCAATCGGTGGCGAGTGAGAATACCCAACACAATTCCCAACACCGCCGCGCCGCCAAACACCGGCCAGACAAACTGGGCAAATACGCTGCCCGGGAAACGCTCGCTGGCCATTTGCGACAGAAACGTCGCCGGCAGAATATAGCCGAAGCCGGCCAGGCTGTAGCTCCACACCAGACGTTTCAGCGCCGGCGTCAACACCAGCGGTTCCGGCGTCAGGTTCGGTCGATGCAGTTCCCCAGCGCGCGGTAAATTGACGCTGATGGCGCCAATCAACAGCAATGCCAATACGCCGTACACCAGCCAGGCCTGGCCGGCACTCAGTGCCAACCCGTGGATGCCCACCGCCAGCATGCCGCTGATAAAGATCCCCGCACCGGGGCCGGCAAATACCGCCGCACTCAGCGCCGGACGGCCGTAATGCGCCAAACGCTCGTTGGTCCATGCCGCCACCAGCACCATCGCCCAGCCGCTGGCCCAGCCAATGGCAAAACGCACCGCGCCGTGCCACCACGCGCCTTCTACCCAGGCGGACAGCAGCGTCAGCGCTACCGCACCCCATACGCCCAGCCACAGCCGACGTTCGACATGTCGGCTGGCGCGCATCGCATCGTAGGCTCCGCACAGATAACCCAGGTAATTCAGCGCCGCCACCAGCCCGGCGCTGGTCAGCGTAAACTGATGTTCGGCAATCATCAGCGGCACCTGCGGCGTAAACGCGAAGCGGCCGATCCCCATCGCTACAATCAGAGCCACAAATCCACTCAATGCAATTCTCAATGCCATTTGGCCATCCCAACGGTTAAAAGAAAGTTGCCAGTATCATGCCGCAGTATTACACTCACAAAAACTGAATAATTATCACAAAGTTCATCACGAAAAGAGAAAGGCATGGATCTGACCCAACTTCGCATGTTTTGCAGCGTCGCCGAAACCGGCTCCGTCGCGCGTGCCGCCGAACAGCTGCATCGGGTGCCGTCGAACCTGACCACCCGTCTACGCCAGCTCGAGCACGAGCTGGGTGCCGATCTGTTTATTCGCGAAAAACAGCGCCTGCGTCTTTCGCCGATGGGCCATAATTTTCTGTGTTACGCCAACCGCATTCTGGCGCTGAGCGAAGAGGCGATGAGCATCACCCACGCTGGCGAACCGGCGGGTAACTTTGCGCTAGGCTCGATGGAAAGCACCGCCGCGACGCGCCTGCCCACGCTGCTGGCAGCCTATCACCAGCGTTTCCCTCGGGTTTCCCTGTCGTTGATCACCGGCACCTCCGGCGAAATCACCGAACGCGTGTGCGCCGGTACGCTGGCGGCGGCGCTGGTCGATGGTCCGCTGCAGCACGACGAACTGAACGGTTGTGTCGCCTTCGAGGAACGCATGGTGGCGATCTCCTGTCTTGACCATGCGCCCATCCACAGCGCGCAGGATGCCAAGGGCGAAACGCTGTTTGCCTTCCGCCCCAGCTGTTCCTATCGACTACGGCTGGAATCGTGGTTCAAGCGCGATGGCGCATTGCCCGGTCAGATCATGGAAATTCAGTCATATCACGCCATGCTGGCCTGCGTCGCCAGCGGTTCCGGGCTGGCGATGATCCCCCATTCGGTGCTGACGCTGTTGCCGGGGCATGAACGGGTCAGCATCCATCCCTTGCCGCCCGACATTGCCGAAACCGCCACCTGGCTGCTGTGGCGTCGTGACGCCTTCGGCCCCAACGTACGCGCCTTGAAACAACTGATTATAGAACAGGCTGAAACCCCAGCCGTCGCACACAGCGAACTCGCTTAAAAATCTATACCACTGAGGAGAATGTAATGGAAATGATCAAAACCCGCGCCGCCGTCGCCTGGGGCCCCAACCAGCCGTTGAAGATCGAAGAAGTCGATCTGATGCCGCCGCAAAAAGGCGAAGTGCTGGTGCGTATCGTCGCCAGCGGGGTATGTCATACCGATGCCTATACCCTCTCGGGCAAAGATCCGGAAGGCGTTTTCCCAGCGATCCTCGGCCATGAAGGCGGCGGCGTGGTGGAAGCCGTCGGCGAAGGTGTCACCAGCGTCGCGATCGGCGATCACGTCATTCCGCTATACACCCCGGAATGCGGCGAATGCAAGTTCTGCAAATCCGGCAAGACCAACCTGTGCCAGGCGATCCGCTCCACCCAGGGCAAAGGCCTGATGCCAGACGGCACCACCCGCTTCTTCAAGGACGGTCAGCCGATTTTCCACTATATGGGCACTTCCACCTTCTCCGAATACACCGTTGTCCCGGAAATTTCGCTGGCGAAAATCAGCAAGGAAGCGCCGCTGGAAGAAGTTTGTCTGCTCGGCTGTGGCGTCACCACCGGCATGGGGGCGGTGATCAATACCGCCAAAGTCCAGGCCGGTGATACGGTAGCGATTTTCGGACTGGGTGGTATCGGCCTGTCCGGCGATCATTGGCGCGCAAATGGCCGGCGCAGGTCGTATTATCGGCATCGATATCAATACCAGTAAATTCGATCTGGCACGCAAGTTGGGTGCCACCGATCTGATCAATCCGCGAGACTACGACCAGCCGATCCAGGAAGTCATCGTCGAGCTGACCGATGGCGGCGTCGACTTCTCGTTTGAGTGCATCGGTAACGTTAACGTGATGCGTTCCGCGCTGGAATGCTGTCACAAGGGTTGGGGCGAGTCGGTGATCATCGGCGTTGCCGGCGCCGGTGAAGAGATCGCTACCCGCCCGTTCCAGCTGGTAACCGGCCGCGTCTGGCGTGGTTCCGCCTTTGGTGGCGTCAAGGGGCGCTCACAGCTGCCGGGCATTGTTCAGCGCTATCTCGACGGCGAGTTCGCCCTGAACGACTTTATCACTCATACCATGGGCCTGGAGCAGATTAACCAAGCGTTCGATTTAATGCATGAAGGCAAATCGATTCGTTCTGTAATTCATTTCGATAAATAAGCAGGGAGGCAAATCCGGCATGAATACGTCACTTGAACTTCTCGAAGAGCACCGCATGTTCGGCGGCTGGCAACAGCGCTACCGCCACGCGGCGCAAAGCCTGAACTGCAATATGACGTTCAGCATCTATCTGCCGCCACCGCGTGATGATAACCCGCCGCCGGTGCTGTACTGGCTGTCCGGTCTGACCTGTAACGACGAAAACTTCACGTTGAAGGCCGGCGCACAGCGCATCGCAGCCGAACTGGGACTGGTGCTGGTGATGGCCGATACCAGCCCGCGCGGCGATGAGGTGCCGGATGACGAAGGTTACGATCTCGGCCAGGGCGCGGGATTTTATCTCAACGCCACCCAGGCACCGTGGAACCGGCATTTCCGCATGTACGACTACATCAGTGACGAGCTGCCGGCGCTGATCGGCCAGCATTTCAGCGTCAGCGATCGCCAGTCGATCTTTGGCCACTCGATGGGCGGCCATGGTGCGCTGATGATGGCGTTGCGCAATCCGCAGCGTTATCGCTCGGTGTCGGCGTTTGCGCCGATCGTCAATCCGTGTCAGGTACCCTGGGGGCGCCGAGCCTTTAGCGCCTATCTCGGCGACGACGAAAGCCAGTGGCTGCAATACGATAGCTGTCACCTGCTGGCCAGCGGCGCGGAAAAAATGCCGGTGCTGGTCGATCAGGGCGATGACGATCAGTTCCTGGCCGATCAACTGCAACCGGCCAAGCTGGCCGAACTGGCGCGCCAGCGCGACTGGCCGTTAACGCTGCGCATACAGCCGGGTTACGATCACAGCTACTTCACCATCGCGACCTTTATTGAAGACCATTTGCGCTTCCATGCGGAACACCTGTTCCGCTGATAGCCAGACCGCTGCTTGCGCTAAGGATGGTCGCAAGCAGTTATTACCGATAGCGACAATTTTCGGCGCTTTAATCCATAATAATTGTTGTGGCATAACCTCCGTAACCCCAGCGCTCGTCACCCTGTAGCTATAGTTTATCTAATGACGCCAATGAAAAAGCTACGCTCATCCGTCACAAACGCGGCTTACTGCGGTGGAACGTCTGAATACCAACGATAAAAATCGACAAGCAATAACAGCTTGTTATTGATTACGACGCGTTGCGCCGGGTGACTGACGCTGAACATCAATCGGTTACTTATCCTGCCAGGCGGCACGCTTATCGCTCATGCCTTTGAATTATCACCGTTAACCCTTCAATTTTGGATCCAGCGCATCGCGCAACCCGTCCCCCAGCAAATTAAACGCCAGTACGGTCAGGAAGATCGCCAGACTCGGAAAGATCGCCACGTGCGGTGCAATCACCATATCCGCCACGCGCTTCGTTGAGCATCGCACCCCACTCCGGCGTTGGCGGCTGCGCCCCCAGCCCGAGAAACGACAGGCTGGCGGCGGTAATGATCGAGGTGCCAATCCGCATGGTGAAATAGACTACGATCGACGAAATGGTGCCCGGCAGGATATGGCGCATGATAATGGTCCAGTCAGAGGCGCCAATGCTGCGCGCCGACTCGATATAGGTTAAATGCTTCAATACCAGGGTATTGCCGCGCACCAGTCGGGCAAACGCCGGAATGCTGAAAATCGCCACCGCAACGATAACGTTCGCCATACCACTGCCCATCACCGCCACTACGCCGATCGCCAGCAAAATACCGGGAAAGGCAAACAGCACGTCACTGATACGCATAACGATCCGGTCCCACCAGCCTTCATAGTAGCCGGCCAACAGCCCCAGCAGCGTGCCAATCACACCGCCAACCAGCACCGAAAATACCCCGGCGCTCAGCGAAATACGCGTGCCCATCAGCACCCGACTGAAAATGTCACGCCCAAGCGAGTCGACCCCCAGCCAGTGCACCAGCGACGGCCCCTCATTCAGCCGGTCATAATCGAAGTAGTTTTCCGCATCGTACGGCACCAGCCACGGAGCGAACACCGCCGCGGCCGCCAGTAACAGCACAAACAGCGCCGCTATCACCGCCACCCGCTGCTGGCGAAAGCGCCGCCAGAACTCATGCCACGGCGTACGTACCGCCTGCGGGTTCAGCACCGGCAGCGTGCTCATTGCGGCATTGCGTCGCCAATTAATCATGCCGTGCCCTCATTTGTAGCGTATTGCCGGGTTGATCGCCGCATACAGCATATCCACCAACAGGTTAATCAGAATAAATTCCAGTGAGAACAGCAGCACTTCAGCCTGAATCACCGGATAATCGCGCATCTCTACCGAATCGACCAGCAAGCGCCCCAGACCCGGCCAGTTGAACACCTTTTCCACCACGATCGAACCGCCGAGCAAAAAGCCGAACTGCAAGCCCATCATGGTGATCACCGGGATCATCGCATTACGCAGACCATGCTTGACGATCACCGCCGTTTCCCGCACGCCCTTGGCGCGCGCCGTGCGCATATAGTCTTCCTGCATCACTTCCACGAACGAGGCTCGGGTAAAACGCGCCATCACCGCCGCCACCGCAGCCCCCAGGGTTATCGACGGCAAAATATAGTGCTGCCAGCTGTCGGCGCCCACCGTCGGCAACCAGCCGAGTTCAACCGAGAACACCTGCATCAACAGCATGCCAAGCGCAAACGCCGGGAACGAAATACCGGACACCGCCAGCGTCATGCCCAAACGGTCAGGCCAGCGATTGCGCCACACCGCCGACACCATGCCAATCGCCATGCCGATGATCACCGCCCAGAGCATGCTGCTCACGGTCAGCCAGAAGGTCGGCATAAAACGGCTGGCGATCTCTTCGCTGACCGGCCGTTTGGACACTATCGAGTGGCCGAAATCCCCTTGCAGCGCATTAACGAAGAAATGCACGAACTGCTGCGGCAGCGGTTTGTCCAGCCCCAGGTCTTTACGCACCAGCTGCACCACCGACTCGTCGGCCTCGGGCCCGGCCGCCAGCCGCGCCGGATCGCCCGGCAGCAGGTGAACAAACAGGAACACCAGCACCGCGACGATCAACAGCGTCGGGATCAGCCCGAGCAGCCGTTTAACAAAATAATTAAGCATCGGTTGGTTAACCCCTCATACCGCCCTCCCCGCACGGAGAGGACGGCAATGCAGCGCTTACTTGAGATCGGCGTTTTCAAAGCTGAATGACGTATCAGGCATCACGTAGAAACCGCTGAGCTGTTTGTTGTTGGCGGACAGCAAGCGCTCGGTGGCCAGGAAGATCCACGGCGCATCGGCCCAGATGCGATCCTGCGCGTCCTTGTACAGCTGCTGCTTCCTGGCTCGATCGGTGGTTGCCAGCGCATCGCCCAGATCCCGATCGACCTGCGGATTGCTGTAGAACGCGGTATTGAACAGCTTCGGCGGCGCCGACTGGCTGGCAAACAGCGGCGATAGCGCCCAGTCGGCCTCGCCGGTCGAAGCCGACCAGCCGGTATAGAACAGGCGCACGCCGGTATCCTTGACGCCAACGCTTTCAACCTGCGCCGCTCGCTGCCCGGCGTCCATGGCGGTGACCTTCACTTTTACCCCCACCTGCGCCAACTGCTGCTGGGCGAACTGCAACACTTTTTGCGCGGTACTGTGGTTATGCGAAGACCACAGCGTGGTGGTGAAACCGTTCGGGTAACCGGCCTGTTTCAGCAATTCACGCGCCTTGGCCGGATCGTACGGCCACGGTTGATAGCGGGTGGCAAAATCGATCGACGGTGGCACCGGCCCCTCCGCCGGCACCGCATAACCGGCAAACGCCACTTTAATCAGCGCCTGCTTGTTGATGGCGTAGTTCAAGGCCTGGCGTACTTTCGGGTCATCAAACGGCTTCTGGGTGACGTTGATACTGATGTAGCGCTGCATGATCGACGGCGCGGTCACCACCGCCAGTTTGTCGTTGTTTTGCAAAACCTTGGCCTGCTCATACGGGATCGGGAAGGCAAACGTCGCCTCGCCGGTTTGCAACATCGCCGCCCGAGTATTGTTGTCGACCACCGGGCGCCAGGTAATGCTGTCAAGTTTCGGCAGTCCCGGCTGCCAGTAACCGGCAAATTTCTTCACCTTGACGTAGTCGGTCTGGTTCCAGGTGTCGAACTGGTACGGCCCGGTGCCCACCGGGTGGAAACCGATCTCCTTGCCGTACTGCTTCAGCGCCGCCGGCGAAATCATCGCGGCAGCCGGGTGCGCCAGGTTATTGATAAACGCCGAGAATGGCGCTTTCAATACGATCTTCACCGTGGTCGGATCGACCACCTCGGTTTTGTCGATCATTTTGAACAGGTTATAGCGTTTCAGGAGGCTGTCCGGATTGCTGGCGCGATCCAGGTTGGCCTTTACCGCCTCGGCGTTGAACTCGCTGCCATCGTGGAACTTTATCCCGGAGCGCAACTTGATGGTGTAGCTCAGGCCGTCGGCGCTGGCCTGGTAGCTGTCGGCCAGCACGTTGACCAGCTTCATATCCTTGTCAAAGCCGAACAGCCCCTGGTAAAACGATTTCGCCACCGCCTGCGACAGCGTGTCGTTGGCGTCATAGGGATCGAGGGTGGTGAAGTTGGAGGCGACGGCGATCACCGCATCTTTCGCTGCCCAGGCCGGCGCTGCGCCGGTTACGGCCAATAGCACGGCAACGGCCAATAAACTGCGTTTCTGAGTCATGTGGCTTGTTCTCCCAAAGATTAATAGATGCCGGCAATAGGATGGCGTGCGACAAAATGCGCAGGACCGACCTCGACCAGCGGTGCAGTCACCGGTTCATCGCCTAACGGGCGAATCGGGCTGGGTATTTCATCCACCAGCAACGGCTGGCGCAGGTGTGCACGGCGCGGATCGGCCACCGGCACTGCGGCCATCAGCTTGCGGGTATAGGCATGCTGCGGGTTTTCAAACACCGCTCTGCGCGGGCCGATTTCGACAATCTGGCCAAGGTACATCACCGCCACCCGGTGGCTGACGCGTTCCACCACCGCCATGTCGTGCGAAATAAACAAAAAGGCAATGCCGAATTCACGCTGCAGATCCAGCAGCAGGTTGACGATCTGCGCCTGAATCGACACGTCGAGCGCCGATACCGACTCATCGGCGATCACCACTTTCGGGTTGAGCGCCAGCGCGCGGGCGATGCAGATCCGCTGGCGCTGGCCGCCGGAAAACTCGTGCGGGTAGCGGCGCGCGTGTTCCGGCCGCAGGCCAACGCGCTCCAACAGCCAGGCGACCCGCTGTTCCGCCGCCTTGCCGCGCGCCACGTTGTGCACCAGCAGCGGCTCCATGATGGAAAAGCCCACCGTCAGTCGCGGATCGAGCGAAGCATAGGGATCCTGGAAAATGAACTGAATATCGCGCCGCAGGTGCTGTAACGCTGCGCCTTGCAGTTGATTGATGGTTTGACCGTTGAAGGTAATGGTACCGTGCTGGCTTTCCACCAGCCGCAACAGCGAGCGGCCGGTGGTCGATTTGCCGCAGCCGGATTCGCCCACCAGCCCCAGCGTTTCCCCGGGATAGAGATCGAAACTGACGTTTTCCACCGCATGCACTCGCCGCGTAACGCGGTTGAAAATGCCGCTGCGCACGTCAAAACGCGTAACCAACCGGTCGACGCGTAGAATCGGCTGCGCGTCGCGTGGTACGGTATCCTGCGGCTGAACCGCCTGCTCGTCGCCCGGCAGTGGAAATTTTGCCGGGAAATCTGCGTCGGCCATCGCGCCCAGCTTGGGCACCGCGGCCAGCAGTGCCTGAGTATAAGGTTGTTGCGGCGCGGCAAATAGCGGGCGCACGCCGCCAGCTTCCACCTTTTCACCCTGTTTCATCACCAGTACCCGATCGGCGATTTCCGCCACCACGCCCATATCGTGAGTGATGAAAATCACCCCCATCTGCATCTCTTGCTGCAGCACGCGGATCAATTGCAGAATTTGCGCCTGAATGGTGACATCCAGCGCGGTGGTTGGTTCGTCGGCAATCAGCAGCGCCGGCTTGCACGACAGCGCCATGGCGATCATCACCCGTTGGCGCATACCGCCGGATAGCTGGTGCGGATAGCGGCCAAGCACGTTGCCAGCGTCGGGAATACGCACCAGATCCAGCATCTGCAACGCTTGGCGACGGGCAGTACGGTGATCCATCGCCTGATGCAAGCGCAGGGATTCCGCAATTTGCTCGCCGACCGGAAATACCGGGTTCAGCGAGGTCATCGGTTCCTGAAAAATCATCGCCATATCGGCACCGCGCAGTCGGCGCATCGCGCTCTGACTGGCCTGCGCCAGATCGAGCAGCGCGTCGTTGCGGCGGCGAAACACCATGCTGCCCGCGGTCAGTTTCCCACCGCCCTGCTCCACCAAACGCATCAGCGCCAGCGAGGTTACCGACTTGCCGGAACCGGATTCACCGACGATTGCCAGCGTTTCACCGCGATCGACCTCAAAGCTCAATCCACGCACCGCGTCGACGGTTTCACCCTCACGCTGAAACCGCACGCTGAGATCGCGCACCGACAGCACGCGCTGCGGCGGCAGCAACAACCCGCCGCCGGCCTCCGGCGTCAGAACAGTCTCGGACATCTTGCCTCCCGGCCGCCGGTTAACGGTAAATTCCCACCGTAGGCGCATCACCAACATAGCCGAAGCCGCGGTACATGCCTTCGCTGTTGAACGGCAATGCCACGTTGCCGTCGCGATCGATAGCGATCAGCCCGCCGCTGCCGCCCAGCGCCAGCAGCTTCTCCTGCACCACTTTATCGCTGGCCTGCTGCAAGCTGAGCCCGGCGTATTCCATCAGTGCGGAAACGTCGTAAGCCGCCACGCTGCGCATGAAAATTTCGCCGGTGCCGGTGCTGGATACCGCCACGGTGGCGTTATTGGCATAACAACCGGCGCCGATAATCGGCGTGTCACCCACCCGACCGGCCTGCTTATTGGTCATGCCGCCGGTGGAGGTCGCCGCTGCCAGATTACCGAGCGCGTCGAGCGCCACCGCACCTACGGTGCCGAATTTACGGTCGGCATCGAGAGGATCGCCAGCCTGTGACGCCGCCGCCCCGTCATGATCGAGCAACACCCGACCCTGCTCCGCCTGAGCGCGGTGCAGTTGATCAAAACGTTCCTGGGTAAAAAAGAAATCGGGCGTGACCATTTCCAGCCCATGGGCTGCGGCAAACTTCTCCGCGCCTTCGCTGGCAAACAGCACATGCTGACTGTTTTCCAATACCGCACGCGCTGCCAGTATCGGATTGCGCACCCGACTGACGCCGGCTACCGCGCCGGCATCGCGGGTGCGACCGTCCATCACGCACGCATCCATTTCATGGGTGCCCTGATGGGTAAATACCGATCCCACGCCGGCATTGAACAACGGACATTCTTCCAATAGCCGCACCGCTTCGGTTACCGCATCCAGCGCGCTGCCGCCCTGCGCCAGTATTTGCTGCCCGGCTGCCACCACCGACGAGAGCGCCTGAATATAACGTTGTTCTTTTTCTGCATTCATTGCCGCGCGCGTAATAGCGCCCGCGCCGCCATGAATGGCAATCACTGGTTTGCTCATTTGCCTGCCACCCTGTGTCAACTCGATTATATCCGCAACAGAAGTGCGGTGATTTATTATGCACTCTTTTCTGACTATATTTAGCCCGACAATCGATGTAAAGGCTTAATATCACACCAAGAATTTCCTGCCGTCGCCTAAGATTTTTTTGGCGAGATATATTATTTTCAGGAATAAAAACAGCTCGTTAATTAATCTTGTTCCCGGGAAACGGCTATTTCACCGTTTGCCGGCGCTCGGCAGGCAATATCAGAATGACGAGCCAGGCTGGCGTAAAAAATCCTGTTCTTCGGCGGTACTGGTACGCCCCAATATCGCATTGCGATGCGGATAACGACCAAAACGATCGATAATCGCCTTATGGCGCAATTCGTATTCCAACTGGTCGCCATTATTCAGTTCACGGTACAGCGCCAGCGCCTGTTGATGCACCAGGGCCGATTCCGAGTGCATAAATGGCAAATAAAGAAAACCGCGCTGTTCCACGCTGAGCCGGGCGCATTGCCCACTGCGCACCGCCTCCTGCGCCAGCACCAGCGCCATGCCATCGCAGGAAAACGCACGCGGCGTGCCGCGAAACAGATTACGACTGAACTGATCGAGCACGATGATTTCCGCCAGCCGCCCCTCGATGGTATCGCGCCACTGCGCCAGTTCCCCCGCCGCCGCCGCATGCCATAGTTCGGCAAATCGCCTATGCAATTGACGGTCAAACTCATCATCTTTTTTAAACCACATTACCGGGTCGATTTCCTCGAACCAAAAGTCGATTATCTGTTTGTGCATCGCCGTTCTCTCCAGTCCAAATATCATTGTATAGCGCAAAAGCCGCCCGACCGGCGTGCGCTGCGTGCGCAACCTGCCCCAGCACCGGCAGGGCATTACCCGTTGGCGGCATTCTCCCGCGCGGGGTTATCTGCCATAATGACCACACTTTGCCGCTTATTTTCGCGCACATTGATTACGGAGTTCTCTTTATGGATCATTGCCATACTTCCGGTCTTATCTCCCTTGAACAGGCGCTGGACACCATGCTCGGCCAGGTGGTACCGCTTGACGAAACCGAATCCATCGCGCTCAACGACGCCTGTGGGCGCATTACCGCCACGCCGGTCATTTCACCGATTGACGTGCCGCCGTTCGCCAATTCGGCGATGGATGGCTATGCGGTGCGTATCAGCGAACTCAACGCCAACGCGCCATTGCCGATCGCCGGCAAGGCGTTCGCCGGCGCACCGTTCAATGACGCCTGGCCGGCAAACAGTTGCATACGCATCATGACCGGCGCACCGATACCTGCCGGTACCGAGGCAGTGATCATGCAGGAACAGGCAGAGGTCAGCGAAGCAGGCGTACGCTTTAACGCCGTAGTGCACGCCGGGCAAAACGTGCGTTTGGCGGGCGAAGACATTCAGCAGGGTGCCAGCGTACTGCCAGCTGGCGTCAGGCTGGGTGCCGCACAGCTGCCGTTACTGGCCTCCCTGGGTATCAGCGAGCTACGGGTGATGCGCAAATTGAAAGTCGCGGTGTTTTCCACCGGCGACGAACTGCAACCGGTCGGCCAACCGCTGCAGGACGGCCAGATTTACGACACCAACCGCTTTGCGGTGCGGCTGATGCTGGAACAGATGGGCTGTGAGGTCATCGATCTGGGGATCATCCGCGACGATCGGACGGCGCTGCGCGCAGCGTTCGAACAGGCCGATCGCAGTGCCGATCTGGTGATCAGCAGCGGCGGTGTTTCGGTGGGCGAAGCGGATTACACCAAGCAGATGCTTGATGAACTGGGTGAGGTCGGTTTCTGGAAACTGGCCATCAAACCCGGCAAGCCGTTCGCCTTCGGCAAATTGCAGCACGCCTGGTTCTGCGGCCTACCGGGCAACCCGGTATCCGCCGCGCTGACCTTCTACCAACTGGTACAGCCGCTGCTGGCCAAGCTGGCTGGTCACCACGAATGGCATCTGCCGCCGCGCCTGCGCGCCCGTGCGCTGACGCCTTTGAAGAAAGCCCCCGGCCGCCTCGACTTTCAGCGTGGCGTATTCGCCAGCAACGCCCTCGGCGAGCTGGAAGTGAGCACCACCGGCCATCAGGGATCGCACGTCTTCAGCTCGTTCAGCCAGGGCAACTGTTTTATCGTGCTCGAACGCGATCGCGGCGCGGTGGCGGCGGGGGAAATGGTTGAGATTGAGCCGTTCAATATGCTGCTGAGGAACTGATGATGCTGCCGGAATTAACCGATGCCGAAGCGCTGCGCTATAACCGTCAGATCGTGCTGCGCGGTTTCGACTTTGACGGCCAGGAAAAGCTGAAGGCCGCTCATGCGCTGGTGATCGGCCTTGGTGGATTGGGCTGTGCCGCAGCACCCTATCTGGCTGCGGCTGGCGTAGGGCGACTGACTCTGGTTGATTTCGACAGCGTGGCGCTGTCCAATTTACAGCGCCAGATCCTGCATAACGACAGCCGTATCGGCATGGCCAAAGTCACCTCGGCACAGCAGGCACTGCAGATGATCAATCCACATGTGCAGATCGACACCGTACAACAGCAACTGGACGAACGGCAGATGACGGCGCTGGTAGCCACCGCCGACGTGGTGCTGGACTGCAGCGACAACGTAGCGACCCGCGACCAGTTGAACCGGGTGTGTCATGCGCAGCGCAAACCGCTGGTGTCAGGGGCGGCAATCCGCATGGAGGGGCAGCTTAGCGTGTTCACCTATCAACCTGGCGAACCCTGCTATCGCTGCCTGAGCCGACTGTTTGGCGACAATGCCCTCAGCTGCGTCGAGGCCGGGGTGATGGCCCCTCTGGTCGGCACCATCGGCACGCTGCAGGCGATGGAAGCGATCAAGCTGTTGGCGAATTTTGGCCGTCCGCTGGTTGGCAAGCTGTTGATGTTCGATGCGATGTCGATGCAGTTTCGCGAAATGAAGCTGCCGAAGGATGCGCAGTGCGAGGTGTGCGGAAAAAGCTAGCAATCCCTCACGCTACGCTCGGCAGAACATAGCGTGAGGGCGGGCAATTAAACGATGCCCTGGCTACGCAGGTAATCTTCGTAGTTGCCGCTGAAGTCGATCACCTTGTTCGGCGTCATCTCCAGGATGCGGGTCGCCAACGAGCTGACGAACTCACGGTCGTGGGAAACGAAGATCAGTGTACCTTCATACATTTCCAGCGCCATGTTCAGCGATTCGATCGATTCCATGTCCATGTGGTTGGTCGGTTCATCCATAATCAGGATATTAGGGCGCTGCATCATCAGCTTGCCGAACAGCATACGGCCCTTCTCCCCCCCTGACAGCACCTTCACCTTCTTCTTGATGTCGTCCTGGCTAAACAGCAGACGGCCCAGCACGCTGCGTACCGCTTGCTCGTCGTCCTTTTCCTGTTTCCATTGGCTCATCCAGTCGAAAACGGTCAGGGTTTCATCAAACTCGTATTCGTGATCCTGCGCGTAATAACCGATGCGCGCGTTTTCCGACCATTTGACGGTACCGCTGTCCGGCTGCGCATCACCCACCAGCGTTTTCAGCAGGGTAGATTTACCGATACCGTTCGGGCCCAGCACCGCCACTTTCTCACCCACTTCAACCATCAGATTGAACTTGCTAAACAGCGGGCCATTGTCGAAGCCCTTGGACAGTGCTTCCACTTCCAGCGCGTTACGGAACAGTTTCTTGTCCTGCTCGAAACGGATGAACGGGTTCTGACGGCTGGAAGCCTTGACCTCTTCCAGCTGGATCTTGTCGATCTGGCGCGCGCGCGAGGTCGCCTGCTTGGACTTGGAGGCGTTGGCGCTGAAGCGGCTCACGAACGATTGCAGTTCGTTGATCTGCGCCTTCTTCTTGGCGTTGTCGGCCATCAGACGTTCACGCGCCTGGGTTGCCGCCGTCATGTATTCGTCGTAGTTACCCGGGTAAACGCGCAGTTCGCCGTAATCCAGATCCGCCATGTGCGTACAGACCATATTCAGGAAGTGGCGGTCGTGCGAAATGATGATCATGGTGCTGTTACGTTCGTTAAGCACCTGCTCCAGCCAACGAATGGTATCGATGTCCAGGTTGTTGGTCGGTTCGTCAAGCAGCAGGATTTCCGGATCGGAGAACAGCGCCTGAGCCAGCAACACGCGCAGCTTGAAGCCCGGTGCGATTTCGCTCATCGGGCCGTAGTGCTGTTCAACCGGAATACCGACGCCCAGCAGCAGTTCGCCGGCACGCGCTTCGGCGGTATAACCGTCCATTTCGCCGTATTCGACTTCCAGATCGGCCACTTTATAGCCGTCTTCCTCGCTCATTTCCGGCAGGGCATAGATGCGGTCGCGCTCTTCCTTCACCGCCCACAGTTCAGTGTGACCCATGATCACGGTATCAAGCACGCTGAATTGTTCAAAGGCGAACTGATCCTGACGCAGTTTACCCAGACGCTCGTTCGGATCGAGGAACACGTTGCCGCCGCTCGGCACCAGATCGCCGCCCAGGATTTTCATAAAGGTCGATTTGCCGCAACCGTTGGCGGCCGATCAAACCGTAGCGGTTACCGCCGCCAAACTTGACGGAAATGTTTTCAAACAGCGGCTTACTGCCAAACTGCATAGTGATGTTGTTAGTACTTAACACAACGCTCGCTCTTCATTGGGAATGTGATTTGGCGCGCATTATGCCATAACGAAACACAGAGATCGTCGGAAGTTTTGGTGAAGATTTGTGCGGCTTGCGCTGATGGCAGCATTGGGTGGCTAAATTGTCAGCCCCCACGGCGCTCAGCGGTATTGCCAATAGGCTGGCGAGCCGTATTTCTCGACGAAAAAGTCAATCACCGCACGAACCTTCAATGGCGGGCCGGCGGGCGTTGGGATAGATGGCCGCGATCGCCTGCGGCTCCAGCGTGGTGGACACGGCAAACTGCGGCAAAACCGGCACCAGCGTGCCGTTCTTCAACGCGTCGCCAATCAGCCAGTCCGGGAACACCACCATCCCCATGCCGTTCAGCGCGGCGCTGACCAGCGTTTCGGCATTATTCGAGGTCAGCGATCCGCTGAACGTATGCGGCTGCCAACGCTGGTCGCTATCGAGAAAGAACCAGCGTTGCGGCCCGGTAAAGCCGCGATAGACCAGACAGTTGTGTTGATACAGATCTGCGGGCTGCGTCAGCGCGGGTGCATGCGCCAGATACGCCGGGCTGGCCGCCAGATGATATTGTGGCGTGGCAAACACCCGCGCATGCAAAGTCGAGCTGTTGAGCACGCCAATACGAAACAGCAAATCGGTGGCATCACGGTGAGGATCGATAAACTCGTCGGTTTGCATCAGTTCGATGTTGAGCTGCGGGAACCGTTCGCCCAACTCCGCCAGCCAGGGCGCAATGTGCCGCTGGCCAAACACCACCGGAGCATTGAGCCGCACCAGCCCGCTCGGCTCGTGCTCCTGTTGCTGCAATTCCCACTGCGCTTCGTTCATCTGATCAAGCATCGAGCGGGCGTAACGGGCAAATAGCCGCCCGGCTTCGGTCGGCACTACCGCCCCGCGTATTGCGATACAGCAGTTGCGTCTGCAAGGCGCTTTCCAACTGCTGTACTACCCGCGAAACCGAGGAGGCGGCGATGCCTTCTCGCCGGGCCACTTCAGAAAAGTTCCCCAGTTCGACGATGGCCACAAACAACCGCATGGTGCGGATAGTGATCTGTTGCAAGTCTTCCATTTGTGCAAATCCTGCAAAGCTGTTTCTCTTATTATGCTGTTTTTCGAAACGATGCAACAGCCTACAGTGTGCGACTGGTTTTTTTGGAGCAACAATTGATGAATATCGTCTTGATCGCACTGGTGGTATTAGGTGGCATGGGACTGTCGGTGGAAGCCGGTCTGCTCGGGCCGCTGGGGGGCGAAGTCGGCCATTTATGGGCTACCTTCAGTATTTTCAGCGTCGGCGCGGTGCTGTCTCTGCTGCTGGTGATCTTCTTCGGTCCACGCAATGCGCCCTCCTATCTGGCGCAGCCGGGCTGGCAACTGCTGGGCGGCATTCTCGGCCCGGTATACGTGGTGGTATTGACCCTGGCGACACCCACCATCGGCATTGCCATGACGATGATCGCCATACTGGCCGGACAGGTGGGTAAAAGCCTGCTGATCGACCATTTTGGCTGGTTCGGTACCCCGGCACGGCGGGTTAACGGCAAACGTATGCTGGCGCTGGTATTTATCATCGCAGCCTTGGCACTGATCGCAGGAGACAAGCTATGACATTGATCATGATTATGCTGGCGGTGCTGGCCGGTGCGGTATTAAGCATGCAGGCGGCAATAAACGGCCGATTGGGCCAGAGCGTCGGCGTGCTGAAAAGTGCGTTTCTCACCTTTTTCCTCGGCGCGCTGGTCACCGCGTTGCTGATTCTGTTTTTCGCCCAACCGATGAGCGCCACCCTGTTGAGCGTTCCTAAGTGGCAACTGCTTGGCGCCCTGTTTGGCGTGCCTTACATCATCATTATGGTGTTGGCGGTACAGCGCATCGGCACCGCCGTAGCCACCGTGGCGGTGATTTTCGGCCAGTTGGCGATGAGCGTACTGATCGACAGCTTTGGCTGGCTGGGCAATGCGGAAATCCCGTTTTCCCTTAACCGTGCGCTGGCGCTGCTTTGTCTGGCAGTGGCACTGGTGCTGATCTATCGCAGCAACGTACCGGCCAAACCACGGGCTGAAACGGCGTCTGAGGCCGGCGGCGCTTAAAAACAGCACAAATTGATTGCCAACATATTGTACAAATCAACACTTGTTGTATAAGTTTACTCGCGGGGATTGCCACATCCCTGTAACGAAAGGTGCAGTTGCATCGCCTCTGGAGGCGATAACTCTTTTTGCCTCCAGTGGTTTTATTTTCCGGCGCCGTGACCGCCGGGCTTAGCACAGCGAGTGAAGACCCCTTCATGTTGGAGAACGATCATGCGGCACAGCATTCGCCAAACGGCCAAAGAAATTAGCGAGTACTTCAATACCTCCGATGCCGAAACCAGGCAGCATGCGCCAACCCTGACTGCCCTGGTCAGCGAAATGGTGCAGGATGGACAGCCGGTATCCAATAAAACCCTGGTGGCACGACTGGTACATAAACTGGAACTGGAGTCGGACGAACGCCAGCTCCACAACTATCGACTGGTTCTGGAGCATTTGCTGATAAAAAATGCCGACGCCGCAGGGCAATAAACCGTTTCTATCGGCGTCGATGCAATACTTGAACACATTTTAATCGCGCCGGCGACCCGCGTTCTCAACTACCTTTAAAAACTGTGCCCGCCCCGGGCTGACCTAAACCAAGGAGGCAATATGTTCGATAAGGCTAATGACAAGATCGATGAAGCCATCGGCGCAGGACAGGAGCAGTTTGGCAAAACCTTTGACCAACCTGAGCACGAATTCAAAGGTAAAGTTCGCAAACAGCTCGCACGCGGCGCCTATACCGTGGATGACGTGATTGAATCGGTGAAGGATCAAACCAAATCGTCACCGCTGGCCGCATTGCTGATTGCCGCCGGTGCAGGTTTCATTCTGGGTAAAATCATCACCCGCAAATAACCCTGTACAGCTTCAGCCCGCATATGGCGGGCTGTGGTTTTCAGCGCCTCAACCATGCAGCTGCCGACTGTCGCCCGGCGCCTGCTCGCGTTGTTCCAGCCCGTAATCCCTGACCACCTGCGCTACCCGCAAACGATAATCCGCCAGCAGTTGACTGCGACCTCGCCCCTGTGCCACCCGGTGCGCTTCCAGATTACGCCATTGTTGCACCGCCGCCTCGTCGCGCCAGAATGACAACGACAGCAATTTCTGCGGCTCGGCCAGGCTTTGAAAACGTTCGATTGAAATAAAGCCGTCAATCTGCGCCAGCAGCGGTTTCAGTTCGGCAGCCAGTTGCAAATAGCCGTCGCGCTGGCCGTCGGCCGCCTGTAATTCAAAAATAACTGCAATCATGGCTGTTCCTCCAGAGTATAAAATTCAGCGACGCGCGCATTTTGCGACTCGCGCCAGCGAACATGCAGCAGCAGCCGGCGGTCGATCTCCAATGCCGCCAGATGGTGCAGGCCGTTAAGCGCGATGATGGTGGCCCAGCCTTCTCCTGGGCAGCGATGAGCGCCATGGCCGAAGGCGAAACTGGCCTGCGGCGTGTACAGCGGCACCCGTACGCTTTGCCCAGCCGCCAGCCATTGCCCTGCCAGCCACGCGCCGTCGCGACCGGCAAAGCGCCGGGTGTTCTGGATCGGTGGCGTATCGCGCAGTACCTGCTCAATGGCGGTTTCTGCATTGACGACCGTAGCGGCGCCGGCCAGCAATGCCAACCCCATCAGCCCCGCGGTGCCTTCACAGGCCTGGAACAGCAAACCCACCGCGTTGGCCAGCGCGCTATGCCTGTCGCTACCGTATTGCCTGCAACGGTTCAGCAGCGCGACGCACAGCGGCCCCTGCCCCTGACTGACCCGTTGATACAACCGGCCAGCGGCGACCGCCCCGCTCGCCATTTGCGCTGGCGTTCCCCCTGGCGCGATACAACGCACAAAATCCAGCACCTCATCCACCAGCGCGACCCAGTGTGGTGGTTCAATCCCCAACGCCAGCCCCAACACGCACACCGGCAACGCATAATTGAACCGCGTCAGCGCCTCGGCATCAGGCATCTGTGGCGCCAGCTGCTGCGCGACGTGTCGCGTAAGCTGTTCAATCTGCTGCGCACTGATATCCGCCAACACCTGGCTGACCGCCATCTTCAGCCCTCGGTGCACCTCGCCGTCGCGCATACGCACCATGGCAGCAAAAATGCTCTGCGCCGGCGTGTCGATCAACGGTAGCGGTACCGGCTGCTGCCACGGCCGTACCGTCAGTTCGGCATGACTCAGCGCGGCCTGCACCCGTTGGGCATCAGTCAGATGAAAAGGACAATGACTCATTGGCATACTCCTTGTTGATCGGTTGATGCCAGCCTAAACTCAGCGCATCCGCAACGCTTCGCTGAGGAACGAAATATGCATGACGGAGATATCGAAGACCGACTGGCGGCGTTGAGCGCCGCCATTGCCGACCGTACCCGCGCGCGCATGCTGTGCCTGCTGATGGACGGTCGCGCCTATACCGCCACCGAACTCAGCGTGGCGGTAGAGGTGGCTGCGTCTACCGCCAGTAGCCATTTGGCGCGCCTGCAACAACAACAGCTAATCGTTTGCGTCAAACAGGGGCGCTATCGCTATTTCCGCCTGGCCGGCAACGCCGTGGCGACCACGCTGGAATCATTGATGGCGCTGGCCGGCGTCGAGCGGCCGCGGGTCAAAAGCAGTACGCCGAACTCACTGCAGTTCGCCCGTACCTGTTATGACCATATGGCCGGGGAAGTGGCGGTAAAATTGCACAACCGGCTATTTGAACTGCAATGGCTGCACGGAGACAGCGACTATCAACTCAGCGAAACCGGCCGCACGGCGTTGCACCAGTTGGGCGTAAACTGCGCACCAACGCCTTCCCGCCGGCGCTTTGCCTGCGGTTGCCTTGACTGGAGCGAACGGCGCGAGCATCTCGGCGGTGCGCTGGGTGCGGCGCTGCTGGCCACCTTTGAACAACGTGGTTGGTTACGTAAACGGCTCGACGGTCGCGAACTGCAACTGACAACCGCCGGCAAAAAGGCGCTGATGGCGCATTTTGGTCTGGCGTTGTGATGATGGACTGCGTTAGCTTTACTGCAATACTTGAACGGTACGCTTAACCTGAACCCGCAAACGGTGAGGAACCATCATGTTTGATCCCAACCAATTCCCGATTACCACACGTTGGCCGGCGCAGCATCCTGAGCGGCTGCAACTTTATTCATTGCCAACGCCCAATGGCGTCAAGGTGTCGATCATGCTGGAAGAGATCGGCCTGCCTTACGAAGCCCATCTGATTGATATCGGCAACAACGAAACCTGGACGCCAGAATTTCTGACGCTGAACCCGAACGGCAAAATACCGGCGATCCTCGATCCGGCCGGGCCAGATGGCAAGCCGCTGGCGCTGTTTGAATCCGGCGCCATCCTGCTGTATCTGGCAGAAAAGTGCGGCCAACTGCTGTCCGACCATCCGGTACAACGAATCGAAACTCTGCAATGGGTGTTCTTCCAGATGGCGGCGGTCGGCCCGATGTTTGGCCAGCTCGGTTTCTTCCACAAGTTCGCCGGCCGTGAGTATGAGGACAAGCGCCCGCTGCAACGCTATCAGAAAGAGTCCAAACGCCTGCTCGGCGTGCTGGAAACCCGACTGGCAGGCCGCGAGTGGATCATGGGCAACGAGTACAGCATCGCCGATATTTCACTGCTCGGTTGGGTGCGCAACCTGATAGGCTTCTATGAGGCGCGGGAATTGGTGGAGTTCGACAGCTTCCCACAGGTGGCAGCCTGGCTGGCTCGCGGGCTGGCACGCCCGGCGGTACAGCGCGGATTGCTGATCCCGGCGCGCGATTGACCCGCTCAGCGGTATAAATCAGCGACGGTTAATTCATGAGAGGGATAACCATGTTTAGATGTCGAATAGCGGTGCTGGGGGCCGTTTTGCTGTTGGCTCAGTCGCTCATCAGCCCAACGGTGCAGGCGCAAGATGCGATAGCCCCGTTCCATCTGGATTCGGCCTGCGATTTCACCGCGGCCAGCATCAGACTGATAGAGCCGCAGCAGGCTTCACCTGATTTACGCCTGCTGGAGATTACCTTGACTGCCGAGGCCGGCAAACGGCTGACCGCATTTACCCGGCAGCATGTAAAACAGCAAATGGCGCTGTATATCAATCAGCAATGGATCAATACCGTGATGATTCAGCAGCCGCTGGATACCGCCGATCTGCGTATTGCACTGGATGATGCCAAAGCCGAAAAACTGTTCCCCAGCCTGCTGCATGGCCACTGTCGACAGACAATGCCATAATCCGCGGGAAAATACCGTTTATCGAGCAGATAAACGGTATTTTCTTTTTGTTACCGTCTGGCGATTGCCATTTACCGTTAATTGCGCTGAGATGACGCTAAATAACCCCGTTACCGCACGGTGGCCGCGTTAATTAACGCAAGCCGGCGCGAAATCACGCTAAACCGCTTATTACTGCACCAATACCCCTACCCTGACTACCGAATTAAAACTTTTTTTAGTTACAAAAGTAGTTTTTAACATTCTTGCAAACAATAATACCCCGTCCGTAAACGTGAATCGCACAATTAAACGGCGACATCGTGGCAATCAGATCGCTTTTCGTTAAATACCCTATTAACCAAAAGGATTTTCATGGCTATTTCGCTAGCCGCCGCGTCATGCCTTTCACGTATTCCAGGGTAATCCCGCTAATTCTTTTCACCTGCAGATGTAGAGAATTTACACACAAGAGATTTGATTTAATGAGAAAATTAGTCGTCCTGTTTTTCTGTCTTAACCTGTTTGGCCTGGGCCAAAATGCGGTAGCGGCAGAAAACAAAAACGTTGACGTTGTCTTGATCGGCGGCGGTATCATGAGCGCCACGCTGGGTACTTACCTGCGTGAGCTGGAGCCGAACTGGACCATCGACATGTACGAGCGTCTGGACAGCGTGGCAGAAGAAAGCTCGAACGGCTGGAATAATGCCGGTACCGGCCATTCGGCATTTTGCGAAATGAACTACACCCCGGAAAAAAAAGACGGCAGCATTGATATCAGCAAAGCCGTGGTGGTGAACGAATCATTCGAAATTTCCCGTCAATTCTGGTCATATCAGGTTAAAAACAATATCCTGCGCGACCCGAAAAGCTTTATTAACAACGTACCGCACATGAGCTTTGTCTGGGGAGATGACAACATCAACTTCCTGCGCAAGCGTTATGCCGCCCTGCAACACAGCACCTTATTCCGTGGTATGGAATATTCGGAAGATGCTGCGCAAATCAAACAGTGGGCGCCGCTGGCAATGAACGGCCGCGATGCGACGCAGAAAGTTGCCGCCACCCGCATGCCGCTCGGCACCGACGTCAACTTCGGCGTGATCACTCACCAGCTGGTAGACTCCCTGTCAAAGGACAAAAACTTCAAGCTCAACCTGAGCCATGAAGTGCGCGATATCAAACGCAACCCGGACAATACCTGGGCCGTTACCGTTGCCGATCTGAAAAATGGCGAGCAGGAAACCACCGTTAACGCCAAGTTCGTCTTTATCGGCGCAGGCGGCGCAGCGCTGCACCTGCTGCAAAAATCCGGCATTCCGGAAGCCGACGGTTACGGTGGGTTCCCGGTTGGCGGCCAGTTCCTGGTCACCTCCAACCCGGCGGTTGCCAACCAGCATCTGGCGAAGGTTTATGGCCTGGCCAGCGTCGGTTCACCGCCAATGTCGGTTCCTCACCTGGATACCCGCATGCTCGACGGCAAGCGCGTACTGCTGTTCGGACCTTTCGCCACCTTCTCGAGCAAATTCCTCAAGAACGGTTCGCTGTTTGATCTGGTACTGTCCATGAACAGCTCAAACGTGATGCCGATGACCCACGTTGGCCTGGACAACTTTGATCTGGTGAAGTATCTGCTGGGCCAGTTGATGATGAGCGACGATGACCGTTTCGCCGCGCTGAAAGAATACTACCCGGATGCCAAGCAGGAAGACTGGAAGCTGTGGACCGCAGGCCAGCGCGTGCAGATCATCAAGAAAGATGCGGATAAAGGCGGCGTACTGCAATTCGGTACCGAAGTGGTCAGCTCTCAGGACGGCAGCATAGCTGCACTGCTGGGCGCATCACCGGGCGCCTCAACCGCTGCGCCTATCATGCTGCACCTGATGGAAAAAGTGTTCAAGGATAAAGTTGCCACGCCGGAATGGCAGGGTAAGCTGAAAGAAATTATCCCGTCCTACGGCAGCAAGCTGAACGGCGACGTGGAAATGACCAACAAGATCCGTCGCTACACCAGTGACGTATTGCAGCTGAACTATATCGATGTGAAGCCGGAAACCCACTGAGTTTTCGCTTCAGCCCCAAGGCCGCCACGTGCGGCCTTTTTTATTCCCCTGCTGCTGACGGAGCATTTTTCGCTACCGCCATTTACCAAGTTTACGCTTGCATAACCGCCATTGCGCACCTATTATCAAAGAACGAACTTGGATAATTAGACTTATCTGCTGTGACCTGAATGTCGTACCTGCGGGAGAATTTAAATAATGGATCGCGCCAATATCATTCACGACTTGCTGGATTGGATTGAAACTCATCTGGATCAACCGCTGTTGTTAGATAACGTGGCGGCCAAGTCTGGCTACTCGAAGTGGCATTTGCAACGTATGTTCCGTAGTACTACCGGCCACGCGCTGGGCAGCTACATCCGTGAACGACGTCTGTCCAAGGCGGCGCAGGCGCTGCGCTCTACCCCTAGACCGATTCTGGATATCGCCTTGCAATTCCATTTTGATTCCCAGCCTTCATTTTCTCGCGCGTTCAAGAAACAGTTTGGCAAAACGCCGGCGGTGTACCGCCGCACCACCCGTTGGGACGTGGTCGACGCGCAACCTTTGCAGGCCAAACCGCTGCAGGAACATCACCACGAATCGCCCGGCTTGCAGTTGCTGTTTGCCAATAAATGCGTCGACGGCAAGTGCAATAGCTGGATGGGGCAGCACTGAGTTCACGCCGACGTCAAAAAAGCCAATACGGTTGCCCGCATTGGCTTTTTAACCTTCTGGCCGCCGATCAGTTATATTCGATGGTGAAGGTGGCGATCGATTTAATCACCCCCCCCTTGATGCGGGTGCCGGTCTGATAGTAACGCGCCTTGAGGGGCAGCGTGATGGTATTGGTCTGGTTGGCGATGGTGTGACCGGCATAGACCGACTCACCGTTTTTGATCGGCGCCGAGGTGCTGCCGTTCAACAACTGCACGGAAACGCCGCTTGCCGCGTTGGTATCCTGCAACGACTTCAGCACGCCCGGCGCGTTGGAACCATCCGGCGTATAGTCGAAGCGTACGTTTACCAACCCTTCTCCACCGCCGCCCGGCAGAAACTCGGTGCCAGTCCCGCCAACGCAGTTGATGTTCAAAGAAAAATCCTGCTCGGCTGCGGTACTGCCCACCCCTCTGAACGTGGCGGACGGCACGGTGGCCAGGTTGATCACCTTGTTTTTCGAACCGGTGTCGACCGAGCACGACGAGGTAACGATGGTGATGCTGTTGGCCAATACGTGAGAAATCAGGATCGGCCTCGAGGGGCCGCTGCCATCAACATAGTACGTGGAGTATTGCCCCGGCGCCAACGAGCCGGTACCGGTTTGTTCGGCAATCTTGATCACTTCCACCACAAAATAGCCTTCCGCCAGATACACCCCGCCGTTACGGTAGAGCTCATGCGGATAATAGGCTCCTTCCTGGGTGCCGATCTGGCGATAAAGACGAATACCGACGCCCGGCACGTTGGTGGTCCAGATTTTATCGCTCAGGGTACTTGGCCCCCCCTGCAAAATCCGTCCGTACAGGGTACTGCGACCAGAACAGGAGATACTGTTGTCCCGGCGAATGTCGAACTTGCCGGTGGCCAGCACGTCTCCCACCTTGGTGGTGGGCGTAATCAACACCCGACCGACGTTCATGATGATGTCTTGCGGGTTATTGGTGGTGACATAGCAGGTGGCATAAGCCTGCGGGCCCACGGCGCACAGCAGCAGCAACAGCGCGGCCTGCCGGGCACGCTTGCCCAGATGGGCCAATGTGCGGATACGGTTTTTCATTTGCAACTTGCCTCGATAAATTCGTAGTCGGCGCTGTTGTTGGCTGTAGCGCGATAACTGACGGAGCACTGCTGCGTTGGCTGCGTACCCCATTTAACCTGCAATAATCCTTGCTGCGATTCGCTGCGCAGATAAATACGGCTGCCCTGGCCAACAATCCCCACCACCTGGTTGCGCGTATCCAGCACTTCCGCGCCGAACGGCAATGCGCTGCCATCTGGCGCCAATGCATGGATCACCATGGCCTGGCCTTTGTTGGTCTTGAATTCAAGACGTGCAATCGCTCCCGCATACGGAGCAATTTGCTGGCTATTGCTTTCCAGCTCGACATCGCGCGACATGCCACTCGGATCGAGCGTCACATTGGTCATGCGGTATGGTGCGACGTAAGGCACCACCGCATAGCCATTGTTATCAATGCGCACCCCCGGCGAGTTGGTGACAATCGCGCCAGCGGCGTCTGGCGCTTCTACCAGCACCATGGTCTGCCCGCGCTGCGGCGTCATGGTCACGCCGCCGCTGTGCGCCACGATGCTGCCCGAGGCGCCGACCGAAGACTGGCGGTAATCCTTGCCATAGCTGTAGGAACCGTTCAGCGTTGAGAAGCGGCTACGGTATTCACCGCTGACGCTGGTATTGGTGCCGCCGGTGCGATCGTTCGCCAGCGTAGCGCTGTAGCTGATGTTGTTATCTTCGCCGGTTGAACCGTTAATGCCGATACGGCTGCTGTCATAGCCGTTATCACTGTAACCCAGCGAACTGTTCAGGCTCAGCATCTGCGAGCCAACGTTGAACGGCACCGAGAAGTTGAGGTAATAACGCGTTTCGTCGCGGTTGTTGGCATCGGTGGTGCGCATGGCGGAAAGCCCATAGGTCACGCGGCCAAAAGAAGTTGTTGTAACCGACCTGGTATTGCTTGGTGCTGCCGCCACGGTTCCAGTAATCGCGCACCGAACCGGTGATGTACAGCGATCCCCAGCTGTCACCCAGTCCCTGATTCAGCGTCAGCTGATATTCGCTACGCTGGCGGTTAACCGCGTCGGCGCTCAGCCCCTTGCGTTCGTTGTCGCGGGAATACAGCGCATCGCGTAGCGACAGATAGCCGGAGGTGGAATAACGGTAAGCCGCGATGGTGAAGTTGGTATTGGTTTCACTCATCAGTTTGCTGTAGCTGAGCTTGTAGCTCTGGCCTGACTGATCGCCCTGCTTCAGTCGGGTATTTGCCTGCGTCACGTCGAGGGCAAAGGCGCCGACCGGGGTGGCCACCGCGCTGCCAATCAGCACGGCGCTGTAGCCATCGCTGACCGTGGCGCCGGTATAGCCGGTGAAAATATTGGTGAACCCGCGTTGATAAGTCGCCTGCAGCATTTCCGGCTCCTTGCTCAAATTATCATCGCGTACTCGGCCCGCAGTCAGCGCATAGCGCGCAATGCCCGGGCGCAGCATCTGTGCCACCGAGGCATAAGGTACGCTGAACTGGCGCTTGCTGCCGTCGGCTTCGTTGATGGTGACGTTCAGATCGCCACCGTAGCCGGTGGGGTACAGATCGTTAATCACAAACTCGCCGGGAGCGACCGTGGTCTGGTAAATCAGCTGATTGTTCTGACGGATTTCCACCAGCGCGTTGCTCTGCGCTACGCCACGTACCACTGGGGCATAGCCGTTCAGCGAATCGGGCAACATACGGTCATCGCTGGCGATCTGAGCGCCACGAAAACCGATGGAATCAAAGAAGTCGCCGTTGGTATAAGCGTCCCCCAGCGTTAGCATGCCGCGTACTGACGGAATGGCGCGCTGGGCATAGGTGGCGGTGTTCTGCCAATGGGTGCTTTCCTTCGAACGCCAGTTGACGTTGGAATCGTGGCGCAATTGCCAACCTGCAATATTTAACCCGGCGTTCAGCGTCAGGTAGGCATTGGTCGAATCCTGACTGTTGCTGCCGCTGGAGCTGTGGGTGTTGAAGGCGTTGAAGTTATACGACAGGCTGCCGGCGGTAATGCCGCGATCCCAGAACTTGGGATCGACATAGCCACGCGCGGTGCGGCGCAGCGCCGCCTGCGGAATACTGATGTCCAGACGCAGGGTGCTGGTATCGAAACGGTAATACGCTTCCGGGATCCACTGCCCCAGCGGCTGGCAGGTGGAGGTCGACACCGTTGGGTCGCTGCTCATCGCTGCGGTATCCACGCCAAACTCGTCGAGCGCCAGCAGCGAAAAACAGGTGTCGGCACTGTTTTTACCCGGTACGTTTTTAAACTCAACGTTCTTTTTGCCTTTCCATTCGCCGTTGACGTAGATATCCAATGAATATTTGCCGGCCAATACCGGGTTGCCGTCGCGGAAACGCGAAAGGTCAACGCCCTGAGCATCACCGATCAAAAAGTTACTGTTGAACGTGGCCTCGACCGGCGCAGCCGGCTTTTCGGCGGCAGGCGCGGCGGCGCGAGCCAGCGCCGGCAACGCCAATAACGATGCCGCCTGAATAACGCAGGGAAGATAAGTGAATAATGCCGTTCTTACCGCGGCTGATAGAGGTAACTCTTTCATATATAAGCATTCCTTTACCAAATTAAGCTCACTCCGCCATCCGCTTGCGCAGCGGCCCGAGGCGCTGTTCCAAGAGTTACTTTTGTTTGTTTTTCGTCCGTGTTACGCGTCCGCCAAAATCGTTGATGGTGGTGAATTCCACATCGGTGATACGCGTGCTGTCACCCGAGAACGCCAGCGTTTTTTCCTGGCCTGGCGCCAGCATGTCGCCGTGTGGCGCTAACGGCAGCTTTTTCTGGTTAACCACGGCGTTGATTTCGGTGAACGAGACGTAATACGGCGTTGGGTTTTTGATGCTGACGCCGGCGGCGCTAAAGCGCCATTGCAGTTTCTCCGGGGCATCGTTGGCCTCACCGCTCAAACCTGCCGGGCGATAGATCAGCTTCACGCGGGTACGAAACGCCACTTGCAGGAAGTTTTCCGGCGCACTGTCTTTGGCTCCGGTCGGCGCCGGCGGTATTTCCAGCACGTTCAACCAGAACAGGGATTCTTTGTCTTGCGCCAGCGAGCTGCTGGTGAGCGATACACGCAGCGCCTGGCCGGTTTTCGGCTCTACGCGGCTGATGGGTGGCGTCAGGATAAACGGCGCCTTGCTGTTTTCCGGCGTGGTTTGCGGATTGCCTTCGTCGATCCAGGATTGAATCAGGGCCGGAGACTGGCCGTTATTGGTTAATTGAACGGTAACTTCCCGCTGTTTTCCCGGATAAATAATACGCGTACCGTTGATAATGACACTGGAAAAAACGCTGCTGCTGAAAAGCGTTGCAACCAGCAATACACTGTATTTTTTAAATGACATTTTCATTTTTTATCACTGAGGTAGGGAATATTGGCGGGGATATATTCCCCGCCAGAATTAAGAATATTACTTATTGGTAGATAATGGTGTACTGCACGTTAGACGTCACATCACCCGCGCCCGCAGCAGCGGTAGCGTAATATTCAGCATAATAGTTCAGGTCGGCAGAATCACCTTCGTTAGCCACGGTAACCCATTGGGAGTTAGCCTGAGCGCCGTTATTGGTCGCCGCCAGGATTGGCAGGAACTGGTTATTGCTCCCCAACAGTTGAATTTGTACGTTGGTTGCCGCATCAGCCTGCGCCTGGTTATTCAGACGGCCGGTGTTGAAATCAACGGTTGAACCTGGTTCGAAATAGGTTGCAACCTGGCCTTTAGAGCACTGAGTCAGGTTAATAGCGAATGGGGTACGGCCTGCTGTTGCGCTCTGCGCTGCCAGAGTGGAAGAAGAAACGGTTGGCAGAGTTACGGTGAAATCTTTACCGCCTGGGGTGCTAATAGTACAAGTCTGGTCAGTAACCTTGCCATTAAAAGTAATAGTGCCATCCGCAGCCTGCGCCGAGAAAGAAGAAATTGCAGCAGTGCTTACTGCCAATGCCAATACAGCAGACAATTTGGTGATTTTCATATTTAGACTCTCGATGAATTAATACAACTATTAAGTACATTCAACGATGCTACTCCTTGTCAGGAATGAAGCCCGATGAATCCATTGCCGGCGAAATATAAACTAAGCGGATTCTTATTGTTAAATCGTTTAAAATATTCATAACACCCTCCTTGATAGGAATAAACTATCAACAAATACCTATCGATCGATGTTGACGATTCAACGGAATAGGAATAATCTGTGTTTTGAAAAGCTTACAGGTCATAGATATCAGTAATAGCCCCTAAAATCAGGATATTATCCCGTAAAGTTACACATTGTAACGCGTTGATATTTTTTGACATTGCGAGTCGGCATGCATTTTGTTGACGAAAAACACCGCGTCGCCAAGCGGGCCGAAAATATAAGAATATTACCTATAAAATACGCGCCGTTAATTTATTTAACCATAAAAAACAGTCAGTTAAAATTCAATCCAAGGATTGGGAAATGAAGGGTTCTTTTAGATCGAAAAATAACGGAATTTATTTTGTTTTCCAGCCAATGTTTGGAAGAACGGGGCAACTGCTGGCTGTCGAATGCTTATCACGCTTCACGTTTGACAGTGAATATGCGCACTTTTCTCCCCGAGCAGTTTTTCCAGCATGCCGATAGTGCAATGCGCGTCGGGATTTTGCTGGAACAGGTAGAACTGATTGAGAAATACCAAAGTTGGTTCGATAAAAATCAAGTCATCGTCACGCTTAACGTCGATGACGCTACGCTGCATTCATTAGCCAGCAGCCAGTTGGCTGAAAGAATCAGGGCGGTTCATTGTATTCATTTTGAAATCAGTGAAAGCGCCACGCGTCTGGTAAAAGATCGGGTTCATGGCGATCCGCTATTGAACGGTTATTCATTCTGGCTCGACGATTTTGGTTCTGGCTACGCCGGATTTTCCGCGCTTTATAACAGCCAGTTCCGTTTTGTTAAGCTAGACCGTTTTCTCTTGTGGAACTTTATGAAAAAACCCGGCGGTGAAGGGTTGATGCGCGCGTTATTGCGTTTTTTTTACTTGAATCATTACAAAGTGATTATTGAAGGCGTGGAAACCACCGACCATAAAAAATGGCTGGATGAAATGCCCTATTACGCATTGCAGGGAAAGCTGTGGAAGGAGTCCAATATCAAGGATTTAAACTCGCTTCTTACCGCTGAATACTTTTAACTCATTTATGGTGTTAACCAGTATGTCGAAAAATAGTGTCCTTGTAATCAGTGAGTGTAAGTACAGTTACGTTGGGCTGTCCGTATTGCTGAAAAAAAATTATGGCCAGTACGATCTGCGCCTGTTTTCAGACTTTATGCGTGGCGGTTCGAAGGCGGAAAAAATAACAAGGCATGATATTGCGTTGATTTTTACCTCGCAGAATCTGGAACAAAGCGTCAACGTGATTGAAAGCCTGGTGGCGATGCATCAGCAATACCGTAGCAAAACGCGGATCCTGGTGTTCTATGATGACGAGCGGGTGGTGAAACTGCTGTCGATTTTGGGCATTTCCGTTGAGCTGGTCTCTACCCGCATGCCACTTTATTCGTTGCAGGAAAAATTGCAGCAGCTGTTGGACAGCAAGGCACCGGGCGGGATCCGGGTACAAAAAACCCGCGAGCTCAGCCCGGCGGAAAGCGATGTGATCTTCAATCTGTTGCGCGGCGACAGCCTGTTGCATATTGCCGAAAAACGCGGCACCCACCCCAAAACCATTTTCTCGCAGAAATACAGCGCGATGCGCAAGCTACGGCTGCGCAGCATGAGCTCGATTTTCGTTGCGGCGAAATAACCCATTGCACCACGCCGCAGTCGGTGTGCAAACCGGCTACGGCTCTGCCGCACACACCGCCGCATCGGATGTTCCACCACCATGATGCCGTAGGCGCAACGGTATTGACACAGGCGTCGGCCACATCGGTGCCACGCCTGCGTTCATGAGCCCATGGCAATCCCAGCCTGGCGCATGACGTTAAATTAGTGTAACAAATGATGAGCCAGCAGTAACAGCCACATAACATACAAGCCGATTGTTTACCATTCGTCCACGGCAGCCCCACGGCCGCGGGCAGCGTTTATGCGTGACCAGCCCCGCCAACTGCAACGTCGTCTGGATTAAAAAACCAATATCGGGAGATGTTATGAAATCCTCTTTATTCAGCCGTTATACCTGCTTTGTGCTGAGCATCATCGTTACCCTCGCCTGCTTATTCAGCACCGTCGAACAGCCGTGGTTCTGGTTGCCGAGCCTGATTTTTGGCGCATTGACCACCTTGGGCATTTACGATCTGGCTCAACGGCGCCACGCCATTTGCCGCAACTATCCGATCATCGGTCGCCTGCGCTTCTTGTTTGAATTTATCCGCCCCGAACTGCGTCAGTATCTGCTTGAGGAAGACGACGCACAGATCCCTTTTTCGCGCACGCAGCGCACGCTGGTGTACCGTCGCGCCAAAAACGAAATGGGTGACAAGCCGTTTGGCACCATTCTCGACGTCTACCAGACCGGTTATGAATGCATCGGCCATTCGATGTGCCCGGTGCCGGTGGCCGATCCGGCCAGCTATCGCGTATTGATTGGCGGGCCGGACTGCCGCCAGCCGTACTCGGCGTCCATCTTCAACATCTCGGCGATGAGTTTTGGCGCGCTATCGGCCAACGCCATTCGCGCCCTCAACCTTGGCGCCGCCAAAGGCAACTTCTATCATGACACCGGCGAAGGCAGCATCAGCCGTTATCACCGCGAGCACGGCGGCGATCTGGTGTGGGAACTGGGTAGCGGCTATTTTGGCTGCCGCAGCGCCGATGGCCATTTTGATCCGCAACGTTTTGCCGAACAGGCGCAAAGCCCACAGGTAAAAATGATTGAAATCAAGCTCAGCCAGGGCGCCAAACCGGGTCACGGCGGCATACTGCCGGCTAAAAAGGTTGATGCGGAAATCGCCGCCACCCGCGGCGTGCCTGAGGGTGAGGATTGTATTTCGCCGTCATCGCACAGCGCCTTCCGCACGCCGGTGGAAATGATGCATTTCATTGAGCAACTGCGCGAGCTGTCCGCTGGCAAGCCAATCGGCTTCAAACTGTGTATTGGCCACCCATGGGAATTTGTCGCCATCGCCAAGGCGATGCTGCACACCCGGATCCTGCCGGATTTTATCGTTATCGACGGTAAGGAAGGCGGCACCGGTGCCGCGCCGCTCGAACTGTCCAATTACATGGGGATGCCGCTACGCGAAGGGCTGCTGTTCGTGCACAACACCCTGGTCGGCTGTGGTTTGCGTGACAAAATCAAACTCGGCGCCAGCGGCAAAATCATCAGCGCCTTTGACATTGCCAGCGTGATGACGCTGGGCGCCGACTGGGTGAATTCCGCCCGTGGTTTTATGTTCGCCGTGGGGTGTATCCAGTCGCAGAGCTGTCACACCAATCATTGTCCAACCGGCGTCGCCACCCAGGATCCGTTGCGCCAGAAAGCATTGGTGGTGCCAAACAAGGCCGAGCGGGTCTATCACTTCCAGCAAAATACGCTGAAAGCGCTGGCGGAAATGCTGGCAGCGGCGGGCATCAGCCGGCCAGAGCAGCTGACGTCACATCATATGCTGCGCCGTATTACCGCTACGGAAATCAAGGTGTATGCCGATATCTACTATTATCTGGCACCGGGTGCCCTGTTGCAGCAAGAGATCGAAAGCGAGTTTTATGCCCGTATGTGGCGCATGGCTACGCCATACAGTTTTGATGCGCAGGTGATTGCGCTGGCAGGATAAATTGACGGGAATTGCCCCCTCGCCTCAGGGAAGAGCGTTGGAGAGGGGTGCTTGCTACGGCTGCCCTCCCCCTCGGCGGCGAGAGGGCATGTTGCAAAAATCGGGGTTATTTGCGCACTGGCGCATCGCCCGCCACATAGTAATCTGCGCTGCTGCGCTGCAACGCGGCGCGGTTGCGAATACGGTCGGCGATCTTTTCCGCGATCATGATGGTGGTGGCGTTCAGATTGCCGGTGATGATCTGCGGCATGATCGACGCATCCACAACCCGCAGCCCTTCCATGCCGTGAACCCGACCCTGGCCGTCGACCACCGCCATGTCATCTTCGCCCATTTTGCACGAACAGGACGGGTGGAAGGCGGTTTCCGCATGTTCGCGGATAAAGGCGTCCAGCTGTTCGTCGCTGGTGACGTCGGCCCCTGGGCTGATTTCGCGACCACGATAGGGATCCAGCGCCGGTTGCGCCATGATTTCACGCGTAATGCGGATCGCATCGCGGAACTCCTGCCAATCCTGTTCACTGGACATATAGTTGAACAAAATGCTCGGGTGCTGGCGCGGATCTTTCGACTTCACCTGAACCCGGCCGCGGCTCGGCGAACGCATCGAGCCAACGTGTGCCTGAAAACCATGTTCTTTCACCGCATTGCTGCCGTTGTAGTTAATCGCCACCGGCAGGAAATGGTACTGAATGTTCGGCCAGGCGAACTCTTCGCGGCTGCGGATAAAGCCACCGGCTTCAAACTGGTTGCTGGCACCGACGCCGCTGCCGTTAAACAGCCATTCTGCGCCGATCTTCGGCTGATTGAACCATTGCAGCGCCGGATACAGCGACACCGGTTTCTTGCAAGCGTACTGCAAATACATTTCCAGGTGATCCTGCAAGTTTTCACCGACGCCCGGCAGATCGTGCACCAGTGGGATATCGAGGCTGTTTAACAACGGCGCAGGGCCGACGCCGGAGCGTTGCAGAATCTGCGGCGAGGCGATTGCGCCGGCGCACAGCAACACTTCCCGACGCGCACGCGCGCTGTGGATGCGATTACCCTCGCCCTTCAGGTAGCTGACGCCAACCGCACGCTTGCCGGCAAAATCAATATGATCGGTCAGCGCATGAGTGACGATGGTCAGGTTGGGCCGTGAGCGTGCCTGATCGAGATAACCGCGAGCGGTGCTGGCGCGGCGGCCTTTTGGCGTCACGGTACGATCCATCGGGCCAAAGCCCTCCTGCTGATAGCCGTTCAGATCGTCGGTACGCGGATAACCGGCCTGCACGCCCGCTTCAATCATCGCGTGGAACAGTTCGTTGTTGCCGGTCT